>MNDE01000088.1 GCA_001914785.1 Acidobacteria bacterium 13_2_20CM_57_17 | reverse complement strand
AGCAGGCGGCCGAACTCATTCACATGTCCGGCACGGATTTTTATTACGAGAGCATGCCGCAACTGGCCGAGCGCCTGGGCCGGACGATACCGGGCGCGGAAAGCAAGAAAGCCTTTTTCACCAATTCGGGGACTGAAGCGATCGAAGGAGCCATCAAGCTGGCGAGGTATGCCACGAAGCGCGACAAGCTGATTGCGTTTTACGGTTGCTTCCATGGCCGGTCCATGGGCGCGCTGTCGTTGACGGCATCGAAATCGACGCAGCGCAAAGGATTTGGCGCTCTGCTCAGCGGAATCGAGCACATTCCCTACCCCTACGCTTATCGCTGCGCGCACGGCCACACTGCGGAAACCTGTGGTGCGGAAATTCTCGAACAACTCGAAGGGCAGATCTTCAAACGGTTGTTCGATCCCGAAGACGTCGCGGGCATCATCATCGAGCCCATTCAGGGCGAAGGTGGATATGTTCCGGCGCCCAAGTTCTTCCTGCAGGAATTGCAGCGGATCTGCCGCCAGCACGGAATCATGTTCATCGTGGACGAAGTGCAGTCGGGAATGGGCCGCACCGGAAAGTGGTGGGCCAGTGAGCACGCCGGGATCGAACCTGACATTCTCTGTTCCGCGAAGGGCATTGCGAGCGGCATGCCACTTGGCGCGATCATCGCAAGAGAAAGCGTGATGCGCTGGGGGCCGGGCTCTCACGGAACGACGTTCGGCGGAAACCCGGTGTGTATTGCGGCGGCGCTGGCCACCATGGAACTGATCGAGAGCGAGTACAAGGAAAACGCACAACGCATGGGAGATTACCTCTTCGGACGTCTGGCCGATTGGACAAAGAACTTCAAGATCGTCGGCGACGTGCGCGGACGTGGATTGATGATCGGCATTGAAATTGTGCGGGATCAGCGCACGAAAGAAAAGGCTGCCGACTTGCGCAATGCCATTGTCGATCTGGCGTTTCACAAGGGCCTGCTGGTCCTCGGCGCCGGTGAGAACACCATTCGCCTGTCGCCGCCGCTGCTGATCGATCAGGAACAGGCCGACTTTGCAGCGCGGACACTGGAAGATTGTTTCCGTGAAACAGAAAAATCGCTATAAAATTTCGTACCTTGAACTATATTAACCACTTCATTCGCGGCGTCCCTTTTAGTAAGAGTAAGAGCCGCGGCGATCTTAATGCACCGGCGCGGTGGAAAGCGTCTGTAATTGAGCAGACGCTTCACCAGCCGCGCGTAACGGACGCGTGTGTGTTGAAAGCCACTTTTCTCTTGCCGCCTGATAAGTTTCCTTCCGATCTTCCGTATGGTTCGGATTTGGATAATTTGCTTAAGCTTTTCTTGGACGCACTGAATGAGACAGTCTTTTCAGAAGCCAAGGGCAAAGACTCGCGCGTTATCTCATTGACCGTGATGAAGACCATGGTTTCGTCGAGCAAAGAGGCAGACGTGCACCTCGAGATTCTGCCCGTGAAATTGCGATAGTCCATGCCGATATTTTCACAATTGATGTTTCGCGCCGTACACTGGGCTGCGCGGCGAGGCCTGCGCGAAGAGGAGAGTTTTTCCAGCGATGCAAAAAAGCTCGAAGCCCGGCGCACGGGCATTCGCGGAGAAACCTACGCTTACTGGTATTTGCGGAGGCAGGGATACATCTTCGTGGCGCGAAATTACACTCCGCGAGGCATCAAGGGCGAAATCGATCTCGTGGGTTACGATGGCACGACGCTGGCGTTTGTGGAAGTCAGAACGCGCACTATCCGCGAAGACTTGCCGGCGCTGCCCGAACTAAGCGTTACGCGCGAAAAACAGCATCTGGTGGTTCGCACGGCGCAGCGATTTCTGGCGGAGCGTCACGTCGGCGAATGCCCTTGCCGGTTTGATGTCATGGCGATTGACAACTGCCCAGGACAGCCGCCGGTTGTGCGGCTGCACAAGGATGCATTCAGCCCTCAAATGTAGCGGGCTGAGCAGAATGTCTTCGTGGAATTGCCAGACGCGGTACAATCCAAAGTCTCCTGGTCGCTCGCCCCGAAAGGGTGAACCAGAACATCATCAAGGAGGATTGCTTTGCCGGAGTTGCGGAAAGACCCGATCACGGGCCGGTGGGTGATTATTTCAACGGAACGCGGGAAGCGACCGAACGACTTTCTCCGTGAGAGCGTCATCCCAAGGGAAGAGAAGAATTGTCCCTTCTGCGCAGGCAACGAATCTCGAACTCCGCCGGAAATTCTTGTTTACGGACGGAATGGCGGAGGACCAAACACGCCGGGTTGGAGCATCCGCGTCGTCCCTAACAAATTTCCTGCTCTGGGAATCGAGGGCGAACTGGACCGCGAGGGCGAAGGTCTCTTTGACAAGATGAACGGAATCGGCGCGCACGAAGTGGTGATCGAGTCACCGAACCATCTTGCAACTCTTGCAACCCTGCCGGAACGTGCCGTGGAGGACGTGCTCTGGGGCTATCGCGACCGCATGCTGGACCTGAAGAACGATAAGCGTTTCCGTTACATTCTCATTTTCAAAAATCACGGAGAAGCCGCCGGGGCCACCATCGACCACCCGCACTCACAGTTAATTGCCCTGCCCATCGTCCCGCGGCGTGTGCGCGAAGAAATCGACAGCTGTTGGCACTATTACGATGAGAAGGAGCGCTGCATTTTCTGCGACATCATTCGCCAGGAGCGCGATACCGGCGAACGCGTCATCGGTGAGAACGAACATTTCATCACGCTTGCCCCTTATGCGCCGCGCTTTCCGTTTGAGATGTGGCTGCTGCCGAAGGTCCATGGGTCGTCTTATGAGAATAATCAGAGCTCCATGTATGCAAGCCTGGCGCGGATGCTAAAGGACACGCTGATGCGCCTCGATCAGGTGCTTGACCGCCCCGCTCTAAACTTCATGATCCACACGTCTCCGATCGGCGAAGAGATCAACGACCACTACCACTGGCACATCGAAATCATTCCCAAGCTAACCAAGGTCGCGGGCTTTGAATGGGGTACGGGGTTTTACATCAACCCAACGCCTCCCGAAGAATCGGCGCGATTTTTGCGCGAAGCAAAAATTCAGGCTGTTGCGGAGAAAAAATAGGCGTTGTCGAATGCGGCCTTGTTTGGGATGTCCGGAGAGTTCTTTCAGATTTGCTATACTTAAAGATTCGGCGCGGTACCCAAGTGGCCCAAGGGAGAGGTCTGCAAAACCTCCATTCGTGGGTTCGAATCCCACCCGCGCCTCCAGGCCTTTCTCTTTGAATCACGACTCGGAAGGCACCCATTAATTTGCTTGCGGGCATCGGGTTATCGCGCGGCACGAAGGCTGTCCATCTCCAGATTCAGTTCCAAGACATTCACGTGCGGTTCGCCAAGAAATCCCAGGTCGCGCCCCCTGGTATGTCTCTGCACCAGCGCGCGCACGTCCTCTTCTTTCATGCCGCGCGTATGTGCACAGGCGCGCACTCTGATGCGGCATTCAACCCGCAAAGCCATACCAATTCGACCGCCAGTTTCAAATTGAACCATTTCTGGAGTTCCGTTCCATCACGGGCATCCTGCCCCAAACCGGTGCAAGAAGCCCTTAGCCGAACTCAATTCTTATCAATCGTTTAGCTCGACGGATGCGTTTAGACGTGGACATAAGCGTGCCTTTGTTTCCGGGGGGATTATTGTGTCTAGCCTTCAGCGCAGAAATCGAAATCCGATCAGCACCCTTAGGCCGACTATCAGGTCACTACTGTCCTTCAGCTTAGCGTTCTCACTCCCGTTGGTTTCAGCGCCGCTCCGTGCGCAGGACTCCTCCGCCATCGAATACCGTGCCAAGGCCAACTATCTGGCAAATTTTCCCAGCTTTGTAGAATGGTCTCCAGAGGCGCTGCCACCGGTGACAGCACCCTTTCTGGTTTGTGTTTTTGGCGAGTTTACCTTTGGAACTTCGCTGGCAGAGATAACCCGGGGCACTGCCGTACAGGGGCGGCGTATCGAAATTCGCTGGGTACGAAAGCTACAGGAACTGTCCGCTTGCCAGATTTTGTTCGTAAGCCGCTCGGAGCGGAAGAGATACAACCAGTCGCTGGACGCGGTGCGCGGCCGAATGGTGCTTACCGTCGGGGAAACACCAGAGTTTCTTGACGCTGGCGGAATCGTAAGTTTCTCCAGCCAGTCGGGCGCGATTCAATTTGACGTGAATCTGGAGGCTGCCAACAAGGCCCACTTGAAAATCAGTTCGCGCCTGCTCGCCTTGGCGCGACGCATTGTGAATCAGGCGGAAGCTGCGAAGAGCTGACATGCCAATCCGCGCCGGCTTTCAAGATGTAGCCGGGAGGGGGAAAGCGTACATGCCCAACGCAATCATTGATCTCGCTGAGCTGTTGGCGCGCGTCGAAAATGACCGCGGACTCATGCGTGAACTCTTATTGATTTTCAAGGATGAGTTTCCCGGACATCTCCAGGCTCTGCGCGATGCCGTCGATTCCATGGATGGGGATCGTGTCACTGCCGAGGCCCATACTTTGAAAGGAATGCTTTCCAACCTGGCGGCAACCTCGGCAGCGGACGCCGCCGCCCGTCTCGAGCAACTGGGCCAAAATCGAGAGACTTCCAAGTTTCAGGAAGCCTGCTCCACGTTCGAGAATGTAAGCAAGGATCTCCTGCTGCAATTGGACGCATGCATGGCAGAGGTGCATGGATGAGGATTCTGGTCGCCGATGATGAAATGATGTCGCGGAAATTGCTCCTGAAAACGCTGGAGCGTGCGGGTTACGAAGTGACCGCCGTGGAGAATGGCCGCCTGGCGGCGGAGCAGTTGTGCCTGCCAGATGGGCCAAGGCTCGCGCTGCTGGACTGGGTAATGCCAGAGCTGGATGGTCCGGGCGTTTGCCGCGAAGTGCGGAAAACGAAACACCAGTCCTACGTTTATATGGTGTTGCTTACATCAAAGGAATCGAAAGAAGACGTCGTCGCCGGGCTCGAATCTGGGGCCGATGATTATCTGATCAAACCGTTTGACCCCGAAGAGCTGAAAGCGCGCCTCCGCACCGGCTTGCGAATCCTCAATCTTGAAGACCGCTTGATCGAGGCCCGCGAGGAGATGCGATTCCAGGCCACCCATGACGGGCTGACCTCGCTCTGGAATCGCGGCGTGATTATGGATCTGCTGGGCCGCGAACTTGCCCGTTCCAGGCGCGAACATGTTTCCACGGCCATCTTGATGTGCGACCTCGACCACTTCAAGAGCGTGAACGATACCTACGGCCACGTCACCGGTGACGACGTCCTGAAAGAAACGGCCAAGCGGCTGCTGGCCTCCGTGCGGTCTTACGATTTCGTCGGAAGATATGGCGGCGAGGAGTTCCTGGTGGTCCTTAACAATTGCAAACCGGCCTTCGCCTTTGCCCGCGCCGAGGAGATTTGCAAAGCCATCTCCCAAAAACCAATGCCGTCGTCCAGTGGTCCGATTCCCATTACCATGAGTCTCGGGCTATTGCTGAGCCAGGAGTGGGGCTTCCGCCCCGTGGAAGAACTTCTCCACGAGGCTGACGTAGCTCTTTATGCTGCCAAGGCGGCTGGACGCAATTGCGTGAAACTCGCTAGCCCCACCACGCCCTCACTTGCTCCCGAGCCGCAGGAACAGGAGCATATCCGGATGCGCCGCTGATTGATCTACGCAGTCTTTGTTCCGGATTTTGACTGCGCCATCATTTGCCGCATGGCCGCGGTGGATCCTGGCGCCCGCTTTTCCCGCCACGCTTCCAATCGTTTGCAAGTTTCTTCTATGTGGTGGAAAAGAAGCGGATTCTTGAAGGCTGCTCGCCATGTCGGGACGATCGATCGCATGCGGTCCCATACCACCCAAATCTCGCCGTTGCTGTCGAAAAATAATTCGTCGTTGATCAGCCCGCGGTTGACGATGCCCGCCACCATGTCCCAATAGCTGATCACCATGCGGATGTACGTGTTTTCCTCGCTCCCCTGCGGATAACTCTTCATCATCTCTTCCGGAGATTGCGGATGAAAGTGTTCCACGAACCAGGCGCGCGCCTGCCGCAGCCGCGGCTCTCGCCTCATGTCGTACAGGCGCAGCATCAGGTTCACTTCGTCATACGTAATCTGGGCCATGGCCGATTCTCCTTGCTCTAACTCGCACCGCCCGCTTGGGCGGCTTCCGGCGAGGAGTGGGAAACGCCCGCCAATTCGATGCGATACACGCTCGAGATGGGTATACCTTGCTTTTGGAACTCGACCTGAATACGCCGCCGCAGTTCGCGCGCTACTTCATCCTGCCGCGTTGGCGCCGTGCGAACCTGCAATCGCACGGTCGTTGAAGTCCGGTCAAAGCTCTGCACGCCAAGAATCCGCGGTCCGTCTACCAGCGCTTGCGACCATGCCGGGTCGCCCCGCAACGCGGCCGCAGCGGTTTCCAGCGCCTGCAATGTTTTTTCGACCGGACTTTCCGGCGCGAGCGAGACGTCCACGAAGGCCTGCGACCAGTCGCGGCTGAGGTTACTCACCGTGCGAATCTCTCCATTGGCGATGGTTACCAGCGCGCCTCGCGCGTCGCGGATCACCGTGCGCCGCAGCGTGAGGTGTTCCACCCGCCCGATATAGTCGCCGATTTGGATGGTGTCACCAACGACGTACTGATCTTCGAGCACGATGTAAAATCCCATGATCACATCTCGAACCAGAGCCTGCGCCCCGAAGCCCACGGCAAGGCTGGCGAGACCCGCAACAGTTACAGCAGGGATAATGTTGAATTTGAACTTGTCCAGGACCATTAGCAGCGCCACGACCCAGACAACCTTGCTCCCGGCTCCATACAGAACTCCTGCCAGCGTGCGTGTCTGCTGCTCCCGCAGTTGCGCCTGTCGGCCTTGTCCTGATGCTTGCTTAATGACTAGATTGCTGACTGCACGCAGCAGACGGTTCACTACCAAGGCGATAACGAAAATTCCGAGAAGATAAAGCGCAATCGGAAGAATCCAATCCAACCAGTGATTGAAGGAACTAGGCATGTTTTGACGAGAGTGGGAGTATAACATTGGAAGAGGTTTAAGGAAGTATTCCCCCGTGCGGCGGGAGGATTTAAGCGCAACGAAGGGAGTTTTTCCGTCCATGAAATCTAGGCGTAAGTTTCTGGCAAGCGTTGTGGCGGTCGGCGTGCCAGCCGGCATTCTGAGTCTCTTGCCTGGCGCACAGGCTGGCGCCAAGCGCCCGCAGAACCCACAGCTGCCAAAGGAAGAAGATCCGAGCGCCCCGAAGCCCGATCCCAAGCTGATACTCGAGGCCAATCAAAAGGAAATTAAGAAAAATGTCGAAAAGCTGTACGATCTGGCCAGCGAATTGAAGGCCGAAGTCGAAAAGACCGATTCAGTCCATGTGCTTTCCGTTGCCATGCTTCGCAAGACCGATGAGATCGAAAGGCTGGCCAAGGAAATCCGGTCCCGCGCCAAGGGTTGAACCGGCTCGCCCCTCGTGAATGCCCGCTAGCGCCCGCCATTCATACCGGATAGAATGCTAAATGTTGATTTGAAGTTCTTCCGTGCGCCCCCTCTCGAAACAATTCAAGAGGGTCTGCTGCGCGCCAGTAGCTCAGATGGATAGAGCATTAGCCTCCGGAGCTAAGGGTCGGGGGTTCGAATCCCTCCTGGCGCGCCACTTGTTTCCTGTACAGTCCGGAGAGATCCTTTACAGAACGTTCCGAGGACATAGTTTACACTCTTGGGCCAAACGGGTTTTGCAAGGGCTGCAGGGTTTTTTCCTCCAGATCGATGTAACCGAGATCATAGTCCATAAAGCTGACAAGCCAGATACCCTCGTCGACCTCTTTGATGCCTACCGCTTGACCCGCGAGAGAAGTGCTGAGATTTATTTTCTTTTTGAAAATGCAGATCCTTCCGCAGTAGGTAACCAGAGCTGTCCGATCGTGAAAAGGATAAGAGAGTTCTCCGATGCCCCGATATGGCCGCGTGGAAGCCTTATAAACTTCGCCCGGGCATTTCATATCGAGAGCCTCATGCGGGCGCTCGTTGTTAAACACCTGAACGAAAGCATCGAACTTGGATTGTTGCTGAAGGAAGTTGGAACCGGCGGGCCGGGCAGCTTCCATCTTTAAAGTTCGATGCATGCGTTCGTGGCGACCGTTTTGTTGCGGCCGGCCGGGCTGGATGCGCTCGATGGTAATGCCGAGGCGAAGCCACCAAACGGCTAGCCTACTTAGGTTGAAGAGACCGTTGGGAGAAGCAAAGGGGACACCGTTGTCGGAGCGAATGGCTTGGGGCAGGCCTCGTTCCTGGAACAGGCGCTCAAAGGCGTTAAAGGCACCCTGTTCCTTGACGGACTCCATGGCTTCACAGAGCAAAAGATAACGGCTGGCGTAGTCCGAGACGGTCAGGGGATAGCAATATCTTTTGTCGCCGAGCATGAACTCGCCCTTGTAGTCGGTGCACCACAAAGCATTCGGAGCGAGTCCAGCAGATAAAGAGGTACCTTCGGTTTTTGTGCGAGAACGCCTTTGCCGAGTAACCAGCCCGTGGCGGTCCAGGATGGCGTGGATGGTGCTGCAGGCGGGTACGCGAACATCGTTGGGCAACTTGCGTAGCAACCGTTCGCGAAGTTTGCGAGCGCCCCAAGTCGGCTTCTCTCGCCGCAGGGTGACAATCATTGCTTCAATCTGGGCGGGGAGCTTATTGGCGTAGCGGTATGGGGTTCGCGCCCGGTCCGTTAATCCATTTAGCCCGCACTCTTTGTACCGATCATAGATTTTGTATCCGGTAACCCGGGAGATGCCGAACTCGCGGCACAGCGAAGCCATGCTCTCCCCATCCTTGAGCCGCAACACAAAGCGCATGCGTTCTTCCACGACGGACCGCTCCTTCCATGGCATCGACACCTCCTGGCTGGATTAATCCAGCCAGGAGGTGTAAACCATGTCTCCGGAACGTTTTGTATAGGGAAGAT
>MNDE01000046.1 GCA_001914785.1 Acidobacteria bacterium 13_2_20CM_57_17 | reverse complement strand
TAGTCGCGTTTTCATTCCTCACGCCCTTCATTCGACCTTTGCCAGAAGGCGGCAAGAATCAAGCCTACGGTCCACAAGACAATCATGCAGACCGGGACTCCGAATCGCGGAAGAGGAGGAAGGCGCAGACCAAAAGCTCTGAGAAACTCGAACACAAGTGTCAGCGCCAGAAAACTGACAAATCCAAAAACGAGTGCCTGGTAGTTGATGGCTTTGAAAAACTCATCGGCCGCCAGAAGGAACCAGGCAAAACATGCCACGGCAATCGCTGCAAACAGAAGACCTGCAGCTAGGAGAGCCGCGTGAGCAGAATGCTCAAATCGAAAACTGAAGCTTACAGTCAAGGCAGATAGAAAGCTGAACGCGTAAATCGGAACAAGCGGGATAGGCCGGAACGGAGTTGCGCCGAGGTCGCCGGATTGGTTGGGCATAGAGCTGCTCCAAAGAATGAAAATATGCGAGATATCGTAGTCTATACGCATCTATATGTTAAGTATAAATATCATAGTGTAGTTTATGAAGATTATACGGCAATCCTGAGACCAGCCTTCTCCAAGCTAAGTCCGTGGTTTGTCTCGACGGCGTTGGCGTTAACAGGTCGAAGGGTTGTGGGTCCCGGAACTTGTCGGAGGTCGCCGTTGACTGGGCTGCAGGGCCGATGTGCGGACATGTTCTCTTTTTGGCATAAGGTTGGAAAAATTCAGAGGAGCGATCTAGGCGCGGGCATGCTTCTTACTGTCACCCTTACATTTTTCACAGCGCTGACTCTTTGTGATTCCGTGTAAAGAAGACGCCTGACCGCAACCGAGCCTAAAAGCTTGTAGGTTTTCGGGCGGTTGTCCGCATAAGTGCGCGGTGGACCGAGCAGATAACAAGAGTTTCGGCAGGTCCTAACGTAGGCACAGTAATCTTGTCCACATCGGCCCAACCCTAACTGCGAAAAGGAGTTACCATGAAAATACGAAAGCTGATTTGGCTGATATCACTGGCAATCCTGGGAAGTCTGCTATCGATAGAGGGTTTAAACCATGCGACAACTTCTGGGAATCCTGTCTTGAGAGCTGACGGTGGAGCGCCCGTACCACCGCCAATACCGATCCCTTGGGTTCCAACGCTTTCCTGACGCGCTCCACACCGATGCGGGGAGGGAGAAGATGCCCATTCTTTTCCCTCCTTGTGTGTTAGTATCCGGTTTACGTCCCCCCGGCGGCGAGCGTGTTCGGACAAATTCTTTGGTGGATGGAAATTGCAACAGAAGCTTTTATTCTGGTGCGTTCCATCGATGCAAGGGTCTACCGCAAGTATCTCGCTTTTTATATCTACCTGACTGTTGTTTTTCTGATTGATCTGTTGCGTCTCTGTGTGCTTACTCTGCGCCCCAGTGTTTACACCCCGTTCTATTGGTACACTGAATTCCTCCATGCTGGCTTCGGCTATGCAGTTATTCTTGAAATTTACAAGCATGCACTGAACAAGTCACCTGGTGCTGCGCGCATTGCGCGGACTTTCCTGTGGGGAGTTCTTGCGGCAGTCATCTTGAAAGTTACCTGGAACGCCGTTAGTGGACCTGTTTGGTCTCCTGGTACAACCTGGGCAGCATTGGAACGCGATCTGCGCACGGTCCAGGCAATATTGCTGGCGGGGATCATCGCGTTGCTTGCTTACTATGTCGTTGCCACTGGGAGAAATCTGAAAGGAATCATCTTCGGGTATAGCGCTTACATTTACGCCTGCGTAGTATCCCTGGCATTCGGGTCGCTGCCAGGATACGGGCTACGACCAGGATGGCGGCTTGTTCAGCCCATTGCGTATCTGGCCGCTCTACTCATCTGGAGTTACACTCTCTGGTCCTATTCCCCTAACCCTGCGACGGAAACTGAATCCAAAATTGAGCGCGACTACAAACTCATCGCCGAAAAGACCAGACGAGCCCTTGCAAGAGCCAGTTCATTCTTGAAGCTGGGTGGCGAATTATGAGCCAACTGCTACCGTATCTCGGGGTCTCATTACTCCTTTTAGTAGTCTCGGCGCTGTGGGCCCGGCAGCTCTTTATCACACGGAAAACAAGAATAGAACTGATAGTCCCACAAAAGCGCGAGCCAACAAGTGGAAGCACTGCTTCACACAGGGATCTTGGTGAGAGGATATTTGACCTGGTGGATTGGGATTTCGTTTCACGAAATGTGCCCTCAGAAATTCAACAAATGTTTCTGGGCGAGCGGACCATCCTTGCTATTTCCTGGCTTCGGCGCACGCGCACGAGAGTCTCGCTGCTCATGCGCGCACATGTTGCGGCCGTGGGACAGATTGCGGATCTGCACCTCGCGACCGAGCTTAAGTTAGCTGTGAACTACCTTGTAGTTCTCACTTTGTGTAACCTTTTGATTGCCTGGATCTGGGCGCGCGGTCCGGTGCGCACTCGCAAGATGGTTGGCAAGACTCTTCGTACGGTGGCACGGCTGCGGGGCGCATTCGAGCAACTGATGGCGAGGGTAAGCGCTGAGACATGAGCCTTGGAGTCAAAAACGTGGAAATTGAGCCTGCGATAAGAGACTTGAGGAATCGCACTCTCGCGAGACTTCCGGGTGATGTTAGCCGGCTCGTTTATTTGGCCTCTTCGCGCGATCTCAACACTGGCCGCTACTCCCATGACGGTCTCGCGTTTCACTTCAGCGAAAACGTTGCCTGCAAAGCAATGGCAGCTTGCCACGCCGAGATTTTTAATCGGCTGGTTTATTGCTCTTTAGAAGAACTGATCGAGGAGCTGCGAAGTTATATTTCCTCGACAGCCGAAAGGCCGGGAGACGTTTTGGAGAGTTGGAGACATCTCGGATCTTACCGGGTCACCATTCCGTCAGAGTGCGATGAAATGGCCGCTGAGATTTTCCTGTCCAACGTCAAGGTCGCTTTGGCGATCTTGCAGGCACGCCAGGAGTCCGCTTTCCAGGACGGACAATTCGCATGGCGATACCAGTCACACGGCCGATGATTTCTGCCTCCCGTGCGTAGGCAAAGTGTCGAAGGCGGTTACGCGACAACGGATGGGGTACTAAGGTCAACTGATTCCTCTTCAATTCACACCAAGAGCAAGCATACCCACCAGGGATTCTTACGAAATAGATTGGCCGATCCAATTCTGTCCGCCAGGAAGAAGGACGAAGCACTTCGCGCACCCGGTCGTCGATCTGCACAAAGGAGCCTCCTGGGATAAGGGGATCCATCGTGTAGTCCCGAAGGCCTACATATCCATACAGGCTGTGCCTGATGTCCAAGTGGCGTATGACCGAGATGGGCACCTCCCCCCAGGCTCTTACCATACGTGAGAGCAGGGTTGTCTTGTCTAGTTTAAACCCCTTGCGCAATCGGGCTGGAAAGGTCGTGGTTCTGTGTTCATTGTAGACTTCTAGCCTAGCAAGGTGCGTCTTAGGCAAGCGAATTTCGAGCTGATGGAAGCCGATCCTCTCCAGGTCGATCCCAAACAGAGATAGCAACTCGACAAAATTGATCCGGTAGATAACGCTTAGGCTGAAGAGCTTCTGAACGCAGGGTACTGACCCCGTGCCTTCAATCTGGCTGAGCCAAGCGTTGGAAATATAGAACTTCGCACTACCTTCGGCCTTTGCGATTTGCCGGCTGTATTTTTCGACTTGACGCGTGGAAATCCCATGACGCCTGCGGATCGCCTCAAGTCTTTCTCCGGGGTGCAATTGAGCATCGCCTAGTTACTTCTTTAATACAGCTCCAAGCAGAGCAGAAGCAGTTGGCGAGAGCAATAGAACTTCGGTTTAGATCGGGACCGATTGGGGGGAAGCTCGTTGAATAACCTGAGTCCTTTGGGGATTGGGGTAGACATCCCCAATGGTCTATCCAATTCTCTTACTGTCGGGGGCAGACAAAGATGACCGGGCCGGTTTCCGCCGGAGCGGCATCGCCACAGCAACTACCCGGCCCAGAACGTCTATGTCGTCTGGATAATTGAATTGCCGTGTCTTTCTTCCTGACATCACATGAGGAATAATGCTCAGGACCTTGCCTTCCAATTCACACCAGCCATACGCATAGCCCTCTCTAAGCTGAAAGAAGTAGATGGGACGCTCAAACTCATTCTCCCCCGGATCCGGATCAATCTTGGTGTCCTCGTCATCTATCTGGACGAAAGCGCCGGGACGAATCATCGGGTACAGTGTGTAGTCATCCATTCCAATGAACCCGTACAGATATTTCCGAAGCGCAAGATTCTGAACGAACGCGATAGGAATTTCACCCCAGGTTTGCACCATGCGAGAGAGGAGATTCGTCTCCTCGATCCTTGTTCCTGGATCGAACTTCGCCGGGAAACTCACACGACGTTCCGTGTCGTAAATCTCGGAAGGAACGAGATGAGTTCTGGGCAGTTTGACGGCAAGGCGAGCTGTGTTGATCTGGTCCAGGTCGATTCCAAAGAACAGAAGGAGGTCCACGAAGTTAATTCGATAGAGTGCGCTCAGTGTGAAGAGTTTGTGGACACTCGGGAC
The DNA here is from genome assembly GCA_001914785.1 of Acidobacteria bacterium 13_2_20CM_57_17. Taxonomy (GTDB): domain Bacteria; phylum Acidobacteriota; class Terriglobia; order Acidiferrales; family UBA7541; genus Acidiferrum. The sequence continues at coordinate 29,025 of MNDE01000046.1, read as the reverse complement.
CCTGGTGGAGTTCTCGATCTCCACTAGTGAGCTGTGGGAAATACAATATCTTTGGTTCCCCTGTGAACGCGCAATTAGGCGGCTATGGGTTTGCACATCTCGACCACTGATGCCCAATGCCTCGCGCAGTGCCTTGAGACGCTGTCCGGGAGGGCCCGGAGGATTCCGAGACTGGAGTGACCGACCCCGGATCATGAAAGGTACGCTACTCCCTATATTATAGTGGGTCAATGGTACCGTTCGTTACAGGCTGATTAAGATGGCGGAGGGCCCCTAACCTGGACTTTGACGCTGTCGCGGTGTGTGGTCCCGACTTTGTCGGAGGAAAAACGTCAGCCTTTTGAAGGCTCAGTGCACATGGCTTTTCAAAGCCGCGGGCCGCGTAAGTTGTCCGCCTCATCTACATTGAAGGCTATCGAGCAGCACTTACTTGAGGTCGGATTCTCGACCACCACTCTCCTTTTCAAGGGAAATTACGGTTCGGACTACGACCGATAGCTGTCGCCTAAGTCATGCCCAGTCCCGTTTAGTTGCGGTCCGTAACTCTTTGAAATCAACGGGATGACTAGTACGAAGACACGCTTCATTCACCAAACTCCCATTCGCCGTTCATCTATATAGGCCCGAATTCGGAGCAGAAACATCTTTTTTCACACACTAACTCGAATTCGTGCGACACATTCAAGCGCGTCGCCGCGCAAGCGGTAGCGCGAGATGAAGGGGTTTTGTCCGAAAAGTCCGGACTTCACACTGCTCCTTTAGTCTTACAAACGGCCTCAGCCCGCCCCGAGGCCGTTTGCTTCGAACTCATACACTTCTGCCGGAGGGAAAGCGTGAAAACGAATTCCAACGCTAAGTGGCTGGCTTCCTTAGACGTCCGTTCCACATATTCAGAGGATGGCGCTGTGCTTCTCGATATTCAAAAGGGGCTCTGCTACAGCCTCAACCCAGTCGCTGCACGTGTCTGGAGCACAGTGGAAGCGAGCCCTTCAGGAGTCGACCTTCGCGGGCTCGTGGATGTGATGGAAACTCATTACACAATCTCTCGTGAGCAGCTCGAACGCGACATCAAGGAGTACCTAGCTAAGCTGGAACATACGGGGCTTGTTCAACGGAACGGCCTGTTACACGAATCCAAGGCCGCCGGAGCGCGGGGTTGACATGTTTCGGAATTCATGGCGTGCCTTCGTGACAACCGAACTGTCGAATGCGCCGGCGGCCTGGACCTTTGATTCGGACGACACTCTGTCCAACTCTAACTTGCTGGAATTTTGCGCGAGTCGTTATTGCATTTCTCTCCGTGGGTGCCAGTCTCCGCGCAAGAGCTACGCGCAATACGCTCGGTGTGTAATTCTTTTCTGCCACTGCTGTCGAATGCTTCCGTTCAGGACCACCGCCATTGCCGATGGAACTGTGGCTCGGGAGGGAATCTGTCATCTAGCAATCGCGTACCCGTTCTCGGACTAATCTAGCCCACAGTAGGAAAAACGAAGCACTCAAATAGAAGAGGAGGACTCGAGACACTCAACAAGTTCATCGATACCCATCCCGATATGGCGCGATGTCACCCAGTGAAGGAAACGTCAGCCCAGCCCTAGAAATAGCTAGCAGTCATGGGGGAAGTCCGATGATTTATGAGCATCCTATAATTCGAGTGTTGGACAGTGTAGGTCATTTCTTTGATCGCGTTTCTCAGCGAATATCCCATGTCCCTGGTCATCCGGACTGGCGCGCAATGAAGATCACAGATTTCATCGACAATCATCCCGGGAAGGTTGATTGCAACCTTGACAACATATGTAAACAGCTTGGTCTTGCTTTGTCGGGGCGCCAAGCTCGCCGGGTTTTCCGACGTGCGATGAGAATTGGTTTCAAGGAATACTTGAAAAAAAGCCGTCTTGCCTTCGCTGCAGAACAGTTGAAGAAGACAACGACTGTGCCGATCAAGGCGATTGCAGCGGATGCCGGGTATGAAAGAACCGCCGAATTCGGAAGAAGCTTCAAAAGCCTCTTTCTCCTGAGCCCGACAGAATTCAGGGCGGTCTGGCGCCAGAACAAGCGTGCAGCGTAGAGCCAGACTCTGTTTCGATGGAGGGTCGCAGGGAGCTGTGAGAAGCGACTTAGTCCGCTTGGACAACGGACGTCTATGACCTCCAAATTGCGGCCTCGGCGACTTGCATGAACTTCAAGGTGACTGTCCGAAGAGTCGGAGGAGAATTTTGATTCTGAAGTCCAACTCGCAGCTTCAATGGTTTGTCCGCAAGTTGCGGCCCCTCCTTCGGGCGCACCTCCTGAGTGTGTCTCTGATCGTGCTGAGCAGCTTGATGTTTCTGCTCGATCCTCTCCTTATCAAATGGCTGATCGACAAGGTCTTGCCGAAAAGAGACATACGTCTGCTCTTGCTTGCGGCGGGGGCGTTCTTGGGAATCTATGTCTGTCGGTTAGGCTTTTCCGCGCTTGCGGGCATGGTGAGCTTCCGGACCGTCCAGAATCTCGTTTTCCGCATTCGGCTCGATATCTTAGAGCACATGAATCTTCTCTCTGCGGATTTCCACGAATCGACGCCAATTGGTGAAAAGCTGTACAGAATGGAGCAGGATGTGGACCAGGTGGCGGAACTGGGATCAAGCCTTGTGCCCTACGTTCTCCAAACGACGTTCAACGCTTTTTTCGTCATCGGAACAATGTTCTTCCTTGATTTTCGGCTGACTATTCTCCTTCTACCGCTTATGCCTCTTTTCTTCGTTTTCAGAAGGCGCTTCGAAGGCCAATTGCGGCAGGCATCTGACAGCGCGCAACAGCAATCAAGTAGAGAGAGCAGCTTCCTGCAGGAACATTTGGCGTCCGTCATCCAAATCCAGCTCTTGCGCCGGGAGAGAAGTCAAGTCCAAGCGTTCCTTGAGCGGGCCTCAGCAAGAATGAAGGCATTGAATCACAGGACTCTGACAGAGACATTGTTCAGGACCTGCTACATGGCAGTGATTGCGCTCGGGACCATAGCGACTCTCGGTTACGGCGGTTACGAGGTGTTCGTTGGAGCATTGACTGTCGGTGGGCTGGTTGCGTTCTACAGTTATCTGGCGCGATTGTTTGATCCATTGAATGCTGCTGTGGACATTTATTCTCGGTTTAACCGCCTGAGCGCGAGCATTCGGAGAATTGTGGAGGTCATTGAAAAAACGCCGACTGTCTCGGAATCCCCGAGCGCAATGCACTTCCCCTCCTCTTCTCGAGGGTGCGTCGAATTGCAGCGAGTATCTTTCTCCTACGGAAAAGCAACTCCAGTAGTGGATGGACTCGAACTCAAGCTAGAGGCTGGTGAGAAGGTCGCGTTGGTCGGCGTAAGTGGCAGTGGCAAGAGTACGATCACAAAGCTGATTGCACGGCTGTACGACGTGAATCAAGGAGCGATTCACATCGATGGAATCGATGTTCGAGACGTGCGCCTGGAGAGTCTTCGGACGAACGTATGCTATCTCATGCAGGATGCTGTCCTCTTCGACCGAACGCTGAAAGAGAACCTTCTACTGGGGAAGCCTTCCGCAACGAACAGAGATCTCTTTGGGGCGCTAGAAACCGCGGATCTCGGAGAACTGATCAGCTGCCTACCGCAAGGGTGGGATACTCCAATCGGCCCAAAAGGTAATTTCCTGTCGGGTGGCGAGCGGCAGCGCCTAGCCCTGGCGCGTTTGGTGCTTCAGAACCCCTCCGTACTACTGCTCGACGAATCGACGTCAGCACTGGATGCACCTTCCGAACGGAGAGTCTTCACCAATCTGGTCGAGCGCTTCGCTGACAAGACGATTGTCTTTGTTTCGCATCGAATCTCAGCGCTCAAATGGGTCGATCGTATCGTTGTGCTGAACGGCGGTATCGTTGAGGAGCAAGGTACGCATGATCGACTCGTCGGCAATGGTGGCCTATACGCTCTCCTCCATAACTCTCCGGCCCCGGCTGGCGGACAAGGGTTCTACCCCATCTCCAGTGAGAACATTTAGGCACAATCTTCCGTGGCCACGCTAAGGGAGGGCCGGATCTGCGTACATTGGCCGGATAGGCGTACTGTTTGTAGTTGACGCAATAGCTTGCATTCCGCACCATCGCGCTTCGAACCGCTTGGCTCTCTACAAAGCGACCCTAACCGATCGCAAGTTCCGGATAGCTGAGAAATGGCCGAGACTTTGCAGGTTCAGTTCGATGACGCTCAAAACACCTCGGAGAACTGAATAGATGAGAGCATTGTACCTTCCTAGTTTGCCCAGAAATCCCGAACGTCATCAGGAACAATGGGATCAGACAACGGTTATGGGAGCGCGGGTGTTTGGGTGGACCGCTCTCTGCGCCTTACTTGAATACGGAACGTACGACGCTTACTTTGTACCGGGGCTTACAGACCAAAAGAAGGAGGAGTTGATTGAAGACGGCTTGACCGCGGACAGCGTCAAAAGATTAGTTGCCGTTCCTATTGGAAGCAAGTTGCCAATTACGAATTCTGACCAAATCGTCCTGACGACCTTCGATCCACAATTACGAACGCTGGCAACAACCCGTCGAAAACTCCAACGACCTGATGCACCCGTGTGTGGATTAATCCACTCCATCAACTCGGAACGCGTCGTCTTTGCGGTCTTACAGCATTACTTTGCGGGACTCTGCGAAGCCGATCTCCTTTTTTGTTCCAGTAGGGCCGGAATGAGAACGATCGACGTATATATCGAGGAGGTCGGTCGGCTGTTGCTACCGAACATAACATATCGGCCGCGTCGAGTTCTTGTCCCCCTAGGGGTCACGATTCCACTCCTGGAGCCTGAGCATCGGATCAACTTGCGCCAACTGCTAAACATTGGAGCACAGGAAACCATAACTCTTTTTTTTGGTCGTCTTTCACAGATGAGTAAGGGCGACTTAGGGCCCATGCTTATCGCTCTGTCATTGCTATCCCGCAGAGAAACTCATACCCATTTGGTAATTGCAGGTGACGATAAGCAAACGAATGAAGCGCGTCGTTTGAAAGCTCTGGCGAACGAATTGGGCTGTATTCAGAACTTGACGATATGGCCGAATCCATCCGCAAGAGACAAACACATGCTGTATTCCGGCGCCGATATTTTCGTATCGCCCAGCGACAATATACAGGAAACCTTCGGATTGACCGTTGCAGAGGCACTATCCTATGGCCTTCCGGCTGTGGTCTCCGACTGGGACGGGTACCGCGACATAGTGAGTGACGGTGAGACCGGATTCTTAGTTCCATCCTTGTTCCCCTCAAGCTTGGAAACCCTCGAGGTAAGCGACTGCAGGATATCAATGGTAGAAGAAGATTCTTTGGCACAATCCACGACCATCGACATCCCCGTCTTATCTGAGAAGATCCAAAGCCTTTTACACAATCCAGCGCTTCGAAGGCAAATGGGACGGGCAGCAAGGCAATCTGCAGAAAAGCATTACAGTTGGCCGGTGATTGTAAAACGGTATGAAGAAGTGTGGGGAGAATCGATACAGGCGGCAAAAACTGCCCCGTGCGAGGAGGATCTTGCGAGTGCAGTATTCCGCATGTCTCTTGAGAAGAGTTTTGGTCATTTTGCCACGGGAAAGCGAAATCCGCATTGCAAGTGTTTCATCACAGCCGAGGGACGAGAATGGTTGAAACGGCCGGCTCGATTCTATTTCCTCTGCCATTTGTACGATCCCCCAACTCCGCAAAGATTCAACCAGATGCTGCGCGAAATCGCTGCTCGTCCTGGTATCCCGGCTACGAAAGTGGTCGAGACATTGGGCGGGAACGGCGATCACGTATCGACCGCTGATGCACAATGGAGTCTTGGGCGACTGTTCAAGTACGGACTGGTGGCGAGCAACGAGGAATGTACCGTCACGGGCGACCAGAGCGGCGCTCTGCAAGCCGTGACTCGTGATTTCGGAAACGGCACCACCGGCTCGACAGAAAGTTCTGGGACGAATCGTTGAATCAGAGTTGGTTCGTAGGTTTGGTCCAAAGGCGCGGACGGTAGGCATGAAGGTATCAGGAGTAGCGTTTCTGGTGTCACAACCAGGTGGCAAGGCCACGTTAGAAGTCGCTGGCCGCCCTGTGTTTGAACTGAATCCCGTGGCGGCCCTCATTTGGGAGAACCTGGCAGTTGGCCTACCAACTCCCGAGCTCATTGCTCAACTTGCTCGGCGATATAATATTCCGGAAGAACGAGCTGCGAGCGACGTAACGAACTTTATTAAACTTCTCACGCAATATTTGCTGCTTATCGATGATGCTCAGCTCACACCAGGGTGACCGAACTGCAATTGTGGACAGTTTTAGGTCAACGGCGAACCGTAAGACACCGTAGTGTCGGCGCGACGAAGTATCAGAAGAAAAGTATAGGCATTCCCCGCCAGACGCTTCGTCTTCACTTCGTGTAGCATATCGGGACTTAATGGGCTGAGAGCATCGTCGTACTGACTCGAAGTGTTTTCACAGGGTAGTTGCAGTAATAAGTGCAAGTGACCCGTGTGCTTAGCCACACAACACGCCCGTCAAATCGGAACCCGAGACCGAAACTTCTCTTCCAGAACTACGAACAATTCTGGATATGGAGATCTGACCTTTCGGCCAAGTTTATGGCCGGATCCGCGTACATTGGCCGCAACTGCGTACTGTTTGTGATTGACGGAATAGTTGACCTTCCGCACCATCACGAACGAGATGAAAAACATATCGAATGGCCTAGCCCTCTACACAGTGACCTGACCGATCGCAAGTTCGAGGATACGTAGAAATATCCGAGACTCTGGAGGTTCAGTTCGATGACAGTAACGAACACAGCCGCTACAGTCGCCAGGAATACTGAAATTGACACTAAGGCTTCGGCGTTAGAGTTTCGTCTGCACTCCATCGTTCTTTTGAAAAGACAAGGGAATTCTTCCCTCAAGAACACTGTTTCGGCTTCGAGCTTCCGTGGATGGCTGGAAAGCTCACCAAGTGAAGACGAGCGATGGCTTCGAAACCGCTCTCAAGACAGCGACTTGTACGCAATGCAGAAGCCCGGCTTGCGATTGGTGATTGGCGATAGTTTGCCTAAATCACTCGAAACGCGGTTCGCGTGGCTCACGAAGTCAGCCGAATTGGGCAATGCCTTCGCCATGGAAAAGCTTGCAGACGAAAATGAAACACTTGGATCTTCGTACCCAACATCGAGTCTTGACTCGGCGAGACTCTCACCCGGTTTGCGGAACTCTTGGCTCCTGGAGCCTGTATTCCAGAACTAAAGGAAGACTCGGTCATGTCGTTTCTTGTTATTAAAGCGTATTTGAAGTTGATTCACTTTGATCTGTACTTGGCGCGTGGGAATTTCGCCGCCCTGTACAACGAGGTCCGAAGATATCCCGTTGGGAAGAAAGCTCCATCTCCCGAAGCTGTCGAACGAATCTGTGCCGCGGTAGACATGGCTTGTATCTGGTATTGGAAAGAAGCGCTTTGCTTGCAGCGGTCGGCGGCAGCCGCGTGTCTTTTGAAGCGGTATGGAGTACCTGCTCAGATGGTCATCGGTGCGCTGCAAATGCCCTTCAAGGCCCACGCCTGGGTTGAAGTCGATGGCCTCGTGGTCAACGATAAGCCGTATACGCCGGAACTCTATGGAGTGCTCGACAGGTGCTGAGAACCAACCACAAGCAGGAAGGGAATGAACCATGAGCGTGCAGTTTGGAAGATGGAATTTTGAAGGCCAACCTCCTGGCCCTGACTACGTCGAGAAGGTCAGTGCGGCTCTTGCTCCGTATGGACCTGATAGCAATGAGACGTATTCCAAGGGTGGCGTACACATCCTCTATCGCGCCTTCCGGACCACGAAAGAATCGCATCGCGAAACGCAGCCACACATATCTCCGTCGGGCGCGGTGATCACCTGGGACGGCCGCTTGGACAACCGCGCCGAGCTTATCAGCGAACTGAGAAACGTTCTGGCCTTCGATTCTACAGACGTTGCTATTGTTGCTGCGGCTTACGAAAAATGGGGCGCCAATTTCTATGCCAAACTTATCGGCGATTGGGCTCTTTCTATCTGGAGCCCTGTCGACCGGTCATTGCTCCTGGTCAAAGATCCCATCGGTACGCGCCATCTCTACTATTCGTTCGACAAAAATCAGGTCACCTGGAGCACAGTCCTCGATCCACTCGTCCGGTTTGCTGGCAAAACCTTCGCACTCAACGAAGAGTACATCGCCGGCTGGTTCTCTATGTTTCCGGCCGTGCATCTGACACCCTGCGTTGGTATTCATGCTGTCCCGCCGTCTTCGTCCGTGTTGCTCCGCCCCGGAAAGCACACGGTCAGCAAATATTGGGATTTCGATCCCACCAAGAGTATCCGTTACCGCACCGACGCCGAATACGAGGAGCACTTCCGCACTGTCTTCGCGAAGGCCGTTCAGCATAAACTCCGTTCCGATAGACCGGTGCTCGCCGAACTTAGCGGCGGGCGGGACTCCTCCTCCATCGTTTGCATGGCCGATAGGGTCATCGCCCGTGGCGGCGCCGAAACCCCGCGCCTGGATACGATGTCCTACTACGACGACTCCGAACCCAACTGGAACGAACGCCCCTATTTCACCAAAGTCGAAGAAAAACGGGGCCGCACCGGCTGGCACATCGACGTCGGCCTGGAAAAAGGGCCCGCGTCCCAACGACGTCCTGAATCTCCTAACACGCGCTTTGTGCCAACTCCCGGCTACGATGGCCGCCCTTCCCCCCAATTCGGGATGTGCCTAGCCTCGCAAGGGAATCGCGTCGTGCTCTCCGGCATGGGTGGCGACGAGACTATGGGTGGCGTGCCGACACCGACACCGGAACTCGAAGATCTTCTCGCAAGAGCACAATTCCGGGGGCTCGCTCATCAACTGAAAGTATGGGCGCTGGAAAAAAGAAAGCCATGGCTCCATCTGTTCTGGGAAGCGGCGCGGGGATTCTTTCCTCCCAGGCTCGTTGGCGTCCCGAAATACATGCGGCCGGTTGCGTGGCTGCAGCCCAACTATGTGAAGCGGCACTGGGCCACGCTTACAGGCTATCCCTCCCGGACGAAGCTGTTCGGTCCCCTGCCGAGCTTCCAGGACAACATAAGCATGGTGAATGGATTGCGAAGGCAACTGGCGCGTACCGCTTTGCCATTCGAACCGCCATTCGAGAAACGTTATCCCTATCTGGACCGCGGCCTGCTGGAATTTATGTTCGCGATTCCGCGGGAGCAACTGGTCCGCCCGACCCAACGCCGCTCCCTGATGCGTCGCGCACTCGTTGGCATCGTTCCAGACGAGATCCTGAACAAGAAGGGGAAAGCGTTCGTCGCCCGGACGCCCCTGGTGCGTATCTCGAAGGAATGGACCCATTGGGCGGAGATGACCCAGCACATGGTGAGCACTTCGCTGGGAATTGTTGACTCAGAACATTTTTCGGCTACCTTGCAGAAGGCGCGGCGCGGCGAAGAAGTTCCCATGGTCACGTTGATGCGTACGATCTTCGTGGAAGAGTGGCTCAGGAATCTTCGCACCTTAGGTGTCATGAATATGGAGACGACGCCGAAGTCTGAGTTGATACTCCACGCTTCCATACGAGGTTAGCAAAAAGACCGCCACGAACATGTCGACAGCGAACGGTAGGGGGAGAGCAAATCATGAGCGTTCAGTTTGGAAAATGGAATTTTGAAGGCCAGTCGCCCGCCCCTGACTATATCGAAAGAGTCAACGCAACTCTCGCTCCGTATGGGCCCGACAGCAATGAGTCTTATTCGATGGGCGGTGTAAAGATCCTCTATCGCGCCTTCAACACCACCAAGGAATCGCATTTCGAAAGGCAGCCGCATATCTCCGCATCCGGCGCCGTGATCACCTGGGATGGCCGTTTGGACAATCGCGCCGAGCTCATCAGCGAGCTGCGCGAGTTCTTGACCATCAGCTCCACGGACATTGAAATCGTTGCGGCGGCGTTCGAACGGTGGGGCGACAGGTGCTTCGGCAAGCTCATTGGGGACTGGGCGCTCTCGATCTGGAATCCGCGCGAGCGCTCCTTGTTGCTCGCCAAGGATCCCATTGGCACGAAACATCTCTACTACTCGATGGAGAAGGATCACCTTACGTGGAGCACGATTCTCGATCCGCTGGTCCTGTACGCGAGCAGAACCTTCGAAATCTGCGAAGAGTACATTGCCGGCTGGTTCGCCACGATGTTTCCCGCCGCGCATCTGACACCGTACGTCGGCATCCAGGCCGTCCCACCATCCTCGTCGGTGCTGATCCGCAATAGAAAAAAGCATGTCATAAACAGGTACTGGGATTTTGATCCAGGCAAGAGAATACGCTACCGCACCGACGCCGAATACGAAGAGCACTTCCGCTCCGCCTTCTTCACGTCCGTCCAGCGCAGACTGCGCTCGGACCGCCCCGTCCTCGCCGAACTTAGCGGCGGCATGGACTCTTCCTCCATCGTCTGCATGGCGGACCTCATCATCGCTGGCGCCCACACCGATTGCCCGCGCCTGGACACGGTCACTTGGTACGACGGGTCCAACCCAAACTGGGGTGAACTTCCCTACTTCACGAAAGTTGAAGAAAGGCGCGGCTGCGTCGGTCACCACATCGATGGCCGTTCTTTAAGAAAGGATAGCTCAGAAAAACGTTTCGGAGCCGAATTTGAAAGCGATCGCTTTACAGCGACTCCGATTGCAAATAATGGCCAATCCGAGTTTTTTAAGCAGAATGCCGCATACATCATGTCACGGGGATATCGTGTCACGCTCTCCGGAATCGGAGGAGAAGTCACAGGCGACGGCGTGCCTGCAGCAACGCCAGAACTCCAGAATCTCCTGGCCAGAGCACGATTCTTCACACTCGCTCATCGGCTGAACGCCTGGGCCGCGAAGATGGGAGAATCTCGGCTCCCTTTGCTTTGGGAAGCTGTACAAGGATTCTTCTCGTCTCGCGTAAACGTGCTCAAAGAGATGCACCCGCCTCACTGGCTTCATCCCAGCTTCGTTCGTCGGAATCGTAATGCCTTTCGGGGCTATCCACTCAGAGTGAAACTGTTCGGTCCTTTGCCAAGCTTCCAAGACCATACTGATAAGTTGGGGGCCAATCGGAGGTTCGTGGCGCATTGCCACCTCAGTTCAGAATTGCTCCGCGAAGTGCGCTATCCCTACTATGACCGAGATTTTCTGGAATTCGCGTACGCCATTCCTCGGGAACAGATCGTCGGCCTGGGACAGCGCCGTTTTCTGATGAGACGTGCCCTTGTCGGCATTGTCCCGGGCGAGATCCTGAGCCGAAGAAAGAAAGAGACTGTTCCGCAAAAGACGGCGAAAAGCATCTCGGTAGAATGGCCCAGCGTGACTGAGATCGGGCAACACATGATCAGCAGTTACGTGGGGGTGATCGATCTAGAGCGATTTGAAGAAGCATTGCAGAAGGCTCGGCGTGACGGGGAAGCTCCCATCGAAAGCCTGAAGCGTACATTGAAGCTTGAGGCCTGGCTACGTCACCTCATGATTCAAGGAGTCCTGACAAACGCAATGGCGGCAAGAAGACACAGCTATTCCTCTGCTCTTGGAGCGAAGGAAGTCTCAGCCCCCGCGCAGTCCAAAAGTTCAGCTAGCTAGCAAGCTGCGTACGCAAATCCATCAAAGAAGGGAGGTGAACACCATGAAATATGAAAATCCAGAACTGACTGCATTGACGCCCGCGATCAATGCTATTCAGGGTACCGGACCAAATAAGGGAAGCACAACGCAACCACTGGATAGCCAATTCCAAAACGAATCTACCAATGGTTACGCAGACTGGGAAAGCTAAACCAGGCTCTGTCGGAGCGTCCAAAACAGCGGACGCTCCGACAGTCTATTAATAGTTAGTTGGGCTGAAGATATTTTTCAAACCAAGCGAGCATACGATTGATGTGGTCCACTTGATTTACAAAACCCCTCGGCGCGTGACTCTCGCCATCGTATTTGGCGTACTCGACCTCTTTCCCAAGCCTTCGAAGACTCACAAAAATCTGATCGCCTAGAAATGACGGGACTACGGGGTCACCGGCCACGTGCACAATCAACAATGGCGTCTGGACTCTATCCAGATAAAAGAACGGGGAATTCTCGATATATCTTTCTCGAACTTGCCAGGGAGTTCCACCCATGGCGTCTTGGCTGGATTCCAACGAGGTTCCGAACGCTGCTCCGTCTTTTTTCATCCCGCCGTATGTAGCAACTAGATCTCCCATGCCGTCCACGCTAACGGCAGCCTTGAACCGCTTGGTCTGGACGATCAGTGCCAGCGTGCTGTAGCCTCCGTTGCTGTGTCCCATCACTCCTAACCGCTCTGGATCCGCTATTCCCATCTCGATGACCTTATTCACTCCTGGCAGCACCGTCTTTGCCAAATCAGCCATCGGTGTTCCTTCGTGCGCCGGTGAATCTGGCAGGAGCACTGCATAGCCACGGGTGGCCAACAATTGTGGGTGTACGGCTGCATTACTATTAAGCCCGAACAGATCGAAACTCTCGGAGAGATGCGCCCCACCATAAACGCAAACGACGAGAGGGTAGCGCTTCCCTTCCTGATAGTCGGAGGGTAATAGCAAAGCTCCTCGCAACCGCTCGCCATCGTCGCTGAGCCAGTCAATAAGCCGGGCGGCCCCCAACTTATAGTTGTCGAACTGAGGATTGAGATGTGTGAGCCGCCGAGGGTGTTTAAAAGTTGCATCATTCAGCCAGAGATCAGAATCACGCTTGGCATCTTCTGCCGCATACGCTAATTGTTTTCCATTTCGCGCCACCGCAATTGGGCGCTGCATGGCCGTGCAAGTGTAACACTCACCGTTTTCTACAAGCTTGACACTTTCCCCGTTCTCCAAGTTGATCCTGTAGAACGCGTCCTGTTTCCCGACATCGTCATGCGCTACAATTACGGTCGAGTTTCCACCGTCCGTCCATAACAAGTCATGGGATTGTGAAATGGACAAATTGATCTGATGATTTGGGATGCGAGCGATCTGCCATGCTTTGCCTTCGCTGACGGAAGCCCGCCATAATGCTCCATCATGGAGAAAATAAGTATAACGGCCACTCCTGTCCCACAATGGAACTGATGAATAACCACGACGTGATTGCTGCAAAGGCAAGAATTTTGATATATTTTGTGGAGGTCCTCCCTCTGCGTTGACGATGTAGCAGTCACGAATCTTCTCCTCGGGCCCATCCGGTTGATAGCTGATCAGCTGCATGTCCGGCGACCAACTGAAGTCCCCATCGCTGAGTCGGACGTCCGCCGCGACGACTCGTTCTTTCATCGTCGAAAGTGCTAGTACCACAAGGTCGTAAAGTAACTGCTGTGATCCCGGTTTCTCAAACCGTTTCTCAACTGCATACGCGACGCGTGAACTATCGGATGAAATCTTATATGCTTGAATTCTCTGATCGTGAACCAATACTCGAGTCTGGCCCGTAACAACGTCAACCTTAACTAGGTCCCGCAAGAATCGATTCAGATCCCAAGGATCGGATTGCGGACCTTCCCTGTCGCGCGGCCCGGTGAAACTCGATTGGTACAGATGCAGAGTTGGACCTTGCTCTTTTTGTCCGGCAGGTTTCTCGGGTTCGGCGTCGGACTCTTTCCTTTTCTCAGACGCGCCAGCAGACAAGCGCTGCGGTTTTACAGTCACAAAGATACTGCGACTATCAGGCGTCCACTTCATCGGCTGCCATGTGTCGACATCGATGTCTGGAACTTTGTTCAAGGCATCCTTCGTCGCATCCCAAATCCACATTAGCGCCCGCCCACCCCCCTCACGATCTGAGAGAAACGCAAGGAATCTTCCATCAGGAGACCATGTCGGGTGCCAGTTCTTGCCTTTTCCGCTCGTGAGGTTCCTTGCCTCGCCTGTTTCGATATTCAAGAGCCAAACGTTCTCACCCCTCACATACTCGGAAACCACTCTCCGAGGCTCCGGTTCTTTTTCATTCGGCTTGGCTTCTTCTTGACCTTCGACACCGTAAACCAACCATTTGCCATCAGGAGAAAACTCGATGGAAGACAATTGCGCAAAAGAGCGCTCCCGAAGAACGTCCTCTACGGGCAATGCGCTAGCCTGTTGCGCAAATGCGATTTCTGGCGTAATGCAACCAATGCATCCAGGAGCAAGGATAAGGAACAAGACGAGCTTCTTTTTTCTCGGAAACATCAGCTTCTCTTTTGGATTCATCGCAACGACGAAAGCTGATTCAATGCCCCAGAGTCTGGATATAGCCTTCCCTCTGTGGATAAAGCCGTGCCATTTCAGGGGAAGACACGATTTCATGTGCCCTTCCAGATTGAATTAGAAAACTAATCTCAGAGCAAACTGCATGGAGCGTGGCCCGCCTTGTTGGTAAAGCGGGCTCAGGACTCCCAGCGTACTTGCAAGCGTGCCTGTAGCCTGGCCGAATTGCCGGTTTGTGCAACCAGGTACGCCTGGAGTGCCACCACAGAACGCGCTAATGGTTCCGAAATTCGGATGATTGAAAATATTAAATGCCTCGGCACGGAACTGGAGCTTCAGCCCTTCATGGATTGGAAAATCCCGCCGGAGCGCCAGATCCATCTGCCAAGCTCCAAAACCCCTCACAAAGTTGCGAGGCGCGTTTCCCAGACCAGAAGCCGGAGGAGCGAACGCATTGGGGTTAATCGCGCGGCCTCCCGGACATCCTTGTCCCGGAAGAAGGTCTCCCATCCCTTGGAGAACAGAGGTGCAATTGGAGCCATACAAATAGACGGACTGGCCCGAAACTAGATCGAGCCCGGAGTTGAACGATTGTCCCGTTGCAGAATCAAAGTTCTGATTTCCGTTTAGCGTAATCGGAAAACCAGTTCTCGCGGTTAGACGGTCGTCGAGACCCCAATTGTGAAACACGGCCCGTTGAAACCTGTTCTCTCCAAGATTCGGTAGGTCGTAAGAAAAAGCAGTCGAAAAATTATGCCGAACATCGAAATCGCAATTACCCCGTTGATATCCCAACGTATAATTTTGTGACCCGTAGTCCATGCAGTGCGACCACGTATACGAAGCCAACGTCGTTAGCCCCCTGCTCAATCTCCGACGGAACTGAATCTGCAGCGCGTCGTAATCCGACATCAGTCCACTATCGACAAAGAGAAACGTCTTTGCATTTGGGTTGCTGGGCGTTGAAATTTGAGCTTCTCTCAGCAATCTCCCTGCGTGCGCCCCTACATACGAAACCGTAAGAACCTGTGAGCTGCCCAGCGCCTGCTCGATGCTGGCGTTCCACTGAAGCGTATACGGCAGCTGCAGGTGCGCTGGGAATACAATGGGTTGAGCGCCGTACGAACCCGGCACAGGCGGGTTCACAATGACAGGAGAAGGCGCTGCAGGCGAAGGAAACGCTCCAGGCTGAACCTTTACTGCCTGGAAACCTGGCCCATCGAAGCCGAACGATCCCTGCTGTTGACCGGTATCGAAGAAGACACCGCCACCGCCCCGCACAACTATTTCCCGGCCCGGCGTGCCGCGGAGAATATATGCGGCACCAAGGCGCGGTGCAAAGTTGTACCAGGCAGTCTGCCATAATGGCGTGCCCTGCGGCGCCAGCGCCCACGTATTGGGGCCGGACCCTTGAACGGTATAAGCGTTCGAACCTTGAGTTACACCGGGCGCCGGGTTTACATCCCACCTCAGTCCCAAGGAGAGGCTTAGCTTGTGTGACATTCTCCATTCATCCTGCGCAAACGCCGAGAAGTTTGTGTACAGCGGGTAGAAAGGAACAGTACTAACGGCTATTGTGAGGGCCCGGTTCGCTTGGACAGCAGCCACGCTAAAGTAGTCAAACAGGTGGGCTGAATTAGGTGGAGTCGCAATCGGAGTAAGCCGACGATAATCGATCCCAAACTTGAAGTGATGACGTCCCCAAGAGAGGTCCACTGTGTCCACGAGATTCCATTGTCTTTGAACCGCTGATATCCGCTGCTGAAGCATAACAATGCGATACCCAGCATACTGAAGGATGACTTCTGGCTGGCTGTCAACGCTGGACCCTGTGAGTTGCGCCAGATCGACAGGTGTGCTGCCCCCGAATGAATCGATGACAGCACGAGCCGTCACTTCGTTCGAACTGTAATTGAGGCGAAACTCGTTGCTGAGGCGGCTCGCGAAGACGCTACTGGCGCCCGCTGTATAGCTCCGCGGGGTATAGGCTGTAGTTTGGCTCATTGATGGATTTCCACCGGTGGGCTGTGTTTCCCGAATCGTCGACTTGGAAGGGACGTTACTGAATCGGACGAAGAGCCTCAGCTTATCGTTCACGACTTGGTCAAGCCGGACGCTCGTCGAATCGATCGAACTCGGGTTCGACCAACTTCCGATAAATTGAGCAACCCCATGCGCCGTGTCGTCTATGCCATTGGGGCTTTGCACAGGGAAAGCATTCAGCACCTGGTTCAGAGGTGCAACCGTGTTCGCGCGCAGAGCAGCATCCGGCACGAAGGTTACTGTTGCTGCCTGTGGCGCAACCAGACGCAGCCCCTCATACGAAACAAAGAAGAATGTCTTGTCTTTACCGTTGTACAGGCCAGGAATTCTGACTGGTCCGCCCAGTGTGCCGCCGAAATCGTTCTGCCGAAGGGCAGGTTCCGGCTTACCAAAGTAATCGTTGAACCAGTCCTGGGCATCAATCGCCCCATTACGCAAGTAGTCGTATGCCGTGCCATGCCATTGATTGGTGCCTGATTTTGTCTCGAACGCAAATTGGCCACCCGGATTGCGCCCATGCTCAGCGGAATAGGTCGAACTCTGCACACGAAACTCCTGGAGATCATCAATGGAGACGAGAGCCTGCGTGGTTCCCAAAGCCGTCGCCGTAGGCACTGAACCGCTAGGGCCTGCCCCGATCACCATATTCAAACCCGCAGTTGCCCCCCCATTAGCGCTTACACCGTCCACCGTGTAATAGTTCGATTCCGGTCGCTGGCCATTCACACTGAACTCACCAGTCATTCCAAGGCCGGTCACCCCTGGGTTATTAGCTTGGGGCGTTTGCGTTACAACCCCCGGCGTGAGCAGGATTAAATCCTGGAAGCTGCGCCCATTGAGCGGCATGTTTTTTACGTACGTCTGATCAACCACTGTGCTGACCGACGCATCCATCGTATTGATCATAGACGCGCCCGCCTCGACTGTTACGCTCTCGTTGACCGAGCCAACCTCCAGCCTGAAGTTTTGATCAATGTGATCCTGAATATTGACAATGAGGCCAAGCAAATCTACCTGCTTAAATCCCTGCTTTTGGATACTGATTTGGTACTGGCCAGGCTGAACGTTTGGAAAAACATAGATACCAGAATTGTTCGTAGTCGTGGTTGTGACCGTCCCACGCTCGGCACTTTGAAGCCGCACTTCCGCTCCAGACACGGCGGCAGCTGTCCGATCTGTGACCAGCCCCGAAACCGTAGCGGTCTCAGTCTGTCCCATGACAGCACTGGCAAACCATATGACGACGAATAACGACGGACTGGCGATCCGCAGGAGACGAGGCAGTGTCATCATCGAGTGACCTTCCCTTGTCCCTTAGGTGGCCGCCATCCGCGACGAATTCGCCATCGAAAATTCAAATAATTTCGATCTGTCCGTGAACAGGCGGAAGGACAATCCTTGGAGATAGTTTGTGGTTGATGCAGACCGGCTAACGGGAAGCCAACTATGGATGGTTTGGTTGATTTCCCCAGTAGGCGTAAAGAACTTTTTTGCCGTGGGGTTCGTTGTGCTGTTTGCTGTCAACTTCAGTCGTTACAAACGCTGAATTAATCTTAACAAGTACCCTTGGATCATCAAACGTCATCGCCCAACGACTTTGACCGTTGTCTTTGTGGAGAACGCCCAGGCTATGCGCCACCTCTTTAACGCCGGCCTTCTCACCCCAGACATGAAAAACCACATTTGCTTTGAACTGACCGGGGGCGTCCAAATCATAGGCATAAAACACGAGTGATTTCCCTTCAACATAAAAAACTCGCCCAAACGACCGTTGCCGCTTCCCGTTTGAATCCGCATCGTAAACGTCCACGATGTGCAGGTTCCGTGCGGCTACTAAATCACCCAACTCCAGCTTGGCCGACTTAAGATCGTTCTGACGTCGGAGATCCTCTTCCGTCGTGTCAAGCTTCGCTGCCAGATCCTCGGTCATTTGTCTCTGCACACCAAGTTTGACTTCGGACTCTGCGAATCGCTCGCTGAGTACCTCGACCCGGTTTTGAAGTGTCGCTACCTTATTTTGCGCATCCTGAAGCTCGGTAGAGGAGCGCTCCGATGCACTCTTCGCTTGGATCGTAAGCGTAGCGAGTTTGTCTTTGGCTGTCGTCAACTCATCACTCAGCGATTGTTTTTCGCTCTGCAAAGTCGAAAGCTCCCGTTTCAGCTTCGCAAGCGTTCTTTCTAGCTCGGATTTTTGCGCCCCAAGCTGACTCAACCTTTCAGCGTCACCCTCCTGGGAGGTACGCTCTGGTGCCACAGTGCTTGGTGCCTTCACCTGGGTCGGTCGCTGCGGTGTGTTCTTGCCTTTCCACATGCCGGCATAGAACGCCACAGTGCCTACAATCACGCAAACCGCCATCACCGCCGCGGAGGGCGAGAGCAACCAAAACAGACTCGATTTTGGCTCTGAGGGAGCGGGTTCGACATATATAACCTGTTCTCCATCCCGTTCTTTTCCAAACCTTGACGACAATGGCTTTTCGCGAACAAACGGGTGCAGGCGCGACCCTCCATTGATTTCGTTGACCAACTCTTCCGAACCAATTCGTGACAGGAACCTCGCGCGCATGCCGTCCGGCGGGACAATGTCCGCCGCAGGCGCGCCATTTTCAGCGAGCAATGGCATCACCTGCACGCTTACCTGTCCCACAGACCACAAAAACTCGCGGCACGAATCGCAGGTGGAGATATGTGCGTTCAATTCACTCATTTCTTTCCCGCGAAGCTGGGCCGTGGCCGCCAATGCACACATTTCTTTATAACGTCCATGGCTTTTTGGCCAGAGGCGGATGGCAGCTCGCACAAGTTTGCTATCGCTTTTCATGACCGTTTCCAAACGCTGCCCGAAGCGCCGCGAGGCTACGGTAAAGATCGTGTCGAATTGCGTGAACCGATTCCCCCAAGCGGTCAGCAATTTCTTCCGCTCTTAGCCCCTCGTAATACGTCAACTCAACGACTGCCCGCTGACGTGGTTTGAGTTTCCCCAACATCTCCTCCGCGAGCCGCTTGACTTCCGGCGATTCGCATGCCAGTGGGGAACATGCCCCGCCTTCTAACACAGCTTCGAGGTCCTCCCAACGGTAGAAGTGGTTGGCAACAAGATGCCGCTTCCTGTGCAGGGCCCCGTGGTGGGCGAACTGCAAGAGCCATCCCTTAAGTATGCCCTTTCGAGAGTCAAAATTTGCCGCGGTTCGAAAGATATCGAGAAACACGATCTGGACAACTTCCTCAGCCTCGCCCGGATCTCGAACGATTCGCAAAGCTATGCTGAACACAAGATGGTGGTACCGGTCAAATAAAACGGTGAGAGCTTCATGCCCCCCGCACCTAAGACAATCCATCAATTCTTCATCGGTGAGCTTAGAGATGTCGGAACTTGAGTCGAGCGGATAGCAGTGGACCCGCGCGCGGACAGGAGTCTCTTTCGCGCCCACGGCGTTATATGCCCCAACACGAAGTCGCGTGCTGCTGGTCGGGAAACCGACCACGTTCCACGTGACAAAGAGCTATCCACCGACCTTGCCTGGAAGGAGTCAAGACCCGAGTGCTCTCCCCTGATTGTCAAGAGTCCCGGGGACCGAACCGCTTGTCTTGCCGGCCGACTCATCACAACTGAACCGGCCTTTCAACATGCTTGCATATACCGCGGAGTTGTCTATTGTCAATGGCTTTCGGTTTAGGTCACTTGCCAACGCATACATACTCAACAGCTTAAGGACTGGACGACCGGGAGCCATATTCGCGACACGGTTTAGTAATCTCGGGAAAGAAGATTTGATCCAGGCCGGACACAGCAAAGGATGGAAATGCGCACGCTGGGGTAGAATCGGGAATGGGCAATTAAAACGATCGGAAGCTACCGCCCAAACGAACCAATGGTCAAGAAATGAAATCGATCCTGGCATGCCACTACTTGATCTTGTGCTCGGTTTTCCGACCACCAAAAGGCGTTGAATAACTCCTGCAGTGGCTTCGCCTTCTCGGGGAGGTAGCCAACAGAAGGGAACTGGTCTTGGCAATCCGCGAGGGCTCACATCGCCCGCCTTGTGAGTTGGTCCCCACTGCCACCCGCGTCCAGCGCTTCCCACAGTTTTCTCGCCTCGGCGTCGGCCACCCGGCTGACCCATTCTGAGGCACTCATGGATTGCGGATCGTAGCTCCACGCGCGCGAAACCACAGCAACAAGAAGATTAAGGACAGCTTTCTTTCCAAGCTGGTTTTTTCCGAAGTAGCGGACTCCAACTTCTTGAAGTTCCCGACCACAAGTTTCATAGAGCGCCAGTACCGCAACGGCGTCCGCGGGATTTGCTCTTAAGCGTCCAAGCGCATCCTTTGTCCTGGCAATCTTTTCGATTTGCTCTGAAGAGAACTGTCGCCGATAAATCATTTGTGGAGCTTCCGTCCCGTGGCAGCAGTGTCAGGCAAGCGAATCTTGTATTTCAGCAAGCGTTCAGTGGACCCAGCAGTTTTGAGCTGCTCGAAGGCCCATTCCAGGATGAGTTCTGTGATATTCCCCAGCTTCCGTCGCTCGCGGACAGCAAATTCTTCCAGCTCAGCTCGCAGAGCTTGCCGGACCCGCAGGCTGATTTGAGCTTTCCATTCCCCCATCCGCGCTCTCTTGCTTACGCTGCAGTAAATTCACACGCAACCAAAAGCGTGTCGGTAAACGATTTTTCCTATGGGTCCACTGAAACCACAGGACGTCTACAACCGAATCGCGTTCGTTTCGGTCAGACGGTCGCGTGTTCATTGAGGCAAATCTTTTTGGTTGCTCTCCGGAGTCTTGCGTTCCCACGCGGTTCGCTGTCTCTTCAAACGACTTTGGTCGGCTCGCTCAGAGGTGGCCGTTCTGCCGGCAAAATCGGCATTGAGTCGAGCGCGAACCTCTTCCAGCTGGACCCAGTAGACTCTCATCTCGTGCTTGGAAAGAATTCCGCTCGACTCCCTGCGTTGCAGGACGCGAATCAGGCAGTCCATCTCGCGGTTCCATAAAAAGATCTCCCCGAACGAGTCTGCCTTCATAGTTCCTAAAGTCCTTCCTTCTTTGCATGGGCTGCCGAATTCTCAAAACAACGATTGGGCAAACGAGTGGCAAAAGCGGTCACAAAGGGGACCGCTCTCGGCAAACATGTGTCCTGCTTTCAGCTAGGGAGGAGGTTCAGCCACCTGCGCAGGTGGGAAAAACAGCCGGGCGATTGGGCTGCAGTAAAGTTGCGCCCGGAATCGGAAATGGATAACTTCTCCTGCAGCCATCGTTGCACCTTAACCGTGCGACTGTGGTTAGGGGCGCGTCCGTGTTACCGCACTGGCGCGTCCCGCTCTGTCAGTTGCCTTTCTCACTTCTTACTTCTTACTTCTTACTTCTTACTTCTTACTTCTTGCTTCTTGCTTCTTGCTTCTTCTTCCTTGGCCTTCGCGAAAATGCTGTTTTTTATAATTCCTAATCTTGGAGATGTCCGTCGACGTCCACCGCCAATGCTTACCGCCATTCATTCCAATTTCTTCCGACGCGACAACCTTACCAGCAGCCAGCCATCTCAGTAAGGTCACCCAATGTATCCCGGCTTGCCTTGCTGCCTCTTTGGTCGAATACGTCTTCACTTATGCTATACTCCTATAGCTTATGTTGTGTCAAGCACAAAAGCGCAGCGCGGCTATGGACAGTGAAGACCCCGTATGGACTGCAAGAAGAGTATCTCAGTTCCCTCGCAAATCGAAGGCACTTACACTGAAGGATAGAAGAGATATGATCCGGGCCGCAATGGAGATACTTACTCCCGCTCAACTTGCAGAACGCCTGCTTCCTCGTAACGATCCGGTTGGATCGGCGGCGTCCGTGGATAGGAGAGCTGGGCATTGATTTGCCCCTTGCTCCGGTTTACGGCCTGCGGTAAATGGAGCGTGGGGTACTTTCCAGCGACGTAATTGGCGAACATGACCTCCACTCCTTCGCGTGTAAGCTGCTCCCGAAAACCTGTGATTTCCTTGATGTCCCGCCCGTCCATCTTCGCGGAGTACACAAAACCGGACTTCCGGTCCCCTCGATCTTGAAGGTTACGGTTTTGCCGCTCGGGGATTGCTTCGTCCAACTGTCAATCATTTCAAAAACGCTCCGCTGTCTACGACGCCCGTTGTTCCTGTTTGGCGACGGCGCGGTAAACCTCGGGATAGCGCTGGCGCAATTGCCCGACAAGCGGGTGAATAATGCAATTGGGGGATGGACAAAGTTCTAAGTCGTCGTTGCGGAACTAGGAGCTGCCAAGGGCTTCCTATCCGAAAGGACAGCGACAAGCTCCGCCAGGAAGAAATACCTCCGCAGGGTTATGGATGGACTTGCAGACTGACCATCGCATGCCTGCCCCGAGCGGCCTCGACGCCGTTCATCACGGTCATACTGACGTTGAAAATTACCAGATCGAGCTTAGCTCCCTAACCTTCTCAAATGTTTGCTCGCCATTTTCGGCTTCGTCGCAAATTCCCAGAGAGTCGCTGGTAAAAAGAAACCGGATACCACGCCGTATAGCTTCATGGTCGTTGACAATTAGAATTCATGTCCGACGGCATTCGCGCTTGCCTCGGCCAGCCACTCTTCGAGAACCGCTTGATCCTTGCCCTCAACCTGGACAAACTCGATGCCCATCCCTTCGTCGAACAGGTTATGGGTCACATCACCTACAGCGGAGAAGTTCGATTTGGAATTTGAGATTTTCAGGCTAACTCTTGTCCCTTTGGGGGAAGGAGCCTTAACTGTGACGAAGCAACCGCAGAGACTCAAGTTGCGAGTAAGGGAAATGAGTTGCTTCCGTGATTCCACATTGATCACTTCCACGGCGCTTACGAAGTGATGGCGGGTTGCGCGACGCCGTTCGATCTGCCTGGGGCGTCCGATGCTTAGCTGGTTCTTCTTTATTGGATTAGTACTGGGCCCGCTGTAGTAGGCCATGTTCTTTTCACCTCTTGAGCTGAGTGCCTTTTTGCGTCGGTTTCAAGAGGGGGGCATTAAGGGCTCTTGCTGCTCTAACCCTAGGGTGCACACGATTACGAAGCTATCTAGGTAAATACCCTAATGTAGTCATTCAGTTACTGTTCAATTAAGGTATGGAGGTAAGAAACGAAGGTGTGCAAAATTGCTCAGAATTGAGTAATCCCTCAGGAAACCAATTGTACCCTGCGACTGCCCTAGATTGCCTTACGCGATAAGGAGGCTAGTCGTGCAGAACGATATTTAGAAGGGACCTATGCACTCGCAATCCGTTCTTGTAATCGATAAGGCCTAACTTCTTGAACTTATTCATAAAAAAGCTCACGCGTGACCGGGTCGTGCCAACCATTCCTGCTAGGGTTTCCTGGTTTATCTCCGGAACTACAGTTTCGGGTGTGCCTTCCTTACCGTAATTGGCGAGCAGCAAAAGAGTGCGGGCCAGCCGTTGCTCGCTGGAGTTGAAAAGTTGATCGACCAAATCTTCCTGGGCGCGCACGTTGCGTGAAAGCACGTATGGTATGAAAAGGTCTGAGAACGTACGCTCCTCGTGGAGGACACGCAGCATCTCGTTCTTTTCAATTCTAAGAATAGTGCTAGGTGCAATCGCGGTAGCCGTCGCCAGGCAGACAGTCTGACCTATTAAGCATGCCTCACCAAGGAACTCACCAGCGCCTAGGATTGCAATGACCGCTTCTTTGCCCTGCTTGGATTTGACCTTGATCTTTACCCTACCGTGCTGAATATAGAAAACATTCTCGGCGGGATCACCCTGGGAGAAGATTTTGTAGTCTTTTGAGCACTGAGTAATAGTCCTTGCCGCGCCCACCGTCGAAAGAAACACTTGGGGATCGAAAGAAACCCTTCCCTTTTGTTTCCTAGTCGACTTCGGTAGCGAACTCACCAGATTGCCTCATTGCAGAGTGAAATTTCTTCGTAGCAAGAAATTCAGTTACCGTCAACTAAAACCTCTAAAACCTCGACGAATCGAAAGGAAGCCTTGTTTGTATCGGTAGCGGCCCCACGGACTCCCTCGCGGATTTACGTGTGTAGTACCACAAAATCCAGTTGCGGTCCGCCGCAGTCCAAAAGCGGTGGTCAAATTTGGACATCCCACCCGAATAGTTGTGTGGCTGATTTGAACACAGACTCAGGATTGGCCCTTGTCAACGACCATGAGACACGTGCTGACGGAAGTTAGTGAGTTTTTTCATCTAAACTCACTGGTTTGTTATCCAGACCTCCGTCGGAACGGAAGGTGCCTTGGGAGCCTGTCGGCCTCGGCACACGCTTACCTTCGACGGACAACTGTTCAACACAATAGTGACCGTTGGAAGTGCAAGGGCGGCCAGTTTTGGGCGGGGTAGGTTACATTTTCAGGAGTGTAATAAAGTTGACAGACTGCTCGGCCTCCTTGAGGTCCCTACAACGAAAACGTAACACGCACCCACTAGCGTTTCCCTTTGTCGAAACGTGAACCTGGTGAGGGCAGTACAGCGGCCACCGCAGTGGGAGAGTATGCGAGCGACGTGTTGCTGGAAACGGATTGCACTACAAAACTTGCGCGCAGCGTAACAGACTCTCCTTTCCCACGCTTCTGCATGTAGTCTTGATTCTTCAAGAGCTTCGCCGACAGCTCGCACATTTCCTTCCATGCGTTTTGGAGGGCAGAGCATAGCGACCGGAAGTCATTGTTCACCTGGATTCCGACCTCGATAAAGTCCTCCGGTTTGTTTGCATACAGAACGTCGGTCCACTTTACATACGAATCCATCTTTTCAGGACGAGGAATCCGTACACTGTAGGCATCCAAAACTACGGCAGGAAGTTGTTCGTGAATCCGATTGCGATACTTGCGAAATCTTTCTCCTAATTCTTCGAGGCGCGTGGTATTGATCTGTGGGTCTCTCCGCTCGCACTCCTGATAAATTGCGGACCATTTCTCAATAACTTTGCCCGCAAGTTCGTTCGCGGCGTACAAAGTCGTGTAAATGTCGCCGGGGAAGAAAAGGTTCTGACTCGCCTTACTGATTTTTTCTAAAGCCCCGACAAGGTTCACGAATGCTGAATAGTGGAACATCGCCAGGAACTCGAAGTCTTCATCGATTCCTCGACGCAGGTAGATTGAACCACTGCTTCTCAGGGGATACAAGTGCATCCGCCAGAACTCCTCGTAATACGGGAAATAATTACGAAGGCCAGGCCAACTGCTTTTCTCGATGGCATCCCCGTCGAGAAGAAGTGTCGGACGTATTGATTTCACTTCACCTTCGGGGCTTTTGACTCGGCTGCGTGCCATTCGCAGAGTGTACCACTGGCCTTGTCGGCGTAGACTGTAAGCCCCCTCCTGTACCATCCCAAATGGTAGATTGCCGCGTTTTATTTTCGTGATGCCCTTGGCGTCGAACACAGCGCCGAAGTCCGGGCGAGGTCCCTGTACGAAGCCGTATGCCGTGGATGGGCCGCGTTCATGTTCGCGGGCGGGTGGGACTTGTTCGAGGCATCATGGAAGGCACAGAAGTTTATCGTGGTTGCGGATTCCAAGACCTATCGCGTGGACAGGGATAAGTTTCTCGAATGGCTATCGAAGGACCGCGACAGCCCCGCCAGGAAGAAGTACCTCCGCAGGGTTCTGGATGGACTTGCAGATTGGCCAGCCGCCCGTCAGCATAGTGCAATGAAGCACCCCAGACAAACCAGGCGCGCTCCGCAGACTCATCCATCCGCTTCGGCAGTACCTTCGTATCATCGCATTCTGGTTAAGCACGGCCTGATTGAAAAAAACGTGTCCATTTCCGATGCGTATGAAGTGTTCTTGAAAGTGGGCGCTGACCCGGAAGTAGAGAAACTCCGTCGCAAGGTGGAACACGGCAACAAAATGAAACAGGTCCCCGCCTTGCATCTGGCCACAGCGATGGCTCTGCAAGGGATGAAGAAGCAGGAGCTTGAAGCTCTAAAATTGCGGATTGAAGAGAACCGAGTATGAACGTCCCAAGAATATGAGGTGCAGTCCAGGTTCTATGAGCGACCAGCAGCTCACTGACACAAAACAATGGTTAAGGAAGCGGCGCAGCCAGCGGATTGAGTTGACCGTTTCAGTAGTTGTTCACAGACCCCCAAAGCAAGGCCAGCAGTTCTCTGAAAGGTCGCAAAAGTTGGTAGTCAACGCGCATGGTGCGTTGATGGTCTTAGCCGAAAAAGTAATGCCAAGGCAAAGGCTCCTCATGCAAAACATAGACAGCGGGGAACAGAAAGAGTGCCGCGTGGTCTACGTGGAGAAGGAGCTGACGGGACCGACTAAGGTTGCGGTGGAATTCACACAGCCCGCACCGAGCTTTTGGCGCATTGCGTATCCGCCCGCCGATTGGACTGCCAGCACTTAGAAGTAGCCAAGCGCAACAAGCAGATAGGGAGTTAGGATCAAAGCACCAGCTCTCCTTCGCCCAACGATTGAAGTTACCACGCAACCTAAACCCCTCTTTGGACCTATCGACAATAAGACAGGGAAACATTTTCTGGACTCCCCTGAGAGTGATGACAAGGCTGGCGCGCTTCTTCGTAACGATCCGGTTGGATCGGCGGCGTCCGTGGATAGGAGAGCTGGGCATTGATTTGCCCCTTGCCCCGGTTTACGGCCTGAGTTAATGGAGCGTGGGCTACCTTCCAGCGACGTAACTAGCGAACATAATCTCCACATCTTCGCGCGTAAGCACCTTCAGCGAACCGGTGATTTCCTTGATGTCGCGCCCGTCCATCCCTGCCGAGTACACAAAACCGGACTTCCTATCTCCCTCAATCTTGAAGGTCACGGTTTTGCCGTTGGCGGATTTCTTCGTCCAACTGTCAATCATTTCCGGCCCTCTGAATTGGAGTCAGGTCTCCCGCAAGCGGGGCACTGACTTCCATCCGTTCCGACATTTTGGCAGGAGCCGCGTTATTGAGCTACAGGGAATTACCTGTACAGCGATTACAGGTCTTTTGCCGATTGACGGCTCAATGTGTCGTGGGAACCTAGGCCGATGTTTTGGCGACGGCGTTCAATTCGCCCGATGTAGAAAATGTGCCTGAATCATGGCTTCTACAAGCAATTTGTCACGCAAGGAACTCGCTATAAAAGACCTCGTAGCGGAGATTGCTAGAGCACTCGTGGACCATCCCGAGGGAGTACAAGTCAGTGAGGTAGAAGGTTCTCAAGTCACCGTCCTAGAATTGAAAACTCATCCGGAAGATTTGGGCAAAGTGATCGGGCGGGAGGGACGCACAGCCAAAGCGATTCGCACGCTCCTAGGCGCAGCTGGAATGAAATTACACAAGCGATTCACACTTGAGATTCTGGATTGAACAGATCGATCTAAAGCTCTCCGGTGGGAAGACCAAGCTGGAATTAGTCCGGTTTGCGGCCTGCGGTAATGGAGACTCGCTCTCCCGTTGCCCGGTTGGAAATGATGTACTCGTCGCGATAATTCGGCCAGTTTTTGTACACGCGCTTTTGCATCGGCGAGGCTTTGCGCTTCCTCCATGAAATGGAGGGTTCTATCAGTTCGCAACCTGAAGATGGAAAAGGGCAGACGCATCCAAACTCCATATTGTCGCACCGCTACCAGCTGTGTCGTTCTCCCATCAATATGACGTTCTCGGCGAATGCCTGGTCCTTAACTCTACGGACAGAGAAAATCACTTTTTGTCCTGGTTCAAGAACATGACGGTTCCTAACGTCGGACGGAATGAAGGGAACCTTGGAACCGTCCGCGCCATCAATAATTCCAAACCCCTGCCCGTCAATTTTCTTCACGATTCCCGTCATTTTGTCGGTTCTCCCTGTGCAACCCTGTTCTCGTTCAGCATCTCGCTCGGGCATTGGTTGAGCAAGAGACTTCTCCATTCGATGGTTCTTTCCCGCTCGCGGCTTCTCTTGGCACACCGTTTCGATTATCGAGCTACAGGGAATTTCCCCAGCAGCGATTACAGTCTTTTGCCGATTGACGGCTCAATGGATTATGGGAAGCTATTTGACAGCTTAAAGGACGCGCTGTGGGGACCCTCTTCCCCGCGAGGGAGCCAGCGATGAACGGTGCCCATTTCGATGGCAGGGTTGAGAAACGCCTTCCTACTTCAGTTCCCGTCTACCTCGCAAGCCTGGAGGAACCGCGCTCTCGGGAGCGAACACTTACGGAAAATGTCAGCTCCCGCGGTGTGCGCGTAATCAGCCAGCGGTTCTGGCAGTCTGGCGAAGAGTCGCTCATTACGCCTTTAACGGGAGAATTTCGGCAAGTCGGAAGAGTGATTTATTGTTTGCCAACTGCGGGGGATCGCTTTTGCGTGGGCGTAGAATTCTCGGATCGCACGGTTAAATGGGGCGAGCATTCCAGTGACTAGCAAATGGTCGGGCTGCGAGGGCCAAGAATTTCAGCGAGGCGATTGATGGACCATAACGAAGCTCTGCGACTACACGCTGTAGAAAAGTACGCGCTAGGCGAACTCCCGCCGTCCCTGCGCGATGAATTTGAACAGCATTTTTTAGAGTGCCAGGAATGCGCGCTCGATGTGAACGCGGCTGCGGAATTCGTGGACAATGTTCGCGCGGTTTTGCGCTTCGCCGCTTGACAATTGGAACCAGTGGCTCCTCGCCATCGCCTCATTCGACTTTGCAACAATAAGCCTTGAATGTTTATTCCGTGAATCGAATTGTGTCCATTCCGCCACCGTGATCGGATGATCCGTAAGCCTTTTAGATTGTGCGGATTGGTGGCCTATATGTTTCAGTATTGATTTGTCCCTTTTT
>MNDE01000087.1 GCA_001914785.1 Acidobacteria bacterium 13_2_20CM_57_17 | reverse complement strand
CCGAATGCGCCGTGCGTGGAAGTGTGGCTGTCGCCGCAAACAATGGTTTGGCCGGGCTGCGTGATGCCGAGTTCCGGGCCGATGATGTGCACGATACCCTGATTCTTGCTGTTCATGTCGAAGAGGCGGACGCCGGACTCGCGGCAGTTTTTCTCCAGCGCATCGAATTGGAGCTTGGCGTCGTTATCGAGAATGGGCAGCGTGCGGTCCGTGGTGGAGACGGAATGGTCCATCACCGCAAACGTGAGATCGGGGCGGCGCACTTTGCGGCCTTCGGCGCGGAGCCCGGCGAAGGCCTGGGGCGAGGTGCCTTCGTGGATGAGGTGGCGGTCAATGTAGATGATGGCGGGCTGGCTGGGTTGCTCGTGAACGACGTGGGAGTCCCAGATTTTTTGATAGAGCGTTTTAGGAGTCATGGAGTTTCCATTCGGATTCTAGCACTCCTGGTGGGAGAGGCAAATGTAGGGGCGGCGGAAGCAGGAGTGTTCGGCGACCCGCGACCGGTGTCCCGTGAAAACGACAAGTGACTGGTGTTGGCCGGGTTGGCGAGAGAGGGGCAGACTTCCGGAATGGGAAGAATACCCCCGCCCGCGTGTTTTTCGTAAGTGTTGCATCTAAAGGCTTTAGACAAACTGTAAGTCTTTTGTTTACAACACTTGCGGGGGAGATTCATAAGTGTTGCAGATAAAGGATTTAAGGCAAGCGTCCAGAGTCCCCAAGATGTTCCGATCCGAACGGGACAGATCGGGGCAGGGGGGCAAAGGAGCTTCGATTGGAACGTCTGAACGTTGGAACGGAGAGGTCGGCGAGGATGGAATTCGATATACACGACAGAGAATAGCACGTCTTACTCAGATTCCTAAGTGCTTTGCAACGAACGGTCGAAATTGAGGGTTGAACAGTAGCTGGGCCCATTGAACAGTTGGGCGATTGCCAAGGAACGAAGAAGATGTAGGATGGCGGGTTTAGAGGAGGCTGGGGATGAACTGGAAACCGATCACTGCGGCTTGGGTAATTGCAGCAGTGCTGGCTAGCGCAGGGGCAGGACGCGCGCAGACACCACTTGCAGTGAAGAACCTGCGCTGTGAATACCAAGCGGACCCTGTAGGTATTGACGTGCGGAAACCGCGGCTGAGCTGGCAACTGGAGAGTTCGGAACGGGGAGTGATGCAAACCAGCTACGAGGTGCGCGTGGCGGGATCGGAAGAACAGTTGGCGAAGGGAAAGCCGATTTGGGGAAGCGGAAAGCAGACGTCGAATGCATCCATCCAAGTGGAATACGGAGGGCCCGCGCTCGAAAGCGGGAAGGTTTATTACTGGCAGGTGCGCGTTGCGGATAACCAAGGGCATTTGACGGCTTGGAGCAAGACCGCGCACTGGGAGATGGGACTGTTGGAGCCGGTAGATTGGAAAGCGAAATGGATTACGCCGAACCTGGAGGAGGATGAGACGAAATCGAATCCGGCGCCGATGCTGCGGAGAGAGTTCTCGGTTAAAAAGAAAGTGGAGCGGGCCCGCCTTTACGCCTCAGCGATGGGGCTCTACGAAATGGAATTGAATGGGAAGCGCGTGGGGGATGAGTATTTCACGCCGGGATGGACCTCATATGATTTTCGTTACCAATACCAGACCTACGACGTGACCGGCTTGTTGAAGAACGGGACCAACTGTTTGGGAGCCATGCTGGGGGATGGTTGGTTTCGCGGAAGGATTGCCTGGGGTGGCAAGAGAAACAGCTACGGCAAAAAACTAGCGCTGCTGGCGCAACTGGTGATCCGGTACACCGATGGGACGCAGGAGATTGTCGGAACCGACGACAACTGGAAAGCGTCGACTGGACCGATATTGGAGTCCGACATTTACAACGGGGAGACCTACGACGCGCGGCTGGAGAAAACGGGATGGAAAGAAGCCGGATACGACGACAAGGCGTGGAAAAGCGTAACGGTGATAGACGCGCCGAAGGCCAAAGTGGTGGCACAGGCGGGGCCCGCGGTAAAGGAGATCGAAGAGATCCAGCCAGCGAAAATACTGAAGACACCGGCAGGCGACACGGTCATCGACATGGGGCAGAACATGGTGGGTTGGGTGAGGTTTCGCGTGAATGCGCCCGCGGGGACGACGATTACGTTGCGGCACGCGGAGGTGCTGGACAGTGCCGGGAATTTCTATACAGAGAATCTGCGTTCCGCGCAGGAAAAGATTCGCTACACGACCAAGGGGCAAGGGCCGGAGATTTATCAGCCGCATTTCACATTTCAGGGTTTTCGTTACGTGGCCGTGAGCGGCTGGCCCGGCGAAGTGAAGGCGGAGGACTTTACCGGAGTGGTGGTGCATTCCGCGATGGCCAGGACGGGAAATTTTGAAAGCTCCAGTCCGCTGCTGAATCAATTGCAACACAACATTATTTGGGGACAGAAAGGTAATTTTGTGGACGTGCCGACAGACTGCCCGCAGCGCGACGAACGGCTGGGGTGGACGGGGGACGCGCAAGTGTTTGCGGGGACGGCATCGTTCAATCACGATACCGCGTGGTTTTATACCAAGTGGCTGAAGGACGTGGCGCTCGACCAGGAGGATGATGGAGCGGTGCCGTACGTGATCCCCAATGTGCTGTCGCACGAGACGCGGAAAGGGGAAGCGGCGTCAGCGGGGTGGGCGGACGTGGCGGTCGTGCTGCCGTGGACGGTGTACCAAGCGTTTGGGGATAAGCGAATTCTGGAGGAACAGTATCCAAGCATGAAGGCTTGGGTGGAGTACATGCGACGCCAAGCCGGGGAGAGCTACCTCTGGAAAAGCGGATCCAGCTTTGGGGATTGGCTGGCATTCGCGACGACCAGGGCGGATTATCCGGGAGCGACCACTGACAAGGACCTGATTCAGACCGCCTATTTTGCGCGCTCGACTGCCTTGCTGGCAAAGACGGCAAAAGTGCTGGGGAAAACAGAAGGCGCCAAGGAATACGAAAGCCTGGAAGAAAAGATCAAGAGAGCGTTCCAGGAAGAGTTCGTGACGTCCAAAGGAAGGCTCTCCTCGAACACGCAGACGGCGTACGCGCTGGCGCTCGCGTTCGACCTGCTCCCTGAAGCCATGAGACCGGAGGCGGCGGCGCGACTGGCGGCGGACGTGAAGAAATTCGGTCATTTGACGACCGGGTTCCTGGGCACGCCAGTGCTGTGCCAGGCTTTAAGCGATTACGGTTATCTGGATGAGGCCTACCTGCTGCTGAACCGCAAAGAGTACCCTTCGTGGCTGTATCCGGTGACCAAAGGTGCGACGACCATCTGGGAAAGATGGGATGGGACAAAGCCCGATGGCAGCTTTCAGAACCCCTCCATGAATTCGTTCAATCACTATGCCTACGGAGCGATTGGCGAATGGATGTACCGCGTGGTGGCAGGGATGGAGATCGATGAGAAGCAGCCGGGATACAAGCACATCTTGATCCAACCCAGGCCGGGTGGCGGATTGACCTATGCAAAGGCGTCGGTGGAGACCCTGTATGGACATGTGGAGTCGGGCTGGAAACTCGCCGATGGAAAGATGACCTTGCATGTGGAGGTGCCGCCGAATACGACGGCGACGGTACGACTGTCAAAGGCGAAGCTCGAAGGCGTGAGCGAAGGAGGGAAACCGTTGGCGGGGCGCGCGGATCTCTCGGGAGCGCGGCAGGCGGGCGATGATGTGGTCGTGGAAGTGGGATCAGGGAAATATGAGTTCGAGAGCGTTGAGCGGTAGCGGGTGGATCGAACGTTTCCTTGGATGCAACACGCCACCCGCCCACCCGGGAGTTACGCCGCTACGACCCGCCTAGAATATCGTCACTACACTTTGCCCTTTTCGCACATACTTCGGTGGGATGACGGTGATGAGCAAGAATTGTGCGAACACGAGTGCTGGAAAACAGAGGAGGACTACCAGAAATATCCAGGTGACACCCTTTCCTAGCCCTAGATATGCGGGGATGGTCAACACCAAAGCCAAGGCTAGAATAGAACGGAGCGTGGACCACCACCAAATAGGAACAATAGGAGCGCCACAAAAGGGGCAATCCACAAGGTATTGAGGCTTGCGTTCCATCCCCTTGGCCTTCAGGTCCGCCAAGCAATTTGGACAAGCTGACCACGGCATTCTCTTCGTGCGCACTGGGAAGTTTTCTTTCATCGGCTACTGCTGCAATGCATTGCAGCCATCCTGAATTGCATCCGCGTGATTTTCTTGATGCGCGAACATCGCTGCACGATTGAGTTATTCCTTGGTTTTGCGGCGCTCGCAAAGAGTAACGATTTTGGTTGGGTCGACGGCGTCGCTGTCGATTTGCATTTCGACGACTTTGCCGCTCTTGTCGATCAAGTAGTTGACGCGGCGAGCCGCTTTGTACTTGGGATTATAAAGGCCGTACTGCTTGGTGACGTCGCCGCCCCAATCGCTCAGCAGGGGAAAAGTGACGGCGATTTTTTCTGCCCACGCGGCGTTGCTGAAGGCGCTGTCCATGCTAACACCCAAGACTTGGGTGTCTGCAGCTTCCAGCTTTGCGAGGTTCTGCTGGAAGTTCTGCATTTGCTTGGTTCAACCACCGGTGAAGGCAAAGATGTAAAACGCCAGAGCGACGTTTTTCTTGCCACGGAAGTCATGCAAGGACACCTGGTTGCGGTGCGTGTCCATCAGCGTAAAATCCGGCGCCATGTCTCCGACCTTGACTGCGGGATCGGGCATGGCGTCTTTCTTCTCCCCTTGCCCCCACAGCCGGTTGGCTGCGGGCGGCGCGCTCAGAGCGAGCATCCCAAACAACAGGATGGTGATTCCTTTGCGCATACGAACTATCCTCCTTTAAGAGTACGGTCGCGCGGGCCCGCGCTCGGCGCAAGCCGCAGGCGCGATGATAACAGCCAAACCGGCGCACAGGAAGAGTTGGACTGGGCAGCCCGGCATGATAGAAGGGGCATTGAAGCGGAGGGAGAAGTGGCGAAAGCAGGGAAGGTGAAATGGGGCGTGTTGGGCGCGGCGTCGATTGCCACAAAGAAAGTAATTCCGGGGATGCAGAAAGGAGAGTGGAGCGAAATTGCCGCGATTGCTTCGCGGGATTTGAAAAAGGCGAAGGACGCGGCGAAAAAGCTGGGCATAGCGAAAGCGTACGGGTCATACGAAGAGCTTCTGGCGGATGAGGAGATTGAAGCGGTCTACAATCCGCTGCCGAATCATTTGCACGTGCCGTGGTCCATCCAAGCCGCGGAAGCCGGGAAACATGTGTTGTGCGAGAAGCCGATAAGCTTGTCGATGGCGGAGGCGAGGACGCTGCTGGAAGTGCGAGACCGGTGCGGGGTGAAGATTGGCGAGGCTTTCATGGTGAAGACCCATCCGCAATGGCTGAGAACCCGCGAACTGATTCGCAAAGGCGTGGTCGGGGAGCTGCGGGCGATCGTAGGCGCGTTCAGCTACTTCAACCGCGATCAGGAGAACGTGCGAAACAAAGTGGAATGGGGTGGAGGAGCGCTGATGGATATTGGGTGCTACCCGATTACGACTTCGCGTTTTATTTTTGGCGCGGAGCCGGTGAGCGTGCTGGGATTGATTGAGCGGGATCCGGATTTCAGGACGGACCGGTTAACGTCGGCGATATTGGAATTTCCGTCGGGGCAAGCGGTGTTCACGTGCAGCACGCAGATGGTGCCGTATCAACGCATGCAATTCCTGGGGACAACAGGGCGAATCGAAATGGAGATACCGTTTAACGCGCCACCGGACCGGCCAACGAAGATTTTTATTGATGATGGGCGAGATGTGTTTGGAAGCGGAATCCGGATGGAAACGATTCCGGTTTGCGATCAGTATACGGTGCAGGGGGACGCTTTCTCGCGGGCGATTCGGGAGGGAAGCGAGGTTCCCGTGCCGCTGGAGGATGCCATTGTTAATATGGCGGTGATTGAGGCGGTGTTCCGGGCGGGGGAATCGGGGCATTGGGAAAGGCCGTAGGGAGTATTAACGCAGAGACACAGAGGGCGCAGAGAAAGAAAGACGGACATGGCGATTCGAACGGTGTTGCAACTAGGTGATCCGGGATTACGCGAAGTCGCGAAGAAAGTGAAGGACCCCGCGGCTGCGGAAATCCGCGCATTGGTTGAAGACCTGTCTGACACGCTCGCGCATTGGAGGAAGACGACGGGCTATGGCCGGGGAATCGCCGCGCCGCAAATTGGTTCGAGTTTGCGCGTGATTTTCCTGAGATTGCCCGGGGAAGACGCGTGGCCGCTGGTGAACCCGGAAATCACCCGGCGAAGCGCGGAGAAGATCGTGGTATGGGATGCGTGCTTGAGTTTCTTGTCGATCTTCATGCAAGTGGAGCGGCATCGCGAGATCAAAGTGCGTTATCAGGATTTGCGCGCGGAGTGGCACGAAGTTCAGGCTGGCGAAGAGCGGAATCTTTCGGAACTTTTGCAACACGAAATCGACCACCTCGACGGCATCCTGGCGGTGGACCGCATCGTTGACATCAAGACGATGTGTACGCGCGAAGAATTCGAGAAGCGATATCGGGCTGGAAGTCCGTATGCTGTGGCGCCTGCAGGCGCAGACGCATCAAAGGAAGAGCGGAGAAAGTGAACACGATGTTTTACACAACGTTTGAGAGTCCCGTCGGGACGTTGCTGCTTGGGGGTGACGCGAACGGGTTGCGGCTGGTGAGCTTTGAGAGCAGCAAGGATGCAGCGCCACAGCAAGCGGACTGGATAGAGGACAAGGCGCCGTTCGCAGAAGTTATTCGGCAATTGCAGGCCTATTTCCGCGGCGAGTTGAAGGAATTCGATCTGCCACTGGCGCTGGAGGGAACGAAGTTCCAGCTTCGCGTTTGGAACACACTGCGCACGATTCCTTATGGAGAGACTATTTCCTACTTGCAACTCGCGGAGCGCATCGGTAATCCCAAAGCCGTGCGCGCTGTCGGATTGGCGAACGGGAGCAATCCCATTCCGATAATCATTCCATGCCATCGCGTGATCGGCAGCGACGGCAGCCTGACGGGTTTTGGCGGCGGCCTCTCCACCAAGAAGATGCTGCTCGAACTCGAAAGCAAGCAGCTAAGTTTACTGTAGAGCAATAATCCCAGGGTCTGCGGCCGGATTTCAGGAGGGAGGATCCTAGACTTCCCGGCAGTCTGAGAAAAGGGAAACTATAGCTCGGACGGGCGCGTGAAATGCCAAGAGCACTAGGGAAGCTATAGCGTAAATGAGAAGTCTTGGCCTCATATCCCTAGAAACACCGCGCAGCAAGAAAAGTTGCGGCTAGGGAGGCTCAAGCGGCGCTGTTTGCTAGCAGCCGCCGGCTATAGAGGGAACCAGCAGAACGCGATCGCCTTCCTTGAGGGAACAGGATTCGCCGCCGAGGAAGCGAATGTCTTCTTCGTTGAGATAGACGTTGAGGAACTGGTGGATCTGGCCCTGATCGTCGCGAACGTGACGCGATAGATCGGGGAAACGGGACGTGAGTTCGTTGAGGGCGTCGGCGACGGTGGCCGCGCTACAGTCCACTTTCGGAGCGCCGTCGGTGAAGCGGCGGAACGCTGTCGGGATTTCGATGGTCACGGGCATTTCGTAATTCTCCTTATGTGATCAAGTTAAGCCTTAGCGCCTGCGGCAGTGACGCCAAGTTGCGCGTCGAGATAAGCCTCGAAGGCTTCGAGACGCGGAGCGATGGCTTCGGTGGCCGGAAATTCCGCGGCAATGGCGTCGGTGGTTTTCAGGCCGTTGCCGGTGATGCAGACGACGGTTGTTTCGTCAGGCTTGATGCGATTTTGAGCGATGAGTTTTTGCGTGACGCCTGCCGTCACGCCACCGGCCGTTTCCGTGAAGATGCCTTCGGTTTCGGCTAGAAGTTTGATGGCGTCGACGATCTCGGGGTCGGAGACATCTTCGGCCCATCCGCCGGAGTCCCGAATCTGCTTGATCGCGAAGGGGCCGTCGGCAGGATTGCCGATAGCGAGGGAACGGGCAATAGTGTTGGGCTTTTGCGGTTCGAAACGGGAGAGATGGCGCTTCACGCCATCGGAAATCGGCGAGCAGCCGGTGGCTTGCGCGCCGAAGAATTTCACGGGCTTGGCTTCGACCCAGCCCAGGGTAACCAATTCGCGGAATGCCTTCGCGATTTTGGTAATCAAAGAGCCGCCGGCCATGGGCACGACAACGTTATCGGGCAGTGTCCAGCCGAGCTGTTCGGCAATTTCATAACCATGTGTTTTCGAACCCTCGGAATAATAGGGGCGCAGGTTAACGTTGACGAGGCCCCACTGGAAGCGATCGGCGATTTGCGCACAGAGACGGTTCACGTGGTCGTAGTTGCCGTTGATGCGCACGATGCGCGCGCCGTACACCGCCGTATTGAGAATTTTCGCCGGCTCCAAGTCGGCGGGAATGAAGACGCAGGCGTCGAACCCTTGCTGCGCGGCTTGCGCGGCGACGGCATTGGCGAGATTACCTGTGGAGGAGCAGCCGACGGTGGTGAAATGAAAACGGCGCGCAGCGGAGAGAGCCGTGGCCACAACGCGATCCTTGAACGAGAGGGAAGGGAAGCAAACGGCGTCATTTTTGAAATAGAGATTCTTCAAGCCCCATTTCGCGGCGAGCTTACGCGAAACGACCAGCGGCGTGCCGCCAACGGCGTTTGGGCCAACGAAGTTTTCGGGAAGAGGGAGCAGCTCGGAATAGCGCCACATGTTGAAGTCGCGGTTGGCGAGGTTTTCGCGGCGGGCAATTTTTTTCAGGGAATCATAGTCGTAAGCGACTTCGAGGGGAGAGAAGCAATCTTCGCAGAACGAGCGGGGAACGTTGTCCCAGGTCTTGCCGCATTCTCGACACCGCAGTTCGTAAAGCCCGTTAGTGGTCATAACGCAAGTTCCTTTATACAAGCCATCAAGAATCAACAATCAGTGAGAGCCACCAAGGCGGCACGCACCGAATAGCCGATTAGCAGGCGCATCGAATTCGATTAGGGCAGCAGGGAGGGAAGAAACAAAAAACCCTCCGTGCCAAAGTGCTCGGAGGGTCTCAGAAAATCTTCTAAGAAACTCGAAAAGCTCTTTAGCAGTTTTTTACGTGGAGCAAGTTGCCCTAAATCGCCACGTGTCGCCGCAACCGCAGCTGTATTGTTTATAACGGAGGGTTTGAGGGAAGTCAAGGGCAAGTTTTGAGTGGGCGGATTTTCGTTTGGCCGGAGCAATGAAGGTCGGGAAATACCAGCATTACCGATCCGTGATTTGCACGCCGTTTTATATTTGGATGGTAATAGACGAAATGACTTCCCGATGCGTGATGGAGAACGAATCCGTGATGTTTCAAGAATCGAATGACTTCGCGCGGCCTAACGGCGGGAAGCTTCGGCATATTCAAGATCAAGCGAGGCGACCAGGGAGTCGTCGTCGTTTGGAATCCGCTCTCCGTGCTTCTTGAGGCTTTCGATGTATGCGGAAATGCCGTCCTTGGCCATTTTCTTGGCTTCGGCCAGCGCTTTGCCATAGGTTACGCAACCCACGAGCGCAGGAACAATCGCTGTAAATCCGCCTTCCGGTTCGGGCCGCAGAACGACGTTAAAGTGAGCGCGAGATTTCTTCATTGGAAGCTCATCTTAGCGAAGGGGCAAGAAACGGTCAAACGGAAATACTGTTGAGTTACGAAACACGGACAGGCCCGCTTCCGTTGCAGTTCGTGCAGTTCGGAAGGCGGGCCCGGCCTTGCGCGAATCGATTGGATGCAAAGCGAGTCTCAGTTTTTGGCCAGGAGTTGAGCGACCGTTTCCGTTTGAGGGCCCAAGAAGCGCGTGGCCAGGTTTTGTGCCAAGAGGGGGTCGGTTTTTGCGCCAGAGATGGCTTTCTGCGCGTGCTCGCGGTGCTCAGTTTGCGGGGCCGAGAGAGTGATTAGGGCGGCCGCGAACTCCATCTGTGGGTCGTCGCCGTGGAAAGCGGAGGCGCGCAGGGCCAGCGCCTTTTTCACCAGGGCGTAGCCGTCCACGCCTGCGGCTGGATTGGTATCCAAGCGCATGCTGTCGGTCATGTGCGGCAAATTCTGTCCGATCCACTGTTTGTAGGTTTCAACCAGATAGCCAATGTCAAACCAGGCCAGCGCGTCAGGATGCCCGGATGATTCCGCGGAAGTCGCGCGGGCATGAAGACGCGCGAGAAGTTCCTTCGCGGCGACGGGGTCTTTACGGGCGTAAAGCGTGGCGCGGCGCAGCGTTTCCATGCGAACCAGGACGGAAGTGTCCGGCGCGAGAATCTCCAACGTGTCCCGGACGAGGTTCTTGGTGTCGTAAGTTTCGCCGCCGCTGAGGTTCCAGTTGTGGCTGATCCAGGGCAACGATTTGGACTGCCCAATCTCGATGGTGTGACAAATGAGCGGCGGGCCGGCTTGAGCGGCTGTCGCGAGCAATAGAGATGTCGCCACCATCGCGATGGCGAAACGTAGTGAACGAATCATTGAGCGCGTCATGGATTTTCAAGTCTCCTTTCGAATCGTTTCGAACTTCAAGAGACAAGACGCTAGATGCGGCAAGGATGTTAACGGCGGCAGGAATGTAATTAACAACCGCAAACTGTCCAGAGCCTAGTGGACGGACAGCGTGACTTCGTAGACGGCCGTGCAATTTGCGGAAGGATCGTCCTCGACCGATTTCGAGATGGTACCGCTTTTGATCTGGAACTCCAGGGGCTTTTTTGGCGAGTCAGGCAAGCCAATGATGCGGGCTTTGCCATCACTGTTTGTGCCGATTTCCAAATCCATCTTGCGCTTGTTGAATATTCCGTACCGGAGAGTGACTTTGATTTTGACGTCATAAATGGGCTTGCCCGCTTCGTCCTTCACCGTGAAATCCGCCCTGCACGGGCCGATCCCGCCATCCACGACGGGGACTTCCGGCGAAGTATTGCCCGCGAATGACGCGCACGGGACCAAGAAGGCGATTGCCAATAGAAATGAAAATGACCGCACTCTCGGAATCCGCATCGTAGCTCCCCTCGCACTTCAGAAAGATACGCCGCGCGAGGCATGGTTGCAATTCTCTTGACTGGGATGTGTGCTCGCGCCGGCGTAACTCGCCACGCAGAAGGCATAAGAGGCGGGAAGCTAAGAACTACTTTGCATTGCGCGACGGCTGAGACCAGTCGCGTTCATACGTGCGCCACAAATAGATGTCACCAAAGCCGAGGGCATTCCACCAGGCGTCGAGCATGGAACGGTCGAGGCGAAGAATGCCTTCGCGAGTTACGTCTGCGGGAGGCGGAGCCAGCGAAGCAAGGCGGTCATAGACGCCGGGACGATCCGCGTCGCTGACGCGCGAGAGCAAGTGCCAGAGCGTAAGAGCGTCGTCCTTGCGAGCATCAACGAGCAGGATCCCGAGCAGGGCATTGCGTTCCGCGGGCGTGTGCGATTCAAAGTCGAATCGAGATAACGCGCTGCGAAATGATTCAGAGGCACTTTCGAAATACGGAGTGCCCGGCCCAATCCTAGGGCGCGTCTGGCAAATGGCGCCGGCAGGGATGAAAGACTCGTGGCCGTTCAGCTTGAAGCCAACCCAGCCCATGGTGGTGCGCAGAAGTCCGGCGCCGGAGTCGTCCACGTGAAGGGTGTAGACGCAGCCGAGGTCCACGGCGACGGCGGAAGGCGTATCCACGACAAATTGACCGGGAGGCGCCCAAATAACGGCGTGAATGGTTCCGCGTTCGAGAGAAAGCCTCTTGCGGCCTGGCCCATTTGTGACCAGGCGGAGGCGCGAGCCGGGGTCCACTTCCACACGGCCCGTCTCATCAAGCGTAATGCTGGCGCGTGAAGCACTGTCCGTCACAAGCGTTTGGCCAATACCCAGCTTCCCCGGTCCCGACTTTTCACCCAGGGAATGCCAGCCAACACGCGGTGCGCCTTCCAGACGGACAACGTCCCATGACGGTCCGGGGTTTCCACGTGATCTTTGCCGCATGAAAAGAAACACCGTCACCGCAAGCAGAAGGGAAGCCGCGACAGCGCCAAGCCGGAATTCCCATCTCCAATTGAAAAAGTTCCTGGGCCGTTTCGCTTTATGAGTCTGAGCGATCTCGTCAAACCTAGGCGCAGGTTGATTTTGGCGATATCGCCCCAGGGCTTCCTCGAGTTTTTGGACTTCCGGGTCAGGTTCGCCGGAGCCGTCCCACAAATAATCGTCTTTCATAAACTATTCCTTAGGCCCTTAGGCCAACGATGCGCCTCTTGCAGGCTCCGCCAGTTTCTCGCGCAGCATTTGCATGCCTCGATAAAGATTCACGCGAACCGAGCCGTGCGTCAGCCCCGTGCGCGCCGCGATTTCCGGCCCAGTCATTCCCTCCACGAGCCGAAGGATGAGCGGCTCGCGATATGCCTCCGGTAGCCCGCGAACCACGCCTAAAATCATGGCAGCTTCCTGATCGGCTGCGCTATTAGTCGTCCGGCTCTCGGCGTGATTCTCGTCCACAGGCTCCGTGACCTTTTCATCGGGAATCGCTTTGCGGAAATAATCATTCGCCCGATTCCGCGTAATTGTTCCCAGCCAGGCTCCGAAACGAGAAACCTCACGCAAGCCATGAAGCTGACGCAATGCCAGCAGGAAGACTTCCTGAACGAGGTCATCCACTTCGCGGGGCGGAACGCGAGCGAGCAGGATGCCGTGGACCATGCGGGCGTAGCGGTCGTAGAGACACCCGAACGCGGCTCGATCGCCATTGCGAGCGGCGCTGACGAGCGAGTCTTCCTCGCGGGATTCGGCGGCAGGCAACGCAATCACAGCCTGACGTTCCATGCTTGAGGCTCGAAAGTCAATGCTGTATCCCACTTTAAGCTATCGTCAGCCAACGCCAAGTCGGTATGCAAGACGCTGAGCGTGGGAAAGTGTTAACAGAAATCCCAGGCTCAGGCAGCTTCCGAGCCGCCGGTTAGCCCTTGACTCGCAAGTGGTTACACGGCTGCGGGGAAAACTTAGCCACTCTTGACAACAATTTTCTGGGTTCCTGCGTCCAATACTGTGGAGAACAAAAATCGCAAGGTACCCCGGCCTATCGGACAGTGATTGCTCCAGCGCACCGCAATTCGGCTGCAACCCACTGGAATTGACAGTGTTATACTTTGGCAGCAGGCTGAGTACGGCCGCTGGCGAAACAGGGCCTCGGGGGCCAATATAAAGGGGTTGTTGATATGGGAGAGCAAGTGAAGGAACTCATGGATTGGGCGCGGCGCCGGAAAGTACTCGCCGCGGTATTTGTCGCGTTCACGCTGGTAGTTGGAATTCTGATTGGCTCGATCGTTTCCGGCCGCGTGTCGGCGACGAAGGGCTTTGGATTCTCCGGCACTACAGCGACGGCGCTTACAGTGCCGGACCCGATTCCCGCTTCCAATTCGTTCGCCGGGATCGTGAATCGCGTGGAACCCGCGGTTGTAAACATCGCCACGACGCAAGTGCTAGAGCGCAAGCAGTCCAAGAAGCGCCGCGCGCAACCATATGATCAGGATGACCCGATGCAGGATTTCTTCGACCGATTCTTCGACGGCCGGCAGGATGGACCTCCGCAAGCGGAGCGCAGCCTGGGTTCCGGCGTGATCGTGGACAAGCGCGGATACATTCTGACAAACAACCACGTCGTCGAGCAGGCCACGAAGATCCAAGTGCAATTGAACGGAGAAACCGCACGCTACACGGCCAAAGTTGTTGGCGTGGACGAAGACACGGACCTGGCGGTAATCAAGATTGACGCGAACAAGGAATTGCCCATCGCGAAACTTGGAAATTCGGATGGAGTACAAGTGGGTGACTGGGTTCTCGCGATTGGCAGCCCCTTCGGACTGCAAGCGACAGTGACCGCGGGCATCATCAGCGCCAAGGACCGCGGCGGGATCGGGCACCAGTTCCAGAGATTCCTGCAGACCGATGCCGCCATCAATCCGGGAAATTCCGGCGGGCCGCTGGTGGATTTGGCCGGCGAAGTCATCGGGATCAACACCGCAATCATCACCGGCGGGCGTGGGTATGAAGGCGTGGGCTTTGCGTTGCCGTCCACTACGGCCATTAACGTTTACGACCAGATCATCAAGCAAGGGCGCGTGACGCGGGGATCAATAGGTGTCAGCTTCCAGGAGGAGCCGAGCACAAATCCGATCACCCTTAAATCGCTGGGCGCTCCTTACGGCGTGGTAATCGAAGGCGTCGAGCCGGGTAGCCCTGCGGAGAAGGCCGGATTGAAGGGCGGTGACGTGATCACCAGCGTGAACGGTAAACCGGTGAAGACTGGAAATGACCTAGTGAACCCGATTGCGCAAGCACCTATCGGCAGCAAGGTAAAACTTACCTACATTCGTGACCGTGCGCAGAAAGAAGCGACTG
Source organism: Acidobacteria bacterium 13_2_20CM_57_17 (assembly GCA_001914785.1). Lineage (GTDB taxonomy): Bacteria > Acidobacteriota > Terriglobia > Acidiferrales > UBA7541 > Acidiferrum. Next base: position 12,306 of record MNDE01000087.1, on the reverse strand, counting down.
CCGAGGTGGGAGACCGCACGCGAGTGTTCCCGAACACCGCGGGACGCCTGGGTGACCAGCCTGGCGAAACAGCGCCACCGGAGTTCGGCCTGCACGTGGAAGAGTTGACCCCGGAGCGCGGGCATCGCGTTGGCATGGAAGGGCAAAAGGGCGTGCTGGTGACGGAAGTCGAGCCAGCGTCCTTTGCGGATGATTTGAATTTCGGCCGCGGTGACGTGATTACCCAGATTAACGGTGAAGCGGTGACCTCCGTTGCCGATTACCGCAAGGCCGTGACAAAACTCAAGCACGGTGAAGATGTTGTCTTCAAGGTTCTTCGCCGGCAGGACAGCGACCGTGTGCTGACGCTCTACTTGTCGGGCAAAGTACCGGCTGACGCTCAGCAATAGTTTGCGGCACTAACGACCGAGCGAAACCAGGCACTAATCATGATGCGAGTCCGAAAAGCGACCAACTTGGCCCTGACGCTGTTCCTGGCGGCGGGGCTAGGTGTGTTCGCGAGTACGGCGCAAGCAAAGGCCGCAGCGCCCAAAAAGGCTGCTTCTTCCAAAGCCAGTAGCGCTTCACACGGGAAAAGGTCCAGGAGATCGAGCCGGCGGGAACGGGGGCAAAAGGCTCCTGCTCCTGACCGCATTTCCGAGATTCAGCAGGCGCTCGCGAAAGACGGTTCGTTCACGGGGAAACCGAACGGGAAGTGGGACGCTTCGACGGTTGAAGCGACCAGAAAATTCCAGGGAACTCATGGCCTGAATCCGACCGGCAAGCTGGATGCGAAAACCCTTCAGCAATTGGGCCTGGGCTCTCAGACCGCGGGCGTCGCGCCGCCCATGCCTCCTGTGAGCGCTTCTTCGCTGCAAAATACGACACCCACTCAGCCGCTTCGCCGTCAGCAGTAGACGCAGTTCTTCGCGATTGCATTCCATCGACAACTGCATTAGAAAACTGGCATCGTTCAGCGTGTGTTTGTGGGACGAAGGAGTGGGTGTGCCATGAAAACGAAGAGGGTTCTGCTGGCGGCGGTTCTCGGTGCGGCATGTGTGCCCGGGATTTACGCACAAGAGAAGGCGAACGCCAAGACGGGGAAAGCCATCAAGGCTGTGCGCTTTGGAAAACTCTGGGATGGCAAGGGGAAGCTCTGGACGAATGCCATTGTGATTGTGGAGGCTGACCGCATTCGCGTGGTCACCACCGATGCATTGGCGATACCGCCAGGCGCGGAGACGATTGATCTGTCGAAATTCACGGGATTGCCCGGGCTGATCGATGTGCATACGCACATGACGATGTACACCGACGAGACTCCAGGTGAACCGATGCTGAAGCAGCTCACCAGCAATCCTCCGGCAGTGGAAGTATTTCTGGCTCGCAAAGGTGCCTTGCGCACGTTGGAAGCAGGCGTGACGACGGTACGCGACCTCGGTGCGGATCAGTACATGGACATTGCGATGCGCGACTTGATCAATCGCGGAGAAATGATTGGTCCGCGCATGTTTGTGTGTGGGTACGGGCTTTACATCACGAACACGCCGTATAAGCCGGGGATAAATCTCCCCGCTGGCGGCATCGCCGATGGCGTGCCCGAAGTCTTAAGAGTGGTGCGGCAACAGATCGCCGCGGGCGCGGACGTGATCAAAATGTACGCTTCTACCGGCACGGATGACGATGTGACCGGCTTTCAGACGTACAACTACGAAGAAATCAAGGCCGCCGTGGACGCTGCGCACAAATTTGGGAAGAAGATTGCCATTCATTCGTACGGCCCGGACGGCGCGCGCGACGCCGTGCGGGCAGGGACCGATTCTCTGGAACATGCCACGGACATGGACGACTCCACGGTTCAGGAAATGGCCAAGCGCGGCACGTTTTATGTCCCAACCATCGATCACAACCGCTATTACCTGGATAACTGGCAGAAGATTGGCTATGCGAACGGTTTTCAGGAGAAGACCAAGGCGTTCATTGAGCGCAATCTGGAGACGGTGCGCAAGGCGCACAAGGCTGGCGTGAAATTTGCGATGGGTTCGGACGCCATTTACACCATGTTTGGGCAGAACACCCGCGAGCTGGGCTGGTTCGTGAAAGCCGGAATGAGTCCGGAGCAGGCGTTGCGCACCGCCAGCACAAACGCCGCGGAATTACTGGGGAAAGAGAACGAATTGGGTGCCGCTGCGCCAGGCTATTTCGCCGACCTCGTCGCCGTCGAAGGCGATCCGCTGGCGGACATCAACGTGGTCTTAAACAACGTGAAATGGGTCATGAAAGCTGGCGCAGTAGTCTCGGACAAGACAAAGGCTCAACCGCATTAGCTCGCCTTAGGTCTTTGTGGCACAGCCATTCCTGGCTGTGCTGCCGCAAGCCACCACTCAGCCAGGACGAAAGCTCGGCAATTGTAAGCTGTTCCCCTAGAATCGATAATACTGAAGCAAGGCAAAGGCGCACAGGCAGGATTGCCTGTGCCACTAGTAAGAAGCCCGGGCCATTGGTAAGATTGGATGGGATTACCTATGAGTTGAGTACATGACATTTTATCGCCGCAACCTCCCGCATTGGCATCCCGAAGGCAAGTCTATCTTTATAACTTGGAGACTCCATGGATCGTTGCCTGCGTCCGTGTTGAAGAAAAACCGCACAGGCAGGAATGCCTGTGCCACCAACCCTTCGGAAGTTGCTCCGGAAGATTCTCCTGGAAGGGAATTCGTCCGGCTCGATGCCGCTCTAGACTCCGCCAAGCGGGGTCCTCTCTGGCTGGCCAGCCCGGAGTTCGCGGCTTACGCCGAATATCCTATCGTGCATGGAGCCGAGCTTGGCCGCTACCAATTACACGCCTATGTCGTGATGCCCAACCACGTCCACATTCTTCTCGACCCATATGTGCCCCTCGCCAAAATTTCGGGCCCCCTAAAGGGAGTCGCGGCTTCCGACATAAACGCCAGGCTCAGCCGCACAGGCAAGCCTCTTTGGCAGGACGAATCCTTTGATCACTGGATTAGGAATTCCTCGGAATTCGAGCGCATCCGTCATTACATTGAATGGAATCCCGTGCGCGCCGGGCTAGTCGCCCGCCCTGAGGACTGGAAATGGTCCAGTGCGGGCAGCGAATACTTCGCTTACTTCAAGCGAACCCGGCGGGCCGGTCAGCCTTAACGACCACGTCTGCATCGATCCGCAAGAACCCTCCGTGGCCATCCCTATGCGTCCTTTCTCTAGAAGCACACAGGCAGGATTGCCTGTGCCACTAGCTCTCAGATTTAGTCTTTGTGGCACAGCCATTTCTGGCTGTGCTGCCGCAAGCCATCACTCAGCCAGGACGAAAGCGTGCTCCGATCTTTCAAAGGGCTGCCGTTCGCAAGCTAACTACGCATGACCGGGAAGTGGCGGAATCAGCTTCTAGAAAGCTAGGGTTTTACGGCCGGTCTTTGTCGTCATACTCTTCCGGCACGTCGTCTTGCGGGACTTCGTGTGTGCGGACTTCGCCTCGATCCGCATCGGGAGCGTCTTCCACACCGCTTACGATTCCCGCCTCGAACGTCTGCCCTTCTTCTAGCAATTCGTCCGCGCTCTCGGAATCCGCGCCCTCAACCACGGAAACTCCTCCGAAGTCCCCTCCGCCCGCTCCCGCAGCCGCCGTGCGCGCGCGATGCTTCAACGGCACCGTCGGGACGCTTTGGCTGCCCAGCAGAGCCTGTGTCTCGCGAACGGGCCGCCTGCGAGCGGCCGGCTTGCGCGCCGCTTTGCGCTTCAGACCAGCCTTCTTCCCGGTCGACTTCGCTTTCGCCGTAATCTTTTTTGCTCCGCGCCTTGGTTTCTTTTGCTTCGCTTTTTTCGCCATCTGTCTTCCCTCCGCCGCGGGCCAGTCTACCACTGGCCGCCAGCGTCGGTCATTCACTCGATTCAGTTTACTGTATGTCTCTGACCGGGAAGTGGCGGGATGAGCTTGCCGGCGGCCAGATGATCCAAGGCGCGGAGGCGGCCGGTGAGGTCGTGGTCGCTCAAGCGGCGGTCGCGGTAGAGCGAGCGTACAAACTCGACGGCGTGGTGCTCCGCCTTTTTGGAATTGCAATCGAGACAACAAGAAACGAGGTTGCGGTAGGAATTGCGGCCGGATTGCGCGCGCGGCACAACGTGGTCGATGCACCACCTTTTACAAGTGATTGGACGCAAACAATAAAAGCAGCGGCCGTCCTCGCGGGCGTGGATGGCCTGGCGCAAGGGCCGCGTTCGTAGGAAATCCTCCTCCTCGAGGTTGACAGCGGCATGTGGCGCGGGGGCCGGCCGATAGGGCGCGATTTTGGCGGCGCGTACGGCGCGAACCTCCGAGGGGAGCCGCAGGCGCACGACGTGATGGGCTTGGGTGTTGCGTTCGACCAAGTGCAAAACGCCGCGCGCAATCAAGCGGCGCACGGCGTCGCGTGCGGTCTTGCTGGTGACGCCAACGCCATGGGCCAGCCAAGGAATCGAGAACTGGAACTGCAGCTTGCCTTCGAGGCGGCTGTGGCGAAGAAGATGCGAGTAGACGGCGCGGTCGGACAGCGAAAAGCTGAGCTGCGGCGCGAGCAGGTCTTCCATTTGTTTCCACACCTGTACAGGATTGATTTTTTTGTCGTTCATCGTTTTGAGTCCTGAAAGAAGAAGTTGAGAGTTGACAGCGAACAGCGAACAGCGAACAGCGAACAGCGAACAGCGGAAGAAAAGACAGAGGCCTAACACAGAGATCACAGAGAGAAGAGCACAGAGGTCACAGAGAAAAACAAAAACGCCGGCAGGATGCCGGCACTACGAAATGGAGAAAACAGAGACGCCGGCAGGAAGCCGACGTACGACACGGGGGTATCGGAGCCGGAGCGCCTGGCAAGCCCCGCCAGTACAAAAGAAAAGCGGCAGCAAGGCTGCCGCGTCCAAAAAAGAAAAAGCCCCGAGCAGAGTCGGGGCGCACTTCTCTACCTTCGCGAGTCTAACAGACTAGTAATCGCCTTGTCAAGTAAAAAGTGAAGTACCTATAAGATGCTGAAGAGACGCACCTTAGCCTATATTAAAAAGGCTGCACCGTTGTTCCAAACAACTCAAACGAGCTAAAGCGCTAAGACGCGGCCTTGAACAGACGAGCCAGGGCCTGCTCCGCAAGCGCGATGAGGTAGAGGGACCCTCCACGAGGAAGCAGGCAAGTCAACCGTTGAACACAGGGCGTCTCATCGTAGTGGTTAGTTACAATGGAAGCTGAATGGGATTCCAGGCAAATCTGTAGATTTTTGTCGTGATGTGATTCGATGGGGCGGCGTTTGACCGCATTAAGGCGCAACGGTAGAATTCAGACTCCGCGCAAGTGGTATCTCGCGTTCACGTCCACAGAGGACCAGACGAACAGCAAAGCGGCGAGCTTCAGGCATTGAGGAGGAAGTATGGCTACGGCAGTTGCGCCCCGGATATTTAGAAATTTCATCAATGGCGAGTGGGTGGAATCGCGAAGCGGAAAAGCCTACGAAAATCGCAACCCCGCCAACACGGACGAATTGGTTGGCATGTTTGCGTCTTCCACCGCTGAGGACGCGGATGCGGCCGTGGATGCCGCGAAGGAAGCGTACAAGTCGTGGCGGCTGGTGCCGGCGCCCAAGCGCGCGGAGATCCTGTTTCGCGCGGCGGAGCTGCTGGTTCAGCGCAAAGAGCAGTTCTCGAAGGATATGACGCGCGAGATGGGCAAGGTCCTGGCGGAAACCCGCGGCGACGTCCAGGAAGCCATCGACATGACGTATTACATGGCCGGCGAAGGCCGGAGGCTGTTTGGCCAGACAACGCCTTCGGAATTGCCCAACAAGTTTGCCATGAGCGTGCGCCAGTCCGTTGGCGTGTGCGCCATGATCACTCCATGGAATTTTCCGATGGCGATTCCTTCCTGGAAGATTATGCCCGCTTTGATCAGCGGAAATACCGTGGTGATTAAGCCCGCCCAGGATACGCCGCTATCGGTTTACAACCTGGTGCAAGTGCTCACTGAAGCGGGTGTGCCGCGCGGCGTGCTTAACCTCGTGGGCGGCAGCGGCTCGACGGTTGGCGCTGCGCTGACGGAGAACCGCGACGTGCCGGTAGTCAGTTTTACGGGATCGACGGAAGTGGGGCGCGTTATATCGAAAACCTGCGCTCCCGATTTTAAGCATTGCAGCCTGGAAATGGGCGGAAAGAACATCATCGTCGTGATGGACGATGCGAACCTGGACCTGGCGGTGGACGGCGCGGTCTGGGGAGGATTTGGCACCACGGGTCAGCGTTGCACAGCGGCGAGCCGCGTCGCGGTGCATAAGAGCGTCTACAACGAGTTCATCTCGCGGTTTGTGGAGCGCGTGAAGTCCCTGAAGGTTGGCGACGGACTGGATGCTTCCACGGAAATGGGGCCGTGCATCAACGAGGCGCAATTGAAAACGGTGATGTCCTATGTGGAGATCGGGAAAAATGAAGGCGCGAAATTATTGACCGGCGGAAGTCGCTTGGACGGCGGCGCATACGCGAAGGGCTGGTTCCACGAGCCGACGGTGTTCGGCGACTGCAGGCCGAATATGCGCATCGCGCAGGAGGAGATTTTTGGGCCGGTGGTGTGCGTGATTCCCATCCACGATTTGGAAGATGCCATTGACGTGGCAAATGGCGTGCCCTACGGGTTGTCAGCTTCTATCTACACGCGCAACGTGAACCGCGCTTTCCAGGCCACGCGCGATCTGTACACCGGCATTGTCTACGTAAACGCGCCGACCATTGGTGCGGAGACTCACCTGCCCTTCGGCGGCACGAAGCAAACCGGCAACGGCCATCGCGAAGCAGCTATTGCTGCGATCGATTTCTTCACCGAGTGGAAAACGGTGTACATCGATTATTCCGACAAGCTGCAGCGCGCCCAAATCGACAACAATTAGTTTTGTCACGAAACTAGGGAATTGGCAAAAGAGGCGGCTGTTAGGCGCAGGATAAGTCCTGCCTCATCTATTTTTTATCGCGAACCGAGAAGCGTGTCTTACGTTGACCCCGCTTGACACGCTTTCTACAATATAGGTAGCACTCTTTAGCACTAGGAGTAGAGTGCTGCTATGAGGAATTCAGCCCTCCAAGAACGGCGCAACCGCCAGATTCTGGCGGATATCGTCCGCGCGTACATCGAGACAGGTGAACCTGTTTCCTCGCGCGCGATATCCAAAGCGTTTGAGGAATCCCTGAGCACGGCCACGATTCGTAACGTGATGGCCGACCTGGAGGATGCGGGCTTTCTGTACCAACCGCATACTTCGGCCGGCAGGGTACCAACCGCGGCGGCATACCGGTTTTTTGCGCAAGAGATTGCTTCGCAAGCAACCATCACCGCGGTGGATCGTGAATGGATCCAGCGCGAGATGGGCGGCGCCACCAGCGCGGCGGAAATTACCGAACGTGCCGGACACGTGCTAGCGGAAGTTTCAAACGGCCTTGGCATCATTGTGTCGCCTCCTTTGGGCAAAACCGTTCTGGAGCACGCGCGGATGTGGCTCCTTCCTGACGGACGCGTAGTCGTGGTGCTCATTTCGCCCGGCGGAAACACGCGGGACAAAATCCTGCGCCCCAACCGGTTGTTCACCCAGGGGGAACTCGACGCGACTGCGGATTTTTTGAATCGCCACTATTCCGGCTGGACGCTGGAAGCCATCCGCGCCGACCTTTTGCAGAAACTGGCGACGGAGCGCGAGCGCTACGAAGGTATGGCGCAAAGCGCTCTGACGTTGTGCGATCCTGCTGTGCTAGGGGACGAAGGCGCCACGCACGTACACGTCGAAGGCACGGCGCAGATCATCGGTGCAGCGGAATTCGTGGACCAGGCGCAGTTGCGCGATTTGCTGGCGGCCATCGAGGAAAAGCACCGGCTCGTGACGGTGTTGAATGCCTGCATTGAAACGCCCGAACCGGTCCACGTGCAAATCGGCGTGAAGGAAATCTCCGAAGCTGGTGAGAACTTGGCCCTCATCAGCGCGGCGTACACCAGGAACGACCTTGTCCAGGGTTCGCTTGGCGTGCTAGGGCCGACGCGCATGCATTATGAGCGCGCCATGACCGCGGTCGCGTATGTGGCGCAGCTCTTCAGCGAAGCGCTGAGCAAAACTTGAAAACGTTTTGGCACAGGAGAAATAAGAAAGTGAGCGACAAAGAAGTGAAGAGCAATCTCAATGTCGACAAGGACAAGGACGTGGGCGGCGTGAGCGGGGAACAGGCCGCGGAAGCTCAGGCCGTCGCTGCCGATACCGCGAAAGCCGATGCAGAGATGGCCAAGCTGACCGCGGACCTGGAAGAACTGCGCCAGACGCTGCTACGGCGCCAAGCCGATTTTGAGAATTACCGTAAGCGAGTCGAGAAGGAGCGTTTTGAAGATTCCCGGCGCGCCACGGCCCGCGTGATCGAAGGGCTCATTCCGGTCATCGACGGATTCGAGCATGCTCTCGCGGCGCATCGCGAGGCCGAATACGAAAATTACCGCAAAGGATTTGAGCTCATCTACAAGCAACTGTTGGACAGTGTGACGAAGCTCGGAGTCGAGCGGATCGATCCCCTCGGAAAGTCCTTTGATCCGCACTTACACCAGGCCGTGGACCGCGCTGAAACATCGGACCACAAAGACGGCACGATTCTGCAGGTTTTTCAGCCGGGATATGTGTTTCATGGACGCGTTCTCCGTCCGGCGATGGTGCGCGTAGCCGTGCATCCCAGTCCCGCATCGAAAGAAGCAGCGAACTAAAGGAGATTCAGAGTTTCCATGGCCAAGGGACATCAAAGGGATTACTACGAAGTCTTGGGCGTTACGCGAACGGCAGCGGTCGACGAAATCAAATCTGCCTACCGCAAGGCGGCGCTGAAGTGGCATCCGGACCGCAATCCTGAAAACAAAGCCGAGGCGGAAGTGAAGTTCCGCGAGTGCACCGAAGCCTATAGCGTGCTGAGCGACGCTCAGAAGCGGCAAATCTACGACACCTACGGCCACGCGGGACTTTCCAGCGCAGGCGCCGGTCAGGGTTTCGACAGCACCGTCTTCCAGGATTTCCACGACATTTTCGGAGATTTTTTCGGCTTCGAGGATTTGTTCGGAGGGGGCGGCAGCCGCCGTGGGCGTGGCCGAGCACAGCGCGGAGCCGATCTGCGCTATGACATGTCGCTCACCTTCGAGGAAGCCTCCGCGGGAGTGACCACCAAGATCAAGCTGCCCCGCCAGGAATACTGCGAGGCTTGCAACGGCACAGGCGCGAAAAAAGGCACCGGCGTTCAAGCTTGCCAAACCTGCGGTGGCCGCGGGCAGTTGGGGTATCAACAAGGATTCTTCACCATTACGCGCACGTGCCCGGCGTGCCAGGGCGCGGGACAGATTGTGAAGGAGCGTTGCCCGGAGTGCCGCGGTCAGGGACGGCTTGAGCGAGAAAAGACCATCGAGCTGCGGATTCCGCCTGGCGTGGACACGGGAACGCGCCTGCGTGTCGCTGGCGAGGGCGAACCCGGGCCGAACGGAGGGCCAGCCGGCGATCTATACGTCGTGCTTGAAGTCAAAGAGCATCCGTTCTTCGAACGGCGCGGAGCGGACTTGTATTGCACGATTCCTCTGAGCATCACTCAAGCGACCCTGGGCACCGAACTGCAAGTGCCGGGACTGAACGGAGAAGAGAAGCTGAAAATTCCAGAAGGCACGCAGAGCGGCGCCGTGTTTCGCATCAAAGGCCGAGGATTGGCCGATCCGCGCGGCGGCGGCAAAGGTGATTTGTATTATCACGTCCGCGTGCTGACGCCAATCAAGCTCACCCGCGATCAGCGCAAATTGATCGAGCAGCTCGGCGCCACTCTCAAAGTGGAAAACAAGCCCGCCGACCGCAATTCCTCGATCTTCGACAAAGTCAAAGATATCTTCGGCTAGCGTTGTAGCTCACCCCTTTAGGGGTGAGGCTTCTTCGATCCTCAATCGGGACGCTCCGTCGTGGAAAATCCTCAGGCCTGAAGGCCTGAGCTACATCGCTCTCCGCGTCTCCGCGTTATTTTTTTCTGTTCTCTACGAGCAGGCATACCTTTACCTAAGATAGAATCCCCACGTGCGAAGACGATTTTTCGTGGACCAATTTGCGGGTAAGACCGCCGTCATGGAAGGTGACGCCGCGCACCATTTGGGCCGCGTGTTGCGCGCCCAGGCCGGCCAGCTTTATGAGCTGAGCGATGGCCAAAAAGTGTGGCTCAGTCGAATCGAAAGCGTCACCCGCGATCGCGTGCAATTCGCGCTGCTTGAGGAGCTGCCCGCCGTCCAATCCAACTTGAATGTCACCCTGCTGTTGGCCGTAGTGAAATTTGACGCGTTCGAGTGGGCGCTCGAAAAGGCCACTGAGCTCGGAGTGGGCGCGATCGTGCCGCTCGCCGCGGAGCGCAGCGAGAAAGCCATGCTCGTCGCGGCAGCAAAACGAGCGGAGCGCTGGAAGAAGATCCTGCTCGAAGCTTCGCAGCAATCGCGACGCCTCAGCATGCCCGTGCTGGACGGTCTGGCGAAGCCGGAAATCGCTTTCGCTTCCCACAAAGAAGGTTTGCGCGTGATGCTTTCCGAGCGGACAACTGCCTCGTCCTTGCGAAGAGTTCTGCAAGGCCAGCGGGCGGCCAGCGCAGTGCTGGCAATCGGCCCAGAAGGCGGCTGGACCGAAGCAGAGTTTGCCTCCGCTTGCAAGGCGGGGTTTAGCGAAGCGTCCCTCGGCCGCAGGATTCTGCGTACCGAAACCGCCGTCGTCACCGCGCTAGCCTCTCTGAACTTTGCCCTTGGTGACGACTAAACTTAGGCTGGGCCAGCCTCCCAAACCCTTTTCGCAGTTCGCTCAGTACTCGATATCGCAGAGCAACGAGCCGGCGGCTCAACGAATCTCAATAAGAGGACAGAAACACGGCAGGCTTCCCCCTCCGACACGAAGCGGTAAATCGCATCTGGCGCGGGTCGCAATGGCCATGCTATAAATACAAGGCGCCTCAAAATGGAAAGACAGGACGAGAAACAGCCCGCGACCTCGACATCACCGGAGACCCCAGCTCCGGCATCATCCTCCCTTGCGACTGCTAGCCAATTGACTCCCGGCGTGAGAAGTGACCGCTCAGAATTGAACGCCACCGGGCGGCCCGCGCCTGCGCACTCCCTGCGCAACGAGATTCGCGTCTGGACGCGCGACCTCCTGATCGCTATCGGCCTCGCATTGGTGATCATCGTTTTCTTGTATCAGCCGGTAAAAGTCGAAGGCACCAGCATGGCTCCGCTGCTCTCCGACCAGGAACGCATTTTCATCAACAAATTCGTTTACAGGTTCGAGCCCATCGAGCGCGGCGATGTGGTCGTGTTTTGGTATCCGCTCGATCGCTCGAAGTCCTTCATTAAGCGCGTGATCGGTTTGCCGGGCGAAACAGTGGAAATCCGCCAGGGCGCTGTATACGTCGACGGGAAACTTGTGCCCGAGCCTTATGTTCCGTCTCAATACGAGGACCTGAGCGATTTTGCGCTGGTGCGCGTTCCGAAGGACAGCTACTTCGTCATGGGAGATCATCGCATCAGCTCCAACGATTCGCGCGTTTTCGGCCCGGTCGAGAGCCGGTACATTTATGGGCGCGCCGTATTTGCCTATTGGCCGGTCGATCATTTCGGCTCGCTCTCGACGACCGACTCCGATACAAAGTGAATGGCACAGCTTGATGAGAAAAATGGGAGGCCCCACTGACCGAGGTTCAGCACCGACCCGCGACACTCGCGCTGGAAGACGGGCGCGTCTTTAACGGCCGCGCGGCGGGCGCGATTACGCGCCGCGGCGGCGAAGTCGTTTTCAATACCAGCCTCACCGGTTACCAGGAAGTTTTCACCGACCCCAGCTACGCCGGTCAGATCGTCTGTTTGACGTATCCGCACATCGGAAATGTCGGCGCCAACCTCGAAGACGAAGAATCCTCCCGCCCTTACATCGAATCGCTGATCGTGCGGGAATTTTCGCAGGTCTCTTCCAACTGGCGTTCGGCGGAAACCGCGCAATTGTACTTGAACCGGCACAAGATTCCCGTGATCTGGGACATCGATACACGCGCGCTCGTGCGCCACATTCGCAACATCGGCGCGCTGCGCGGCATTGTCGCGACGGACGGAACGCCTGCCGACCAATTGGTTTTCGAAGCCAAACAATTGCCGAGTATGGTGGGGCAGGAGCTCGCCGGCCGCGTCACCTGTGGGAAACCGTACGGGTGGGATAAAGGCTCCGTCGAAGTCGCCGTCTCGCCCTGGTCGGAACAAATGGGCGAATCCGACGCACAGGCGGA
>MNDE01000180.1 GCA_001914785.1 Acidobacteria bacterium 13_2_20CM_57_17 | reverse complement strand
TTTTGGAGCGTCACTGCAACGGATGGAAAGAAGCAGACCAGCGAAGTCAGCACAATTTTCAAGTTCACGCTCGTGGCGCAAGGCAAGACACAGGACATGGTCCTGGAGATTACCAGCACGCAGGTTGTCGGACAGTCGGCAGAGATCGTGGGCCGGACGGAACCGGGAGCGGCTCTAATTATTAATGGACAATCCGTGCCTAACATCGCACCCGATGGGAATTTCCGGCACTTCACCGATAAGCTTGCTCCGGGTCAGCACACGATTTCGATTATCGGGGCGAATCGCCGGGGCGGGACGGCAACGAAGCAGGTGTCCATCGTGGTTCCGAAGTAAGAGTTCCGAAGAAAGGCCCAAGCGCCTTTGCGCTGGTCGTAGTGTCCGGAGACAATAGGAGTTGAGGGCTGGCCGCGGTGAGGCCAGCGCTAGTGCCGGCCGGACAGCGGAGAGTCTTTCTCCGCAGGGGGATGGGGGATGAACAAGAACGGTTACAACATGAGGTCGGTGTTCAGTCTATTTTCTTCCGACCTCGCCATCGATCTGGGCACGGCAAACACGCTGGTCTTCGCGCACAGCAAAGGCATTGTCGTCAACGAGCCCTCGATCGTGGCCATCAACAAGGCCAGCGGAGAAGTCGTGGCTGTCGGCCGCGAAGCGAAAGAGATGCTCGGACGCACGCCGGGCAACGTCGTCGCCATCAAGCCGATGAAAGACGGTGTCATCGCGGACTTCAAAGTCACCGAAAAGATGCTGACCTATTTCATCCAGAAGGCCCACAATCGGCGCGTGCTGGTGCATCCGCGAATTGTCATTGGCGTCCCGAGCGAAATCACTCCGGTGGAAAAGCGCGCCGTGCAGGACTCTGCGTATCGCGCGCGAGCCAGCGAAGTTTTCCTCGTCGAGCAGGCCATGGCCGCGGCGATCGGCGCCGGACTGCCAATCGAGGAACCCTCCGGCAACATGGTCGTGGACATCGGTGGCGGCACAACCGATATCGCGGTCATCTCTATGAGTGGCATTGTTTATTCACGGTCCGTGCGCGTGGCGGGCAACGAGATGGACGAAGCCGTCATGCAATATTTGAAGCGCAAGTACAACCTGCTGGTCGGCGAACGCACGGCGGAACAGATCAAGATGGAAATTGGTTCCGCTTATCCGCTGGAGAAACCGCTTACGATGGAAGTGAAAGGCCGCAACCTCATCGAAGGCGTGCCGCGAACGGTCACCATCGATGACAGCGAAATTCGCGAAGCGCTGAGCGAATGCGTCGCGACCATTCTTAACGCCGTGCGCGTTGCGCTCGAGCGCACACCTCCGGAGCTTTCCGCCGATATCAGCGACAGAGGTATCGTCCTGACGGGCGGCGGCGCGCTGCTGAAGAATCTTGACAAGCGGATTCGCGAGGAAACCGGATTGCCGGTTTCGATAGCGGATGATCCGTTGGCGTCAGTAGTGCTCGGCACGGGAAAGATGTTGAGCGATTTCAAGCTTCTGCGCCAGGTTTGCATCGACTGACGGAGCTTCCCCATGCCTGCCATCGCACGCGAACACAAGACTTTTGCTAAGCTCAGCCTTCTGGTGATCCTGTTAGGCGCCGGAGTATGCCGTGCTGACGACTGCGGCCCGGCAGTCTACGCGTACGAAAAGCGCGTTGTTTTTTACTCTTGCGACAAGACGGGCGCCCTGGGCCTCAACGTCGTCGTGCTCGACGACGCGAGCGACTTGAAGATTGCGGGACGCGTTGCCGTTACTGCGAAGCGTGGTTTTGACGCTGTCGCCCACGACAAGGACAAGGTCCTGATTCTAACGTGGGACTTGCTGGAAATCTTTGATACCTCAGACGCGGCGCACCCGAGCCTGTTGGCAAAATTTACGCTGAATAAGCAGGGAAAATTCCAGGGCTACGATCGAATTGAGAAGGAATCAGAGAACACTTTCCTCGTGCTTTCGGGGTTGGGCGCCGGAGAGCTGACAATTGCGGGAGACCCTTCGAAGTGGACCTTCAAGGACATTGATAGAATTTCCTCGCACGATAAAATGGCGCGAGCCGAGCCCCCCGAATCGCAATTGAGCCGTGAGATTCAAGATGCTACCCCGCTTTTGGAAACAACAAAGTTTCGCTACGAGCTCGTCTGGAAAGATAAGGTGCGTCCGGGAAAAGCGCTGCATCGCGAGTACCTCCGAAAAGTGGACAAGACCACGCAACGACCCGTTTCCGCCCTGCTCATGGGAGAACGTTTGGAGACGATCGACTGAGTTGCGCTCTTTTTCCATATTGGGGCGGCCGATAGAATTGAAGACTTTCGAGGAAATCTAGGTTCTATGGTTGGCATTCCTTCTCGCCATAAGTCACTGGTCCTGCTCGCAGGCGTCATTATTTTGCAGGTACTCATGCTGGCCGTACAGATCAAGCGGGAGTCCCAGGGCCGGCTTATTCGCGTTTGGACGGTTGGCGCAGTCTCGCCATTTGAACGTGCAGGCTCCTCGAGCTTCGGGTGGTTTCGCGATGCTTGGCGCAAGTACTTCGCGCTCCAAAATACGACGAAGGAAAATGAGCAGATTCGGCGCGAGAACGATGCGCTGAAACTCCAAGTGGCGCAGCTTCTGGGCAAGGCCGCGGAAGCCGATCGCCTGGCGATACTTCTGAATTTCCGGAAATCGCACGCCGACGTTCCGATGATCACGGCGCGCGTGATTGGCACGGGCGCGGGAACAGCGAGCCTCATGATTCAACTAGACCGCGGCGAGCGCGACGGCATTCGCAAGAATATGGGAGTGATCACTCCGGACGGCGTGGTCGGCAAAGTCGTTGAAGCCTACCCAAATGCGTCCCAGGTGCTTCTGCTCACTGACAAGGAGAGCGGCGTCGGCGCAATGCTGGCGGACTCCCGCATCCAGAGCCCCGTTGGGGGACAGGGTGAGCCTCTCTTGGTTATGAAATACGTTCCGAACGACGATGAAGTCAATCTGGGGGAACGCGTCATTACTAGCGGCATGGACCGCATCTTCCCGCGCGATCTTCCTGTGGGTACCGTCACAGAAATCAAGGCCGGCAATCCGTTCAAGCAGATTCGCGTCAAGCCGTCTGCAAACCTCGAGCGCCTTGAGGAAGTGCTGGTTCTTCCATCACTCCGTCCCCTCGAAACGAAAAGTGAAGAACGTCCCGCGAATGCGCAGCCTTCCGCTCCAATCGCATCTGCTCCCCCACCGGCGGTAAGACGATGAACGACGCATTCGATATCCGCGGCGAATCGCACATCGAAGTTCACAAGTTTCGCGCCGGCGCCATCATCATCGCCACGCTACTGGCGCTGGTGATCCAGGCTTCTTTCCCGATTCATTTTGCGAAGGCCGCTGTACTTGATTTTCCTTTACTCGTGACGATTTATTTCGGCCTCAGCCGGCGCAATCCTTCGACGGGCCTTCTCCTGGGCATGGTCATTGGTCTCTTTCAGGACAGTCTTAGCGGCCCTACGGTTCCACTCGGACTTTACGGAATCGCGAAAACCATCATCGGATATCTTGCTTCGTCGATCGGCGCGAGGCTCGATACGGAGCATCCCGCTGCGCGTTTCGCCCTCACCTTTGCGTTCTTCATTGTGCATCAGGGCCTGATTGCCGTTACGCGCGGGATTCTCCTGGGACAACCCGAGCCCTGGTTCAACATGCATCTCATTGTCACAGCGCTCGTCAACGGGCTGGTCGCGGTGCTCCTCTTCCTACTTTTGGACCGCCTCCGCAGGAACTAGCAATGCGGCATGCTTCGGCCGCTGGATCTCGGTTGTTTCTTGAGACTTAGTTGGCCAGAAACTGTTTGAACTCGTCGAACACGCTCGATATCGGCAGCGAGAGTTTTTCGCGCTTCAAATATGCGGCAAGACGATCTGGCAGGGGCGGCGCAGCGCCGATAGCCTTCTTAACTACATCGGCGAATTTCGCGGGATGCGCCGTAGCCAGCACCAAACCCTGCGCCGGCTCCGCATGTTCGAGTTTGTACGCCTCCCATCCGAGCACCCCCACTGCGGTGTGCGGGTCGGCAATATAGCCGAAGCGATCGTGGATGGCCTTCATCTCCCGCAAGGTTTCTTCGTCTGTCACGCCGTGCCCCCAAATCTCCTTCTGCACGTATTCGAGGCGGTTGCGGCACAAATCGAGTAAGCGCGGAAAATTGTTTGGATTGCCCACGTCCATGGCATTCGAATACGTGGCCTTCGCCGCGCGCGGATGAAATTCTCCGGTGCGCAAGTATTCCGGCACGACGTCATTGGCATTTGTCGAAGCCACATATTTCGCTACCGGCAAGCCAATGCGTTTGGCGAAAATCCCTGCGGTGAGATTGCCAAAATTCCCGCTGGGCACCGAAACGATCAGCGGCACCGAAGCCACCGGCAACTGCCGGTAAGCCGCCACATGATAAAACATCTGCGGCAGCAGCCGGCCGATATTGATGGAATTCGCGGAAGTCAAAAACGCGCGCTTGTTCAGTTCGACGTCGGAAAACGCCTGCTTCACCAGCCGCTGGCAATCATCGAACGTGCCCCCCACTTCGAGCGCGGTGATGTTTTCGCCCAGCGTGGTGAACTGCTTCTCCTGCGCTTCGCTGATGCGTTTCGATGGATAGAGAATCACCACGCGGATTCCCGGCACGTTCAAGAAGCCATGCGCCACGGCGCTGCCGGTATCCCCAGACGTCGCCACCAGCACGGTAAGGGGCCGCGTTTCGCCGCGTACAAAATACGCCATCAGCCGCGCCATGAAGCGGGCGCCGAAATCCTTAAACGCCAGCGTCGGCCCGTGGAACAGTTCCAGGATGTGCAAGCCCGGTGAGAGCGAAACAAGCTTTATGGGAAAGTTGATCGCCTCGCTCACGATTTGCCATAGCAGTTCTTCTGGAACATCCGGCGTGGCAAACGGACGCACCACGCGGAAACAAACTTCCGTGAACGGCAGTCTGCGAAATTCCTCGAGCTCCTCCGGCGAATGGCGCGCAATCTCAACGGGCATGTATAGGCCGCCGTCGGGCGCAAGTCCGCGCAGCACGGCGCCGCGAAGCGAAGTCAGCGGGGCTTTGCGCGATGTGCTCCGATATCTCAACGAATCTTTCTCATCGCGGGCCTGTCGTTTTGTCTTGGATCATTTTCAGAAAGGAGGGTGCATCCAGAGAGCCATCGCGCAACGCCGCAACTTGCAGCGTGCAATGCGCAAGCGCTTCATAGCTTTGGCGCCGCGCCGCAATCAGCCCTGGATAACACCGCGCAACCGTCTCACGCGGTTTTTCGCCTGACTTAGGTTGAAACGCGCCGCGCCACAACACCGGCTTGGGATCGTTCAAATATCTTTCGATCAGGAGTTGCTGCTCTTCCGCGGAAGCTGCCAGATGCACAATCGTCATTTGCCGCCGCAAGCGCATCAGCAAATTGTTCCCGCTATAAATAACGCTTCCCGTGGTATCGAGCAGCATCGATTTGAGCGGCTGTTGCTCGAGTTCCGTCAAGATTTCATCCAGCGTATGAATCTCCTCCGCTAGGTATTCGGATTCCCGTTGAGCGTAAGTCGCGGCATCCGGCCAGCCCATCCACGCAGCAACGCCGTTGATGCCGGAGTACCCGCCGGCAGCAAGGCGCGACGCGAGCTTCTGCTCGATGCGGTCGTCGCAAGAAACAGCAGGACACCCATCGGCAGCTAACTTCTTTGTCCAGAAGGTCTTCCCGGCGCCGGACATGCCAATCAGCGCCAGTCGCAGCGGCTTTTCCCTGTTTGTTTCAGCGGCCATAGGTGAACTGCCTACGATAGCGTGATATCCGCAGCCACGGCAACATGCGTAGCGCCGCGGCACAGTTAAGCACCAATGCATTCCTGGAACCTGTCCTCCCGTACGGCTTGCGGCCCCTTGATGCAGGTGGTAGGTTTAGAAGACTCTTGCTGCTTTACGCAGCTTCGGTCCGGCGGTGATTCGGGAGTCCCGGGAGATTTTTTCGGTTCCCAGGTTCGAGGAAATTTTCGAAGGACATTTTCGGCGTGACTCTGCTTTTTTTCGGGGTCCACTCGAAACCCACGCTGTGTATTTTTTCGTGACGCGAGTTTAGTCCGGCTAGTGCAGTCAAATTGGGCCGGAGTGGGCTGAAAGCCCGGGAAAAAAGTACTCGCGCGCGGGGTTTTCGTGTCGTACTGGTTCCGCAACGACAATCGATTGCCGCAGGCGCGGCTGGCCATAGCATCCTACATCATCGTGGGAATGATAGGCGTGTTGCTGCTCGGCTTCTGGAAGCTCCAGGTCATCGATGCGGATAAGTACAGCTCGCTGGCCGAGCGCAACCGCGTGCGCTACATTCCGGTGATTGCGCCGCGCGGCCGCATGCTGGACCGCGAAGGCCGCGTGCTTGTGGACAATCGGCCGTCCTTCAGCGTGCTCCTCCTGCGCGATGACCTGGCGCAAGTGCAAAAACATCTGGCGGGCATCTCGGAAGGTCTGGGAATTCCCCTGGATGATTTGCATGATCAACTTAACAATGCGAAGAATCTCCCGAAGTTCCAGCCCATTATCATCAAGCCCGACGCTTCGCCCGCGGACGTCGCTTTCATCGAATCGCACCGTTCGGACATTCCCGTCCTGGAAATGATCCCCGTGCACCGCAGGCGTTATCTGCCTGGCGGATTTTTTGCTCATGCCGCGGGCTATGTCGGTGAAGTCAGCGAACAGCAGATCGAGGCAAGCAACGGCAGACTCCGCCCCGGCGACTTCGCGGGAAAGAGCGGTTTGGAGCGGCAATACAACGACCTGCTTCAAGGCACCGACGGCATGCGGCGCGTGGTCGTGAATAGTGTCGGCAAAGAAGTGGATCGCCTGGCCACGCAAGAAGCCATTTCCGGAAAGCAGATTTTGTTGACGATCGATTACGATTTGCAGCAAGTTGCCGAGCAAGCTTTGGGAGCGCGCCCGGGGGCCGCCGTCGCGCTGGACCCGCGCACCGGCGAAGTCCTGGCGATGGTGAGCCATCCGACCTTGGACCCAAATGATTTCGCCGTGCGCATCTCGGCAAACGATTGGAAGAGTCTCAACGAGGACCGGCAAAAACCGCTCCTCAATCGGGCGATTCAGGCGCAGCTTGCTCCGGGGTCGGTTTTTAAGATTGTGACCGCCACCGCCATGTTGGAGGACAAGAATCCTCCGGAAAGCTTCACGACATTTTGCCCCGGCTACGCTACTTTTTACGGCCGGCAGTTCAAGTGTTACATTTACGGGAAGGGCTCTCACGGTGTGGCCGGGCTACACAAAGCGGTCCTTGAATCTTGCGACATATTCTTCTACAACGTGGGAATGCGCTTGGGAATTGACCGCCTTTCGTACTACGGCAGCAAATTCGGGCTCGGACGCAAGACTGGAATCGATCTCCCAGAGGAGTTGGCAGGGCTGATGCCTTCCGCTGAATGGGTCGAGCGCGTCTATCATCGCAAATGGTATGCCGGTGAAACGATATCGGTGGCCATCGGTCAGGGCGCCGTCATCACCACTCCTCTTCAGCTCGCTCGCATGATCGGCGGAATCGCGAGTGGCGGTGTTTTCAAACAACCTCACCTCTTGAAGGACGCCCTGAACGTTGGTGAGGAACGGGTTGCGCTTTCCGAGGCGACTGTGGAAAAAATAACCGACGCAATGTACGGCGTTGTCAACGAAGAAGGTGGCACGGCGAGGAATGTCCGGCTGCCGGGAATCGAAGTAAGCGGAAAATCGGGAACTGCACAGGTGATCGGTTATGCAACCCGTGAGAAATTCGGGAAACAGAAAAAGTTCGAGGACAATGCTTGGTTTGTTGGCTACGCGCCGCGCCGCAACCCGGAAATTGTCGTGGCCGTGCTGGTCCAGGAAAGCGGAAAACACGGCGGCGAAGCAGCCGGTCCCGTGGTCAAGGAAGTCATCAAGGCCTACTACGACAAGAAGAACAAGAAGACGCAGGGTCAGGAAACGGCCGAATCCAAGCAGCCTGATCCACGGAATACGCCGGCTCGCGTGGCAGCGACTGCTCCACGGTCAGCCCTGAAGCCGGAGGAGAGCGCCGCAGTTGTGCCGGCGCGCGCCAGCGCGGAGCCACGGCGCTAGAGGACTCTAATGATTTTGTCTTATGAAGTTCAGACCCGAAACACTGGCGCTGACAGCACCTGGCTGGTTCTTGGCTTTCAACCTTCACGCTTGAACTTTCAACCTCCGCGATGAAAGACGCACCCGGAACCCGCGATTACGACTGGCTGCTCTTGGCCATCCTCGCCGCTATCTGTGCGCTTGGCGTGATCGAAATTTATTCCGCCACGCACGGCAGCACGCTATCGGGCATGCACATGAAGCAGGTGCGCTGGTTGGTAATCGGTTTCGTGCTGATGTTCGCGCTCTCGCGGTTGGACTATCACCTGATTCTGGATCAGGCCCCCGCCCTGTATCTGCTCGGCATCACTGCGCTGATTGCAGTTCTCCTTGTTGGGCATACTCGCTTCGGTGCCAAACGCTGGATCAACGTCCCGGGTATAGGAGAACTTCTTCAGGTGTCAGAATTGGTCAAATTGATTATAATCATAGTGTTGGCGCGCTTCTTTGCGGAAGTCCGCTCCGATCAGCTTGATCTGCGTGACCTGATCAAGGCAGGATTGTTGGTAGGTGTTCCGCTGGTTTTGATACTCAAGCAACCCGACTTGGGGACGGCCCTCGTGCTGATCCCCTTGCTTGTGGTTGGCGCATTTCTGGCGGGTTTGCAATGGCAACACGCGGCGGCGTTTTCGCTGGCAGGGATTTTGTTGGTGGGCGCAGTTTTCTATCCTCCCGTTAGCCGGCGAATCCTCAAGCCGTATCAGCGGGAACGAATTACTTCTTTCCTGCACCCTGAAGAGGACGCCAAAGGCTCCGGCTATCAGCTCTTGCAATCGAAGATTGCCGTGGGCTCGGGTGGCTTCTGGGGCAAAGGGTTCAGTAATGGCAGTCAGAATCAACTGGGCTACATCCCCGTCCGGTACTCGGATTTCATTATGTCGGCGTGGGCTGAAGAACAGGGGTTCAAGGGCGTGCTTTTGGCCCTCGGGTTGTATATGGCGCTTCTGTTGCGTTTAGTGCAGAATGCTCAACGCGCGAAAGATCGCGCGGGAATGTTTCTGGTCATGGGCGTGGCAGCGGCGCTTGGGTTCCATGTACTGGTAAACGTGGCAATGGTCATCGGGGCTATGCCGGTAACCGGCATTCCTTTGCCATTGATGAGTTACGGAGGTTCCGCCACGTTGTTCGTTTTCCTGGCGATTGGCCTGGTGATGAATGTCCGGCTTCGCCGCTTCGTCAACTGACCAAGCCGCCAGTACCGAGTGACGTCTCTGCTTCCGCGGAACGCACCGGAGAAGAATTGGATTTGTTGATCCCGGCTCGGCCGAGATCGCAAGTAAGAAGGATTTTTAGAGTGAGGACAGCATCGTCCGCCGATCGCCCGGCTCGTTTCCGGCGACGGACCAGCCTCGACAGACTGAGGAATCATCTTGTAACTGGCCCCGACCTAGTCGGGAGCTACGCCTCTGGCTTCGAACGCCAAGCCACTTCCCTACCAGTGTGGCCAACGTGCGTCCCGGCATTGCCGGGAGCGGCTCCGGTTTTTGGAAACTCCGACGGGCATACGCTCGCGGCGATGCTTCCTGGCAGTCCCGGCCAAGCCGGGGCTGCACAGAAGGGTGATTCCGGCTGCGCTGGAATTACGCATAAGGAGTTTTCATGTCGAAAGAATTGGTTATTTCCGCGGCCTCCCACGAACGGAGAGTCGCGATTCTTGAAGAAGGTCAGTTAGTCGAAATCTACATCGAGCGGGAAAAAGAGTTCGCTCTCGTCGGCAGCATCTACAAAGGAAAAGTTACCCGCGTTCTGCCAGGCATGCAGTCCGCTTTCGTGGACATCGGTCTGGATGGCGACGCTTTCCTGTATGTCAGCGATGTTTTTGAAAACCTCGAAGACTACGATCACGTGCACCCACACGAGCAGCCGCAAACTTCTGTGGCATCGCTGCCCCCGGCTATTGGTTCTCCCGTGGAAGTGCTTCCAGGCGAATCTCTGGCCCGGGCCAGCGAGCACCACGAAGAAACACACCACGACGAGTTCCATCAACACGAAGCACACACTGTAGATGAACAGCGCGCTTCCCACGAGGACGCTCCCGCCGCCGGGGACCAGAACTTGGAACATCACGACGCGCTTCCTTCTGCTCGCCCGGAAGAGCATCACGCCGAAGCGGCAGAGGAGCGCCAGCCGGACTCCAACGCCTCCGCGCCCCAGAATTTCGCGCCCCATTACAACCCAACACAAAACTATCCAGCCCGCGGTGGCAACGACCGTCCGGGACAGAGTTTTAGCCGGGGCGGGGATCGTGGCGGTGACCGAGGCGGGGATCGTGGCCGCGGCGGCCGTTGGGGACGTCGTGGCGGACGCCATCGCGGTGGAGGCCCACAGGGTGGTCCCGGCGGGCGTAATCTTCCTCCTTCGAAGTACGCGTCGCCACAAGGCGGCGAATCCCGTGGATACGATAATCGCGGCGGCGGACAGTCTCGCGGCTACGACAATCGGCGTGCGGAGGTTCCGCGCAACTCCGCACCCTCCGTGACCCGTGCGCCCGAGGAAGAGATCCTTCTTCCCGGCGAATCTCTGGCAAAGTACCGCAACAAGCCCGCCGTCGCGCCTGCTCCTATTCCCGTTGTTGAGCATGAAGCAAGCGAAGAGCGTCCTGCTGTCGAAGAAATTGCACCACGCGCAACTTCCAATCTCCCTGCCGCTGCCGCGACCGGCGGCGTTCCTCGGCGGTTCTCTGGCGGATTGCCCCGTTGGCTTCTGGCAGATGTCGGCGCTGAAGTAGAAGCGGCGCCCTCAGGAGAAACTGCGGACTCCGTTGGGGAATCTCCTGCCGCGGGTGACTCTCTATCTGAACCTCTACAAGAGCCAGTTGTTAACCATGTGGAAGCACAACGGAATGACGTTGAACTGAACGAGGATCAAGTCGCCGCGCTCGCCTCCAGTTTCGTCGAAGCCAAGCAAGAAGAAACCTCGGACGCAGTGGAAGCTGACGCCATCGTCGGCGGCGCCGAATTCGACGAAGAAGAGGAAGAAGAGACAGAAGCCGAAGAAACCATCGTCACGGAAGTTTCGCAGCTCTCCGCGGAAGAAGCCGAGGAAGTCGAAGCCGGCCGCGCCGCAAGCCGCGCGGAATTTGCCGCTGACGTGGCTCAAGAGCATGCCGAACACGCCGCTGCTCACGGTTCACACGAGCATGGCGAACAGGAACATGTCGAACACGAATACGTCGAAGCGGAGCATGTTGAAGAGGAAGTGCTATCCGCGGCGGCTCACGGCGAATCCGTTGCGCAAACCCCTGCGGTCATCGAAGACGACGCAATTCTCCTCCCTGGCGAGACTCGGGCGCCGCGCATTGGTGGCTCCGCGGCTCCTCGCGAGGATTTCCCGCGTGATTCCGCCCGCATCGGCGGCAACCCACGTTCACGCTTCCAGCGGCCGTTCCGCAGCGGCGGACGCGACCGTGGTCGCAGCGGACGCCCGGACAGCCGTGGCGGACGTCCCGATCGCGGCGGACGCCCTGGCGGGCCGCGATTCGAACGCCGCGGGCCAGGTGGTCCGAGGCACAATCGTGGCTATCAAGGCGGCCATTCCGGCCCATCGCGCCGTCCCCAGCTCATTTCCGAAATGCTGAAGGCCGGCCAGGACGTGGTCATCCAGATCGCCAAGGAGCCACTCGGCAAGAAAGGCGCGCGCATCACCAGCCACGTCGCTTTGCCGGGCCGCTTCCTTGTCTATATGCCCACGGTTCACCACACGGGCGTTTCACGCAAGATTATCTCCGCGGAAAACCGCTCGCGTTTGCGCCGTCTGGTCAGCGAAGCTGGAAACGCCTATCCCGGCGGCTTTATCGTTCGAACTGCGGCCGGGGGGGCCACGGACGACGAGATCCGCACCGACATCGAGTTCCTCGGCAAGACCTGGAACGAAATCAAGGAGCGTAGCGAGCAGCGCAAGGCTCCCGCTCTGCTCCACCGCGACCTCAACCTCGTCGAGCGCATCCTCCGCGATTATGTCAGCGACGATTTCACCGGCATCTGGATTGACAACGAGGAGGAATACGGCAAGATTGTCGAGTTTGTCAGCCGCTTCCAGCCCAAGCTCGTCAACAAGGTCAAGCTCTACACCAAGGAAACGCCGATCTTCGAAGAGTTCGGCATCCAGCACGAGCTCGACAAAGCGCTGCGCGCCAAGGTCTGGCTCAAGTCCGGCGGCTACATCGTCATTAACCACACCGAAGCGCTCGTAGCCATCGACGTCAACACTGGTAAGTTCGTCGGCAAAGGCTCCACTCGTCTCGAAGACACCATCGTCAAGACCAACCTCGAAGCCGTCAAGGAGATCGTCCGCCAGATTCGCCTGCGCGACCTCGGCGGCATCATCGTCGTCGACTTCATTGATATGGAGGAGCGCCGCAACCGCGAAAAGGTTTTGTCCGCGCTGCAGCAGGCCCTCGAAGAAGACAAGGCTCCTTCAAAGGCGCTTTCCTTCAACGAATTCGGCCTCGTCTGCATCACCCGCAAGCGCACTAAGCAGGCTCTCGAGCGCGTCCTCTGCCAGCCGTGCCCGTATTGCACCGGCTCCGGTATGGTCAAGTCCATCCCCACGCTGTGCTATGAAATCCAGGCCGAAGCGCGCAAGATGGCGACGCCGGATCATGAAGGCCCGAATCTCACCATCCGCGTGAATCCGGAAATCGCCAAAGCCCTGAAGACCCGCGAGTCCATGCTTATCGACGAACTCGAGCAAACCTCGCACAAGCACGTCATTATCCAGTCCGACGCCACCCTTCATTGGGAGCAGTACGACATCTATTAGTAGGACAGGCATTCTTGCCTGTCTTCTTGAAGGTTTTGTAGGGGCGCAGCAACTCTGCGCCCTTCTTGACACTGCTCCCGCAATCGCCCCAGCCGAGTTATTTGTCCGGGCCTCTTTCTTTGATTAGTTCTTTCTCCATGCCACCGTCTGACTCCTCCCGGGAATGGAAAACGCCAAAATCTAAGAAAAAGCTGTAACTATAGGCGCGCCGACCAAGTAAATAGTAATAGAGAGTGGCAAATGGAGCTGTTGGAGCGTTTCGCGTCGGGCGACCTGGAAGCCTTCGAGGCGCTGTTTCGGCAGCACCAGAAGGAAGTTTACGCCTGGATTGTCCGCATCGTTCGCGACACCGGTATCGCCGAGGATCTCACCGTGGAAACTTTCTGGCGCATCTACAAGGCTCGATCTCGGTTCCAACCGCAGGGCAATTTCCGCGCCTGGGCGCGCCGGATCGCCACCAACGCCGCGTTCGACCATCTCCGGCATTCGCATCGCGAAACCGACCTGCCCGAAGATCTCCCTCGCGCAAACGACGCGGATCCCGCAATCCGCCGCGAGGCCCGCGACCGCATTAAGGTGGCTTTCCACGAGCTGCCGGCAAAATACCGCCTCGTGGCAACCCTCGCCTTAATCGAAGAAGAGCCGTACAACAACATCGCCGAGGCCGCGGGCATTTCCGTTGCCCTCGTCAAAGTCCGCGTGTTCCGGGCAGTTCGAATCCTGCGCAAGAAGCTCAACTCTTCTGGCGTGGAGGTCAATGCGAAATGAGCAGTGAAGAGAATCACAAAGAGATGAAAGATCTCCTCAAGCAAGCGATCCCGCCTGCACAGGACACCGAGCTCCGCCGCGACCTCTGGCCGCAAATGCTCCGCAAGCTCGAACGGCAGCCGGCCCCTGCGCTCCATGTTCCCTGGTTCGATTGGGCGCTCGCCGCGATTTTATGCGCAGTGCTTGTTTTCTTTCCAGGTTCCATTCCGGCGCTGCTATATCACCTGTGAAGATGGAGGCCTTATGAGTCAGCACATTTATCTGCGCGCGTACATGGCGGGCATCGTTGTGCCCACGGTTTTTCTCCTTGTCGTTGCCGCTGTTTTTACGATCGCCCGTTACGTTTACAACATTCCCGTCCCCGTGGAGCGCGTGATCGTCTTCCCCATGGCCGTTGTGCCCAACGCCTGGGGTCTTTGGAACGTTCTCTTCGTGGCGCTGCGTTCGCGCCTGCAACTCTCCATTGGTCTGCACGGGGCTCTTTTGCCAATTCTGTTAGCACCATTTGGAATTGTGGTTGCGAGTCTTCTCAATCTTCCCGTCCCTAACTTTGTAACACACGCTTTTCCGATCGCCGCGCCCGTCGGGCTGCTCGTCTACTACTTTGCGTGGAAATATCTGGTCAGCTTTCTGAATCGAGTTCAAGAGATTGCTTGAAGCCTGCTGCGCCCGACCTGTACCGACGGACAGTGTTTGATTTGCGCAAGCCGCAGTTTTTCGGGGTTGCCACGTCTCCTCCGCGCAACTAAAGTGATTCCACACTGCTCCTCCCACCCGGAGCTAAACAAACTACATTTCTGCACAAATTAAGGGAGGAAGTATGTGGAATAAGCAGCAAGCTGTAGCCGACGCGCCCGCCGCTCCGCCAGTTCAAACCGCGACATCGCCGGTTGTTCCGTTCAACGCTCCTTCAGGAACGCGGCTCGGCAACGCCAGCGTACGTGAAACTGCTCGTCTGGGTGCTAGCCTGGCAATCAAGGGACATATTACCGGCACCGAGGACCTGCGGATCGACGGCAAGGTGGACGGCCCCGTCTCGCTCCGCGGCCACGAACTGACCATAGGCCCCACCGCCCAGCTCAATTCCGAAATTCAGGCTGGCGAAGTGGTCGTTTACGGCAAAGTCGTCGGGAATCTCCACGCCCGCGGCCGCGTCGACATCAAGAAAGATGGCTCGATCGTCGGGGATATTTCCTCGGCGCGCATCAGCATCGAAGACGGCGCCCACTTCAAGGGCCGCATCGAAATCGACCCAACCAAGACGCAAGCCGCCGCTGACTAAGTACGGCCCGGTTCTCTCATCCTCGTGCGGCGGATTTCCGTTCTCTCCGGCGCACGGGATGTTCCCCGGCTTTCGAATGCATCGGCTCCACGTCTGAACGATTGAACGGCCTAACTGGGTTTCGGCTTGCTTGGGATGCGTTTGACTTCGTCGCTCAGAACAATCGCTTCCGCGATTTCTTTCATTGACTTGCGCCGTTGACGGCTTTGCCGTTGCAGCGTGACGTAGGCTTCTTCTTCGCTCAATTGCAAATCTCTCTGCAGGATTCCTTTGGCGCGCTCGAGGACTTTCCGGGCCTCTAATTGCTCCGAAAGCTCCGAATTCTCCCCCTCGAGCCGCGCCATTTCAATTTCAGCGCCCACGAGAAATCCAATCGTGGAAATCAGGTGGATTTCGCGCTGGCTGTAGTCATGCGGCTGACGGTGTTGCAGATTGATGACGCCGACGAGCTTGTCCCGTGACAGCACTGGCACCGACAGGAACGCCTGATAGAGATCCTCCGGCAGCTCGTTAAACGATCGGAACCGTGGGTCTTGGAAAGCATCGCGTCCGACGGCCACCGGCGTCTTGTGCTCGGCGACCCAGCCCGTGATGCCTTGTCCGACGCGCAGCTTCAATCGGTCTACAACTTCTGAATGCGGGTTCTTGGACGCCCTCAGGACCAGCTCATCCACTTCAAGGACGTACACAAAACACGAATCGCACTCCACCACTGCGGAAATAACTTCTACAGCGCGCCCCAGGACTTCGGGCAGCGGATCGGCAACCGCGATTCGGTTGCCGATTTCATGCAGCATGTCTAGTTCGACGTTCTTGACCGACAAAGAGCCTCTATCATAATTCATAGCTCTTAAACTTACCGGCGCCGAATCGCGGCGTCCAATTGAAATTTTGCAGCCGTTAAATCGAAAGGAAAACGCCCGGTGCAGGCGGACCGCTGGAACGGCCCGCCGCACCAGTCGCCGGCTTGCATCAATCGGTTGACTTGGACGCCGATACTGTCTCAGGACGCGCCGCCTGAGCAAGCACCTGCGTTTTGTCCTTGGGGTGCGCCCAGTTCAAATCCAGAACCAGTCCCTGCTGGTCTAGGTACATGGCGCGCATCGCCATTCCATCGTTCTCTGGCCCTAGAACGAGCTTGCTCGCATCGATCGAGTGCCCCGTTCGTGATGCCCTGGCAAGAATGACCGCAATCCGTCCGTCCTTGCTTTCCGGGCGCACCACCATCACCACCGGCTGCCATGCTCCCTGGATCGCACCGACGGATTGCACCAAACCCACTGGCGCAACGGAAAAGGTGTAGGCTCCGGCCGGAAGCAATTTATTGCCGAACCGTGTGCTTTCCGCCAGCTTGAACTTCCCCGCCACTGTTTCCTGGCCCACCGCGGGGCTCGAGGCTCCGCAGAAGGCCATCAGTCCCAGCAATACGACTCTTGCTACTGTGCCATAAATCGATTTACTCAATAGAGTTGCCATTTTGTTCCTCCATTTGAATTTGCATACACGCTCAGCCTTCACTTCGAGCGCTAACCGAATTTTCTGATGTCCGCTTTAGACCACGAGGTCACGAAACAACGGATCAACCGAGAGGCTGGACGAAGTTTGCTGAAGAACTACGAAGTTCTTATCGTGCGTTGCGGCGTGGCAAACGCGTGAACTCTACACTGTCACTCTTGCAGATTACTTCCGGTGTGTCCAATTGAAAGAATTCATCCCAAAGATGCGCTCAGTCAATCAATGCAGCTGCCCGAAGCCCATTCGAATACGCGCATCATCAACTCAGAATTTTTCCGCGCACAGAGCGCAATCTTCTAGCTTCCGGAATACCGCTGCTCTTTCCACGGATCGCCGTACGCGTGATAACCATTCCGCTCCCAAAACCCCAGCCGGTCTTGGTCCAGCAATATGAATCCGCGTACCCATTTCACGCTCTTCCACGCGTACAGATGCGGCACAATCAGCCTCAATGGCCCGCCATGCTCCGCGGTCAGCGGCTCTCCATCGTGCTCGAACGCAAACAACACATTCGGCTTCAATAAATCCGCCAGCGGCACATTTGCCGTGTAACCTTCTTCCGCCAGCACCAGCGCGAACTGCGCCTCGGGCTTTGCCTGTACCAGCTTAAGCACGTCCGTAAAGAGCACCCCTTTCCAACGATTGTCCAGCCGGCTCCAGCGCGTCACGCAGTGAAAATCCGAAGTCACCTCCGTCTGCGGCAGCGCGCGAAATTCCTCCCAGGTCAGCCGCACCGGTTCTTCCACCAGCCCCGAAATCTTGAAGTCCCATTTCGCCGCATCAAAATGCGGCACGCTCCCGTAGTGCAGCACCGGCCACTTCAGCGTCAGCGACTGCCCTGGCGGCAATCGTCCCTCCGCCTTGGCCTTCTTCTCCAGTTCTCTCCGGTCGCCCAAATCTCCAAACAATGCCATCTCTTCTCGCTCCTCCTGACCAACGTCCAAACACACGCAACCACACGCTCAAGACTAACGCGCTGTTAGATGCCTCAAAGAAATTGGCGATTCAGATCAGACGGTTGCGAATAGTCTCAACAGATAGGATTAGCTGATGTCGACTTCTAGTCCGCCAACCCACCCAGCCACAAGATTGTAGATGAATGCGCCGATGGCGGCGAAAATTCCGCCGATGATGCCGTAGCATATGGGAAAGAAAATGATCGCTCCGAATCCCATACCGAAGCCAAAAAGTCTCGAACCTGGCGCCGCTGACTGTCCCAGAGAGCCCAGAGTCCCCGCCACCATGGAAATAAACGCCATGAATATCCCTAGCAGCAGTCCCAAGATGGCGTAAGTAACGAGACCAATTTTGAATGCCGATCCCGGACCGATCCGCTTTACGGTTGTCATGGGGAACCTCCTCGTCTGAATGGACGCGATGCTAACAAAACACTAGTGCAACATCTAGCAATAAATCTTGGCATCTTCATCTTCCGAGTCGCCGGTCCTCCATTTCCCATGTGCAATGCCGACAAATCCGGAATCTGACCGCAGTTTGCTGTCCGGTTCCGCGACGATTCTTCCCGCAACCGGACAGTTTGCGTTCATCCCCTCCGTCGACAAGCCACTAAGTATTGCCAGCACAAGGAGTTAAGACGCTGCAAACACGGAAGGCCATGTGCCCTTACCTCATGCTAGGCTCACCGGATTTCAAGGGATGTGGCCATGCAAACACTTTGGCAAGACCTGCGCTACGCGATCCGCATGCTCAAGAAGAATCGCGGCTTCACCGCCGTCGCCGTGCTGGCCCTCGCATTGGGCATCGGCGCCAACGCCGTTGTCTTTAGCGTTTTGAACGCGCTGATCATCCACCCGCTGCACGTGCCGGACGCCGAAAGCCTCTACGGCATCCAGCATGGCAACGAGGCTTCCTCGTCTCAGTCCTACCCCGACTATCTCGATCTGCGCGATCGCAACCGCAGCTTCGATGGTCTGGCAGCGTATGACGCCGCTCAGGTAGGGCTGGACACCGGCGAAAATCCGTCCCCCGTCTGGATCGAACTAGTGACCGGGAACTACTTCGACGTATTACGCCTTCAGCCGCATCTTGGCCGTTTCTTCCACGCCTCTGATGAGCATGGCCCGAACAGCGCTCCCTACATCGTTCTCACTTACGACTATTGGCACGCGCATTTTCAGGATGATCGCAGCGTGGTGGGCCGCGTTGTCCAGGTGAACAAGCATCCGTTTACCATCATCGGCGTGGCGCCGTATAGCTTCAACGGCACCCTGGTGTTCTTCAATCCTGGTTTCTTTGTTCCCATCGTGAACCAGGAGCAGGTCGAGGGCGTGAATGACCTGGACGCGCGCGGCAACCGCTGGGTTTTTATGACCATGGGACATCTGAAAACGGGAGTCACTCCGGCACAGGCGATTGCCGATCTGAACTCCATTGGCTCCTATCTCGAAAAAACCTATCCCAAGGACGACGACAAAAGAACTTTTACCTTGGCCCGTCCCAGCCTCTATGGTGACTATCTTGGCAAGCCCGTCCGCGCTTTCATGACCGGATTGATGCTTCTCGCCGGCTTGATTCTGCTGGCCGCTTGCGCCAACCTCGGCAGCCTCTTCGCCGCGCGCGCCGCTGACCGTTCTCGCGAAGTGGCTCTGCGGCTTGCTCTGGGAGCCAGCCGCTCGCGCATTTTGCGGCAACTCTTTACCGAAGCCGTGCTGCTTTCCCTGATGGGCGGCGCTGTCGGACTATGGGGCAGCGTTGCGCTCCTGAGCGGCCTGAGCACGTGGCAGCCATTTTCCCGATGGCCCATCCATGTGCCTGTCAACCCGGACGCCAATGTTTATGGCGTGGCTCTGCTCCTGACTTTGGCCAGCGGATTCCTCTTTGGCGCCGTCCCGGTAAGGCAGGTGCTTCACACTGATCCCTATGAAATCGTCAAGGCGGGATCGCTTGCCAGCGTCGGGCGTCGCATCACCATTCGAGACTTCGCGCTTGTCGTGCAAATTGCCATCTGCGCCCTGCTGGTCACTTCTTCGATGGTTGCCGTGCGCGGGCTGGTGCGCTCGCTGCACAGCAGTTTCGGTTTTGATCCGTACAACGCCATACTGGCTGACACCGATCTGAGTATGGGCGGCTACCGCGGCGATAGCGTGCCCGAAATGCAAAAGCGCATGATCGATGCTCTGG
Organism: Acidobacteria bacterium 13_2_20CM_57_17; assembly: GCA_001914785.1. Taxonomy (GTDB): domain Bacteria; phylum Acidobacteriota; class Terriglobia; order Acidiferrales; family UBA7541; genus Acidiferrum. The sequence continues at coordinate 6,894 of MNDE01000180.1, read as the reverse complement.
AAACCATTCCTGGCGTAAAGGCTGTGGGATTAATTGACAGGGCGCCATTGGTCACTGGGAGCGCATATGCCGCACACGTGTTTTCCGATGCAACGACGGACCTGAGGCCATCGAATGCCGCTGCTCACGCCTTCCTGTTCAGCATATCTCCCGAATACTTCCGCGCCGCGGGCACTGCCTTGCTCTCCGGAAGGACCTTCACTTGGCATGACGACAAAAACGCGCCGAGCGTGGCCGTGGTCAACCAGCAGTTTGCGCGCACGGTCTTTGGGTCCGCGGCAAACGCCATGGGCAGATACTTCAAGAGAAAAGATGGAGCGCGCATCCAAGTCGTGGGCATTGTAGAAGACGGGAAATATGCGAGCCTCACCGAAGACCCGCAGCCGGCGATGTTTCTCCCCATCCCGCAGCAACCATCCAGTCAGACATATCTGGCGGTGCGTTCGGACCGCGATCTGGCGCAACTGGCGGCAGCCATCCGAAGTGCCGTGCGGAACCTTGATGCAGGTCTTCCTATTTACATGGGACCGTGGGACAAAGAACTGGGCACCTCTCTGTTTGGTGCGCGCATGGCAGCGATGGCCCTGGGTGTCATGGGCGTGATGGGCGCCATGTTGTCCGTAACCGGCATCTTTGGAATCGCTGCGCATTCCGTGAATAAGCACCTGAAGGAATTGGGCATTCGTATGGCTCTCGGCGCGCAGCGCAAGGAAGTGTTGCAGGCAGCTTTGGGGCGCACCTTCAAATTGCTCGCGTTTGGTTCCGCGGCCGGATTGCTCCTCGGAATTCTGGCCAGCCGCGTCTTGGCTTTCATCGTGTACCAGGCCACTCCCCGCGATCCGCTGGTATTGGCTGGCGTTGTCCTGGCTATGGCGTTGCTCGGGCTGGTAGCTACCTGGATTCCCGCGCAACGCGCCCTCTCCATCGATCCCGCCATCCTCCTGCGCGAGGAGTGAACTAGGTACTCTCATTCGGATAGGACCACAACCCGAATGGCTGCAAATGAGGGTTGTTGGGCTGGAGTGGGTTGCGATTATGCAAAAGAGTATGCAAAGCTTCTTGCATGATTCGAGCCACAGCAAACGCGGACGGCGCACTCTTCACGCTCAATGCCAGCGCGAGCGGCCCTGTGGTGTCGCTCGACAATCGGGCATTCATCAACCTCGCCAAAGGAGACCCGTCACGCCGGAAGAGGTTTCTCGGCGCCATCCACTCTGGCGTCGAGCTCTTGTTCTCAGTGACAAATGCGGCGGAACTGTCTGGGCCGCAGGGCCGGTCAGCTGACATTGTGAGAGCTTTTCTCGACGAGATTGGGCCGCGCTGGTTCCCTGCGAAGCACGACGTAACTGAGGTCATTAAGTTAGAAATAGAGGGCAAGAGCCCGGACGCTGTCTGTATCGACCAAGACTTCCTAAAGTCTTATGTCGCGGATCTGTTGCATCCATACACGCCAGGTTGCGGGAAGGTCATCAGTCTGTCCGATGATTTCTTTCGCCTTGGCCCGATAATGGACCGTGTTGGTCCCCAACGGGAATCGATTTACAAGTCGTCAGAGAGCCTTGACGAACTCTTGAAAGAAAAGATGAATGTCGTGCGCGCGTTGTCGAAACGGAACCCGCTCCTATTGGACAAAAAGTTTCCCTGGATACAGTTCAACCCCACGCGACCAGCCTGTTTCGTTTATTTCAATCTGTTGAGGGTCATGGCTGTCGACGCGAGTTCCTTAAAGAGCGGCGACGGTATGGATTTCTGCCATGCGGTAATGGCAACCGCGTTCGCAAGTTTCGCAACACTGGACAAGCATTGGAAGCGGCGAATAGAGAGTTTGCCAAAGCCGAACCAGCTTGCACGCGTCTACGGCCCTTCGGAACTCGACCAGATGGTTACCGACATGGAGTTATGGCTTGCGCATCGCGCGGCGTCTTAGTCACTGCGCCTTTTTTTGGCTGTTTTCGTTTCGTTCGGGGACAAAACGGGGACAGTTTTGCGCTCCTTCCAACCGGATATTTTGCCCCGGCACCGCTTCTTCATCGAACAAGTTGAACGATGAGATAGAGCCCTACGAGAGTAAGAACAACGCTGAATGCATGGCCCAGCCAAAAAAGCCTTGGCAGCGAAGGCTTGGGTAGCGCTCTTTCGAAAGCGTTCAACGCTTCAAAGGCACGTTTGTGTGTTCTGTACAAGCATTCGTCATCGGTGGAGTCCTCTCCGCCAATGGAATGAACGTGGAGTCGATAGTTGAAATCGCGCACGATGTCGGCATATTCCTTCTGAAGTGGAGAAAGTGGAGCTTTCGCATCGCTAAGTTTTCTGAGCCTGAAGAAATGATGGAGATCCGGTTGACCCAGCACGTAATGGCGATACTCAGCGTAGTACTGAAGAAGTTTCGAGATCGAAAAACTTAGTTTCAAGAAAGGGTCGATCAGCTCTCTCATGTGGAAGGCGTAAGGAGATTGCGGTAGGCTCTTGACAGTCTCGTAGGGAAAACCCCATATCAATCGTGTGGGATAGGACCAGTCTGGCGGGGAGTCCTCCGTTTTCAGTTTTTGCGTATAGCCTTTGCTATAGGATCCCGACCAGTACTTCATTAAATCCAGTTCACTGCGCAGGCCACGCAGAACGCTTTGCAAACCGTCGTAGACGTCCTGGTTGTGCTTACGTGCGCTCCCAACATACGTCCACCAAGCTATTGCCAGAGCCCAGAGTCCCGCGGCGGCGGCAAGGACGGTGGAAGGATCGACGAGTTGGTGCACCAGGCTCGCTCCCCCGTAATGAATTGTACATCGCTCACGTGCCTTATGGCGTGAGGTATCGCCGAACGTCGCATCGGGCTTGCAATTTTCCGTGGAAAAGCAAAAGAGTCATCGGGGGTTGGTGAGTGATTCGTCGCGCAGGACAGCCGCGAGCCAACGTCCGAGTCCATCAAGATCAGGATAGATTGTTACCTCATCGATTCCGGCAACGGACAGATTGGTTTCTATCTCGTGAGCCTTCGCACCGGGAATGATAACCTTTCTGAGATATGGGTGGAATCCAGCAGGAAGATGATCGAATCCGTCCTCGTCAGAACCATGAATGGTAAAGCAGGACCGCTGAGAACTCATTCTTCGTGAGAAATGCGTCGGGTAGACCGCGACTGGAAATTTCTCAGTCAAAGCCCTGGGCTCTGAATACCGATCGGGCAGCCAACCCTCATATCGCTCGGCATGTTTGGCAACCATCCCGGACTCAGCGCCGGGTGCAATAACCTCATTTATTTTTGCAGCAAACTTGTTCAGTTTCCATGGTTCTAGAATCCATACCGCCGCGTCGTCCTCTTTCGTTCCTACCTTGCCTCTCACAGCGAAAAACAATCCAATCAGCGCACTCTCCGTCCAGTCCAGCAATCGCGTTGGGGCGCCGTAGTGTTGCATCAAGAAGTACCATTCCCATGAGTTCTGAGGGCGCTCTGTGCTTAGGCTTGGCGCCCGAACCGCAAACTCCTGCCTAATTTCATCTTCGATATCCCGAATCGGCCGAGAACGTGGCGGGTAGCGATACATTGTCGGTCGTAGTGACCATTTCGAATTCGTTTGACCTCGAAACCACGGTCCCCACGTCTTCTCCGTAAACCACTGCTTTCTGCACTGTTCGACTAATTTAAGGAACTCGGGGATGTTTGTCACCGTGTGAGTGCGCTCTGTCATAGACCCCTCTCCATTTTTCGAATGATATACCAACAAATAACTTGACAATCGAAGAATTTCGTACTACTCTGCTTTGTGTATATCGCATCAAATTCTCGCCTCCCCGGCCACTTACCTCCTAACCCTCATGGAATCATATCTTTTGCAGCCCCCCACCCTCTAACCATAGCCGAATCATATCGTTACAGGAACATGGGGTGGGGGTATCCCCGACGTTCCATGTCCTCTAACTCCTTTGTCTGCAACATCTACGGGCCTCCCCGTAAATGTTGCAAACAAAAGACTTACGGATTGGCTAAACCCTTTAGATGCAACATTTACACGAAACGCGGGGTACCCTCCTTCCAGCCGGAACGGCTGCCCTCAGAAGGCCAGCCCCTACACGGTCCAGACGATGTGGAGCTTTTTTTCGACGTGGGAGAAGTCCCGGTCACTGGTGGCGAGGGAGGCTTTGCGAGCGGCGGCGAGGGCGGCGGCAAAACAGTCGACGTAGGGGAGGTTGAAATTAGCTTTGAATTCGGCGGCGTGGCGCGCCAGCTCGACGTCCGCGGGGACCAAATGGATCGGCAGTTGGGCAATCTGCGTGAGAATATTCCGCGCGAATCCCGGGCCTTGGTCGCGCCACACGGAATAGTACACCTCGCCCCAATTGACCGCGCACATGAGGAGTTCGCGCTTGCCATCGAAGGCGAGTTGGATGAGTTGCTCGACCTTTTCGGCACCGGGTCGGTTTTGGAAGAAGGTCATGAGCGCGCTGGCATCCAGAACGATGCGCTTCATGGTTCGGGGCGCTTCATGATCTGGGGCGCTTCACAGTTTTCGCTCTCGGCGGCGCTCCTCGAGGAGAAATTCCAGGGCCTTGGAGTCTTTGCCGAGGCAGCCGCGCAGGCTGCGGATAAATTCCGCGGTAAGCGGTTGGAGAATAAGCCGGTTCTCCTCTTCGACGAAGGCCACCTTGGTCCCTTTTTTGATGGAGTATTTGCGGCGAAGCTTCGAGGGGATGACCAGCTGGCCTTTGGTGGTAACGGTAGAGACTTCGGCCTTCATGCGCGCTCCAGGAGGAAGATTCGGAGAAAGTATACCGAAATGGAGAATGTAAGTCAATCGAGATGGTGTCTTACAATCGGAGGCTGTGGAGAGGACAAGCCCGCTCGCGCCCGTGTGCTATCATCGCCTTTACTGCTTCTCCTTTGGCGAAGAAAGCGAGCCAGGAATGACCGCGCGAATCCTCGACGGCGCCAAAATCCGCGACCAGATTTTCGCTGAACTGAGCGACGAAGTTCGCCTGCTCACTTCCGCCGGCGTTCGCCCGGGCCTGGCCGCCGTCCTGGTCGGCGAAAATCCCGCCTCGCAGCTTTACGTGAAAAGCAAGATCGCCGCTTGTGAACAGCTTGGCCTTGCCAGCGCTCTGCTCACGCCGCCAGCCACCGCTACTACGCTTGAAATGCTCGCGGTCATCGAGGATCTAAATCGCGACAACAACGTCGACGGGATTCTCGTCCAGCTTCCGCTTCCCCCGCAGGCCGATACCAAGCGCATTCTCGAAGCCGTCGATCCTGCCAAGGACGTGGACGGCTTCCATCCCGTCAATCTCGGCCGCCTGGTCAGCGGACGCCCCGGCCTGGTCGCCTGCACGCCCGCCGGCTGCATGGAGATTCTGCGGCGCAACGAAATCCCGATCGAAGGCGCCAACGCCGTCGTCCTCGGCCGCAGCGACATCGTCGGCAAACCCATGGCGCTTCTGCTGATGCACGCCAACGCCACCGTCACGATCTGCCATTCCAAGACGCGCGATTTGCCTGACGACGTTCGCCGCGCCGACATCGTCGTCGCCGCCATGGGCAAAGCCGGTTTCGTCCAGCCGGACTGGATCAAGCCTGGCGCAGCCGTCATCGATGTGGGGACCAACCGCGTCACCGACCCCAAGGAAGCCGAACGCCTCTTCCGCGATTTTCCGGAGCGCCTCGAAAAATTCCGCGCCAAAGGCAGCGCGCTCGTCGGCGACGTGCACCCGGGCGCCATCCACACGGCTGGAGCGCTCACTCCGGTTCCCGGCGGCGTCGGCCCCATGACAATCACCATGCTGATGAGCAACACCGTAAAAGCCGCCCGCCTGCGGAGGGCCTCGCCAAGATTTTCCGCCACGCAATCGACCGCTTCGGCGCGGTGATCGAAATGCTCCGACTCGGCCTTACCGGCGGCATCGCCAGCGGCAAAAGCGCCCTCGCCGCCATGCTCCGCGAAATGGGCTTCGCGGTTCTCGACGCCGACGGGCTGGCGCACAAGCTCATCGAACCGGGCCAGCCCGCCTACGATAAAGTCGTCAAGGAATTCGGTAATTCGATCGTCGATGCATCCGGCCGCGTGGACCGCACAAAGCTCGGCGCGATTGTCTTCGCGGATCAGGCGAAGCTCGATCGCCTCAACGCCATCGTGCACCCGCGAGTCGCCGAAGTTGTTTTCAGCCAATTCGAGGCCTGGCGGCGCAGCGGCGTTCGCGATGCGGCATTCGTCGAAGCCGCGTTGCTCATCGAATCCGGCATCCACAAAAAACTCGATGGCCTGGTGGTTGCCTGGTGCACGCCGGAGCAGCAACTCGAGCGCCTGCTTGCGCGAGGCTTGAGCGAAACGGAAGCGCTCCGCCGCATCGCTGCGCAACTTCCTGTCGAAGAAAAGTTACGTCTCGCCACGGAAAAAATCGACTGCTCCGGCTCACTCGAAGAAACGCGTCATCAGGTCGAGGCTCTCGCCACCAAGCTGCGCTTCAGCCAGACGGCGCGGTGACCTGTCTCGAAATTTTTCTTATACTATTGCCATCGAGTTGATCAGAAGGGACGACCGCCATGACCGCAGTAAGCACTTCCAACCGGGCTCGCATCATTCTTGCCGCACTAGTGCTGATTCTCGGCGCCTTTTGGGCCGGGGCACGATTCGCCCCTCGCCAACCCACCAGCGTCGAAGCCGTGCCTCGCGTCGCAGGCGATGCGAAGGCCGTCGAGCAACGCGACCGTGCGCTGACCGACGACGAATCCATCAACGTGCGCATTTACCGCCAGGCGTCTCCGGCTGTAGCGAATATTCTCACCAAAGCTACGGAATACGATTTCTTCATGGATCCCGTTCCCGTGGAAGGCGCAGGCTCCGGTTTCGTGATTGATGCGCGCGGTTACATCCTGACCAACTTTCACGTCGTCGAAGGCGCACAGTC
>MNDE01000012.1 GCA_001914785.1 Acidobacteria bacterium 13_2_20CM_57_17 | reverse complement strand
GAGCAGCTGGTCCGGCGGCTCCCGGACGCCTCCGAGATCTTGCGGGGTTCGCTGCTGCACCGGAAGATTTTTCATCGCCAAGGTTGTCCGAAGTGTCGGCGAGGGGAAGGCCACCGTGTCTGGGTGCTGACGGTCAGCTATCCCGGAGGACGCACACGGCAGTTCAGCATCCGGGCCGAACAGAAGCCGCAGGTGGAGAAGTGGCTGGAGAACTACCAGCAGCTGCGAGCCAAACTGGAAGCCATTTGCGAGGTGAATCACGAATTGTTGCGGGCCAAGCGGTAGTCATTTTTTTGACCTGGTTCTGTTTCATTTATATAGATGAATCAAGAACTTTCCACCACCGTCGGCCGATTGATCGAGACGTATTTCCCGCAACTTCGTCGTACCGTCAGAAAGAACCTCACCCGGCTGACCTGTGCCTTCCTGCGGCTCGCGCTGAGTGTGCGCTTTGGCTATGGAGGTCTGCATCTCACCTCCGTCGCCCGTGTCTTGCCCCAAGGGGTGAACTTCAAAAGCAGTTATAAGTGGCTTTCGCGCTTTCTGAAGTGCAAATACTTTGATCCCTCCAGCTTGGCCGAATGCATGTTGGCGCTGATCCTGGGACGGAAACCACCTCCTTGGGTGATCGTGCTCGTCGATCAAACGACCATTGATGGCGTGGAAGTCGTCAATGCCGCCATTCCTCTGGAAGGTCGTGCGGTCCCCGTAGCCTGGATCGATTTTGAATATCCCTGGAAAACGCTGGCTCCTGCTTCGCAAAACACCATCGAACGCTACCTGCTCACCTGGTTGGCCGAGGCCGCCCCACCATGCACGCGTCTGATGCTGGTCTTTGACCGCGGCTATGCTCGCGTGGAGTTGATCAAAGATCTGAATCGCGGTCAGCAACCGTTTCTGATCCGTGCGCCTCACAAAGTGATTGTGCAGGCCACCGTCCGAGGCCGCCGACAACGCCTGAGTTTAGGCCGGCTGCCCCACCGCACCAACTGGCCGGTGCGCTATGGTCATGTGCTTTACCATAGCCAGAAAGCAGAACCCGTGGATGTGATCGTCTATCGGGAGAGCGGATTTCAACAGCCGTGGTTCTTAGTGGTACCGCCGGATTCGCAGTCCTGGCTGCCCACCACAGAGGTGGTCCGCTTGTATCGCCAGCGCATGCGCATTGAACATTGTTTTCGAGATTGGAAGAGTCATCTAGGTCTGCGGGGTTTGCGGCTTCAGGTGCAGAAACCGGAACGCATCCTGCGGCTGTTGATGGGATTTACCTTGGCCTATCTGATCTTGCTGTTGTTGGGCCAGGATCCGCTGGCCGCTTCCACAGTCCTGACCGGACCACCCACTGCCGGGCGAGCGAGATACTGGCATCCGCGATGAGTGATGCCGGGCCCATTTATGTCTGGCCTCGTCGAAGATCCAAAGCATTTCTTCTTCGTACCGCAGTCGGAACTCCGGAGGATGCAACCAAACGAGGCAGCGATCGAGACTGCGGACTGCGGATTGTCATGCTCTCTCCGGGTTTGACCTCAGATGCAATTTCGCCTCACGAACTACACCCTCGAGTCTCGTGACCTCGGTTCCCAAGAGGCGCCGACTGAATCGGGTGGGCCGGTAATAGCGAGGCCTGGGATCCTCGACCGAAGGTCGCCGCGGAGACTTTCGACGATGCCCTGGTCCAGAAGCTTTGCAGATTGTCGTATTGGATTTCTCCTCTTGACAATCAGTAGGAGAAGTGTATTCTTCCTCCTGGTCCTCAGGGGGAAGGCATCTATGGCGGACAAGCCGAGTGATCTCGTCCAAGGCACTCTGGACATGCTCATTCTGAAAACGCTGGCGCTCGAACCCATGCACGGATATGGGATCGCTGTGCGGCTCGAACAGATGAGCAAAGGCGTTTTCCGACTCAATGCAGGTTCGCTGTTTGTGGCCTTTCAGAGGTTGCAACGAGATGGGCTGATCCGAAGCGAATGGAAAGCCACCGAGAACAGCAGGCGCGCAAAGTATTACGCCTTGACAGAGCAGGGGCGAAAGAGGCTCAACAGCGAAACACGAGAATGGGGAAGGCAGGTGGCGGCGATCGCCAGAATCTTGGAGGCGTCGTAGCGTAAGGGGAAAACCGATGTCCTTACTCCGAAATATGGCAAGCGGGCTCCGGTCGCTGTTCCGAAAGGAGCAGGTCAGTCAGGAACTGGATGAGGAACTAAATGGCTTCCTCGATATGGCAGCCGAAGAAAAGATGAAGCAGGGGATGAGCCGTAAGGAAGCGCTTCGCACCGTGCGCTTGGAGCGGGGGAATCTCGAAGGTACGAAGGAAGTCGTCCGCTCTGCCGGCTGGGAATCTTTTGCGGAGGCGTGCTGGCGAGACTTACGCTACGGACTGCGTCTGCTCCGCAAAAGTCCCGCCTTTACCGCGGTCGCCATCCTCACTCTCGCTCTCGGCATCGGCGCCAACACCGCAATTTTTTCGCTGCTGAACGGCTTGGCGTTGCGCGACCTTTCTGTTCCTCATCCTGAGCAACTCGTGCGCTTCGGGGCGCATGTTCCCGGCGATGATTACGCCGCATTGTCGCTGCCCATGTTTCAGGAGCTCTCCCGTAGCCAAAAGGTGTTCTCGGGGACGTTTGCCTGGTGGCCAGATATCGTCTTCGACGCGGAGATAGATGGCTCACTCGCACGAGCGGATGTCTGGGGCGTTGACAACAACTTTTACCGCGAACTGGGCGTTGTTCCGGAAATTGGCCGATTGTTCGATTCTGAGGACGAAAATCTGAGTGCCAACGCCGCCACGCAAGTGGCCGTGCTCAGCTACGGCTTCTGGCAGAGCCATTACGGGGGCGCGGCGGACGTTATCGGCAAAACTCTAAAGATCGACGGAATTCCATTCACCATCATCGGCGTGACGCGCAAAGGGTTTACCGGACTTAGCGCCTACATGGAAATGGGCGTAACGCTTCCGCTTCCTGCAAGGCAACTGTTTGGAGGCGAGGCAGACATGCAAAAGTATCTGCAACGCCGCGCTGCGCGCTGGTTGCAAGCGGCAGGGCGGCTCAGGCCTGGCGTTACGCTCGAACAGGCGCGCGCACAGCTTGGCTCGCTGTGGCCAGAGATTCGACAAGAGATGGTTCCTCCTGACAAGACATTTGCAGACCTCGGCCGCTTTCGCGATCTGCAGCTCAAGGTGGAATCCGGCGCAAGCGGAGAGGCGTCGTTATTGCGGAAACGCTTCTCCCAACCGCTTTACATCGTGCTGGCGATTTCCGGCCTCGTCCTGCTGGTTGCCTGCGTCAATCTCGCCAACTTGATGCTGGCTCGCGCCGCGTCACGGAGCCACGAGATGGCGGTGCGAGCCGCATTGGGAGCGGGCCGCGCGAGAATCGTCCGCCAAATGCTGACGGAGAGCGTCATGTTATCCGTAGCTGGGACGCTTGCCGGATGGATCTTTGCGCATTGGGCCAGCCACGCCATTTCAGATTTTATTCTCGGAGAGATTTACAGTGTTCCTGCAGCCCTAAATCTTGCGCCGGATTGGCGAATCCTGGGATTCGCATCAGGGATGGCAATACTCATGGGAGTCTTGTTTGGGCTAGCTCCAGCGTGGCGTGCCACTCAAGAAGATCCCAACGTCGCCCTCCAGCATGGCTCTCGCACATTGGGAAAAGGAACTAGTCGGCTCGGCGGGCGCTTGATCGTCGCGCAAGTAGCGTTGTCGTTGGTATTGCTGATGGGGTCTGGACTTTTCGTGCGCACACTCAAGAAATTGCGCGACGCTAATCCGGGTTTTCGGACGCATTCGCTCCTAGACGTGAGTCTCCATCCGAAACCGAACGGATATAAAGACCTGGATCTTGTGAATTATTACCGTCAGTTGATTGATCGGATTGCAGAGGTCCCGGGAGTGGAATCCTCAGGAATGATGCGCGCAATATTTGGGAACGTACTCGAATGGACTGAAAGAATACGAATCACCGGGAGCGACGCAGAAGGACTTGAAGCTGACTTCGAAATGGCCACGCCGGGGTTCTTCGAAACGGCTGGGATAACCCTCTTACAAGGCCGTAGGTTTGAATGGCAAGACGACGATCATGCGCCCGGCGTAGCCATAGTGAGCCAGAACTTTGCCCAGAGACTCTTCCCAAATGACAACGCCATCGGCCAGCGCCTCGATGTCATGAACGCGCGGAACTGGCGGAATCTGAAAATCATCGGCGTGGTCAGCAATGCCAGCCTGTACGACATTCGTAAGGCGCAAACCCCGACGGTGTACCTCCCCTCGACGCAATACAAAGACTTCATGGGGTGGCCCGAACTGCTTGTCCAGACAAGCCTGCCGCCTGCCGCAATAGCGGATGCACTGCGACGAACGGTTGAATCGCAGGGACGTGAATATGTTTTCTCGATCAAGACGGTACGGCAGAACATTGACCGCTCCATTCTGCAAGAGCGGGTTACCGCCATGCTCTCGACGTTTTTCGGCGCGCTGGCGCTCTTGCTTGCGGCCATTGGGCTTTATGGGCTGATGGCGTATGCCGTGACGCAGAGAACGCGTGAAATCGGCATACGCATGGCCTTAGGAGCTAATCGGTCAGGTGTTCTCCGGATCGTTCTACGAGAAGTGATTGTGCTCGTGGGGACGGGAGTGGGCATTGGACTGCCGTGCGCACTCGCGGTCACACGGTTGATTAATCACATGCTGTACGGGGTCTCGCCGAATGATCCCGTCACCCTGGCCTGGGTTGTCGGTGCGTTGCTGGCGGTTGGCCTTCTCGCTGGATATTTGCCCGCGCGGCGGGCGATGAAGGTCGATCCCCTCGTGGCCTTGCGTTACGAGTGAGCCCTATGAGGATCACAATGAAGGATGCAAATGGGAGCGACATGAATCTGGCGATAGGACCGCGCTGATCACTGGTTCACGAACTTTCGGGTTGAAGTAATTCCCTTGCCCTCGGTGGCGGCGACAGTTTGGCCTGCGGGAACGTTTGAAAGATGATCGAGTTGGCCGCTTGGCCAGCGGATTTCGACGATGTCGGCTTTATCATTATGCGCGAGGCCGAAAGTCAGAACTAGTTCGCTGGCGGAGAGGTAGCTGGAGCCGCTGCGAAGCATTTGAGTTTGCGTTTCTCCGCCGGTGGTGAGTTTAACGATTGCGCCGATGCCATTGCGATTGGATTTTGTACCGATGAGTTTGATGCGCAGGCTGCGATTCGAAGCGACGGCGCCTTGCGCTTCGTTGCGAAACAGATAAACCGGGCCACCATTGGTGGAGAGCAGCAGGTCCAGGCGGCCGTCGTTATTGATATCGGCGTAGGCGGCGCCGCGCCCGACGCGGGGCGAAGCGAAGGCTGGGCCGAGTGATTTCGTCACTTCTTCGAATTTTCCCTTGCCGACATTGCGGAACAGATGCGGCGGCATCGCGTATTTTACGTTGGCCTGCACGCGCTGAATGTCGGCATCGATGTGGCCATTGGCAACGAGAACGTCGGGCCAGCCGTCCAGATCGTAGTCAAAGAAAAAGCAGCCGAAGCCGAGAGTGAGCAGGGAAGCACGGCCGATTTCCGAGCGCGGAGCTTCGTCGACGAAGAGTCCTTTTCCTTCGTTGTGATAGAGCGAGAGCATCTGGTTCGAGAAATTGGTGATCAGGAGGCTGGGGAAGCCAGAGTGATCGTAGTCGGCGGCGTCCACGCCCATGCCTGCACGCGCCACGCCGTCTTCGCTGAAAGCGATTCCCGCGACGACGGCTTTTTCGGTGAAGGTGCCGTTACCGTTGTTGTGATAAAGCTTGTTCGGCTGAGTGTCATTCGAAAACAAGAGATCGGGCCAGCCGTCATTGTCGAAATCAAGCACGGCGACGCCGAGAGTTTTTGAGGTGGGATCGCCGAGACCCGCTTTTTGCGTCGCGTCTTCAAACGTGTCGTTGCCGCGATTGTGCCAGAGGCGAACGGAAGTGCTCTTGTAAGATTCCGGCGTGCAGTAGGATTTATTCTTGCCATCGAGGGTGCAATAGAGATCGGTCTCCGGCGTCCACTGGACATAGTTGCCGACGACCAGGTCGAGGTGGCCATCCTTGTCGTAGTCGACCCAGGCGGCGCTGGAGCTGAGTTCCTTCGGTCCGAGCAGTCCTGCTTCTTGCGTGACATCAGTGAACCTGCCGTTGCCATTGTTATGAAAAACGTGGCTTTGGCCGTAGGCAGAGACGAAAATATCGTCGTAACCGTCATTGTCGTAATCCCCGACGGCAACACCGAGTCCAAACATCTCGATGTCGAGCCCGGCTTTGTGGGTTACGTCGGTAAAGGTGCCGTCGTGATTGTTGTGATAGAGCTTAGGAGTGGAATGCTTCTGGACGTGGCCAGGCCAGTCCATGCCGTTCACAAGAAAAATGTCCGGCCAGCCATCGTTGTCGTAGTCGATGAAGGCGACGCCGGGGCCCATGGTTTCCGGCAGGAATTTCTTGCCGAACGCGCCATTGTTGTGGACGAAGTGGATTCCGGCGAGTTGCGTGACGTCGCGGAGATGAATCGCGGAGGTTTCCGGCGTCGCTCCGATTCCTGTTTTTCCGGGGAGAATTATGGCCAAGGCAAGAACTAGAATTGTCGCGAGCGAACGCTTCACCATTCCCCCAAGATTCATTCGCGGCCAACGCCGAGAGCATCGGCGGCGCGATTGATGTAGTTAAACCAAGACGCGATCAGAGTGATTTGCAAGATGCCGCGATCGTCGAAACCAGCGGCGCGCAGGCGGGCATGATCTTCCGGGCCGCACCGCGTGGCATCTTTCGTGAGTTTCACGACGTAGTCCAACATGGCGCGGTCCTGCTCGCTGATGGGCGCGGTGCGATAGTCGCTTTGGAGCGCTTTTACCATGGTTTCATCCAGAGTGACGCGACGCAGAAACTCTGCGTGTGACTCGATTCAATAATGGCAGCGATTGGCGACCGAAACCATGGTGGCGATCATTTCATGCTGATGACGCTTTAAAGGCAGGTCCGGCGACATGAGCGCGCCAAAGGCGCTGAAGGCATGGAAGAGCACGTCGGGGAGAAGCGTGTGGCTTGCCACGATGCCGGACATCCGGCCGTCATTCACCGGATGGACGGGCGTGGCGTATTCGATGGGAAACAGCTTGCTCTGGGCTTCGATGGCGTTTTTGACGCGGACGTCTTCTTCCATTGGAATGGTTTTGATCCAGGTCATACTTCGCAGCTCCTTCAACAGGTCGTCGTGCAATTCCTTGCGAAATGCCTCCAGAATTAAGTGAGCGAGAAGTTTAGAGTTGAGATTCTTCGAGCATCCTCATCGGATGCTCGAAGAATGACAAACCATACTATTTTCGACGGACGGGGCAAAGCCCCGCCACTACAAAGGACATGGCACGATTTGGGGGAGCCAGGCACTTAGTCCTTGCCGCTTGGCGGAGCGGTTTGTTGAGTTGCGCGGGCAGCGAATGGTTTGGGCTTCTTGTTAAGTTCTTGGCTCAATGCTGGGGCGATGCTTGTGTGTTCGTGGATGGCTTGGCGTTCGTTGTTGTCCTCGGGATGCGTCTGACGATAGGGGCCGGTGATGGCTTGCGCCGATTCGTCGGCTTTGAATCGTAGATAGCGGGCCTTGTGTTCGTTGGCTTTGACGTCGTCGCCGAGTCCGTTGTAGCAGAGCATCAGATTATAGTGAGCTTGGAGGTCTTCGGGATCGATGGAGAGAGTTTGCTCGAATTCTTTGACGGCGTCGGCGTAGCGCTTCTGAAGAAAGAGGACACGGCCAAGCTCGTTGCGCACGACACGGTCACGTGGGAATTGCGCAAGCACGGTACGCAAATGAGTGATCGCACCGTCGTACTCGCCTTCTTCTTTGAGAGCGCGGGCGTAGAAGTAGTTGGTGCGCGCCAATTGCGGGCTGATGGCGAGAGATTTCTCCAGGACCTTGCGCGCGCCGACAGTGTCTCCTTCCTGAAGGAGGGCACGGCCAATGTTGGTCCAACCGTCGGGATTTTGCGGATCGGCTTCCGTGATTTTCTCGAAGGCCGCAGCGGCGGCTTTCAAATCGCCCTGCAAGAACAAGCCGATGCCGTAATCGTTCCAGCGCGTCCAGTCTTCCTTGGTCGTGACAATCTTTGGCGGGGGCGGGGGAGCGGTTCGGGGGAGAACGCGCAGAGTCCTGGTGTCCTCGGCAATGATGATGATGGGAAGGTCGGGAATTGTCTTGAGGTTGCCGGAGACCTGCGAAGTGTCGCCGTTGAACGCCCATTTGCGGTCGTCGTAGTCCGGCGTGGTCGTGGCGGACGCTGCGCCAGGATTGCTTGGCGCGGTTTTATCGGCTTCGACGCCCGCGAACGAGAAATGCGTATTGAACCAACTGAACTTGCGATAGTTGAGTTTGGCGTGAAGCGTAATCTTGTCGCCGGCATTGTCCGGAATGTGGAGGCGATAGTGTGCAGCGTCCGCGGCCCCCGGCGGGATCAGATGGACGTAAACCACGGAGCGAGTGGCCCAGGCGTTTCGCTTGTTGATGGGATTGCCGTGGCCATCGATCTGCAACGAACGATAGAAGTGCGCGCCAGGCTCGACGGGGCCTTTGCCGTTGTCCTCAACTTTGCCGCTCCAGAAAATAGTCTGCCCTTTATCGTCAGTGGCTTGCAGTTCGAGCCAGACATCGAAGGCGTCCACCGTGCCGCCGGGGAAGAAGTGGCCGACTTTGCGCGTGCGCACGACTACATCGACGCGAGCGTCATCGCCGCGGCGTACAGCTGCGTTGGTGCGATCGATGGGAGCTGTAATAGGGCGGATTTCGCCGGCGGGGCCCTTGGGGAGGGAAGTATCGGACTCTTCGCCAACGGCAAAGGTGGTCGAAAGCTCCTGCTTTCCAAATTCGCTGTGGGCCGGGACGGTTTCTTTGCCTGCCGGAGAAATCGCAAAAATATCCACGGTGAGTTGCTTGTCCTGCAGGAATTTCTTGGCGAATTCGTATTGCGCCTGATCCTGGTTGGCTGTGGGCACGGCGGTATTCGCGCCCGGGAAGCGATGAGAGTGGACCAGCCCGTAGATGTTGCCGTCATCGAGAGAAGGAACCGCTGGCATGTGGCAATCGGCGCAGTTCATCGGTGACTTGGGATAGTAGAAGGCGCGCGCGCCCTGGCCAGAAACGCCGCTGGCTTGCCAGTTGTCATATTCATTGAAGCCGCGAATCCAGCGGTAGCGATTCACGGGGACATCGAGGTGGACTTTGTGGCAGGAAGAACAGAACTCCGCAGTATCCGCTCGCATGAACGGCTTCAAGAAAGTGCGGCGATGCGGCTCCGGATTGAGGCGAACGACGAAATCGTGCAGCTTGCGGACGAAAGGATTTTCGCTGGCGGCGAGTTCGTGGAGCTTCGGATATTCCAGGAAGAAATCGCCCTGGCCCATGGTGCTCTTCACTTCCACGATGCTGTGGCACATCAGGCAGCCGAGGCCAGAGCGCGCTTCCGGGCGGTCAACGATCTGCTTGATGGGCGTATCGAAGAGGCCACTGTAAAGCAGCGCGGGATCGTGGCAGCCGGCGCACCACTTGGAGGAACGAACGCCGGCGACATCCTGCATGTACTCGATGCTCTTGCGGTACCACTGATTGTTGAAGGAAGAGAAATGGTGCATCGAGCTGTCCCACTGCTTGTAGATGTCCGCATGGCAGCGCTGGCAAGCGTCGGATTTCATGAAGTACTTGGAGGGAATGTTGCCACCATGTTTAGTTTGCGCGGAACTGGGGAAGAATTTTCCTTGAGGGCCGTCGCCTTCACGGTCCATCGATTCCGGCGGCATCAGAGGATTGGAGATGCGATTGGCATTCTTCCAGGTGACTTCGCGCGTCCACCATGCGCCTGCAGCGATGGCCGCGGTCAGGAGAGCCAGCGCTGCAAATCCCAGGCCACGCTTGAAGACAGTGTTGCCAAGCCATCCTGTTGAGATGAGCCATGAAGTTGCCAGGAAAAGGGAGCCGAAAACGCATAGCGCAATGTGCGCATACAGCCACGGCTTCAACCGAAGGGGCGTGCCGATTTTGATCAACACGATTCCGAGAAGCGCTCCCGCAGCCAGCGACGTCCAGCCCAGGCGGGCCAGAAAAGATTCGTGGCGGAGCGATCGAACAGCGTAAATAAAAAGGAAAAGCGTTAGGGCGATTCCGAGCGCGACGTGGAACAAGTCCACGACAAAGTAAGAGATGGTGGCCGAGGGATATCCGTACAGGTAGACGGCGCTGAGCGTTAGCGCAACGAAGATTCGCGATAACCACCGCTTTATAACTTCGATTTGCATCACCTCCACCTGCGAGCGCGGTTTGCGGTTATCAATAAAGCGGCCAGATGTGTCAGGAACATCCGGCCGCAATTCAGTTTGGGGTGCCCCGAAGCGAGCCAGAAACTGGCAGGGTTGGAGGCGATACAACTTGTGGGAACACTTATAGGCATTTGCCCAGAAGCTGGCAATACCATAAAAGGATTAGAAAGCTGGATTTGCATCTATCCCCTTTGTTTCTATACAGTTATACATCTTTCCAGCTCGCAAATCTTTATATTCCTCGGTGCGGCCGCTGGGCCAGTCGATCACTACACGATCGATTTTTTCCCGCGAGCCGAGACCGAAAGTCACCGGCAATTCCGATTGAGAAAGATAGCTGGAGCCGCCGCGGATGATCCGCGATTGAGTTTGCTCGTCGAGGAAAATGCGGACGGACGCGCCGATCGCATCGCGATTCGATTTTGTGCCCTGTAGATAAAATCGAATGCTGCGGGAGTGCGCCTCTTGGTCGTTGCGATACAAATACGCCGGGCCGTTGTTAGTTGTCAAGAGGATGTCGAGGTCGCCGTCGCGGTCGAAATCGCCGTAGGCGAGGCCGCGGCCAACTTTTGGAGATTCGAAACCGCCTCCAACCTGGCCGGCAACGTCGCGGAATTTTCCGCCGCCTGAATTCAGAAAAAGCTGAGGCGGCTGCGCGTAGCCGACATTGCCGCGAATGTTACAGACGGTTTCGTCAATGTGGCCGTTGGCGATGGCGAGGTCGAGAGCGCCATCGAGATCGACGTCGAGGAACATGCAGCCGAATCCGAGAGTGTTTCTGGAGGCCGCGCCGACGCCGGAGGGAATAGAGATGTCGTCGAAAACTCCCGGAGACGTGACGCGATACAGGCCGATCATTTCGTTGTCGAAATTGGTGATGGCGATGCCGGGCCTACTGGAACCATCGAAGTCTCCGGTGTCGACGCCCATGCCCGCACGGGCTTTTCCTTCGGTGCTGAATGCCAGGCCAGCCTCGATGGCGACATCCTTGAATTTGCCGTTGTGCAGATTGCGGTACAACTTGTTGGGTTGCGTGTCATTGGCGACGAGTAGATCGGGCCAGCCGTCTTGATCGTAGTCAAACATTGCCACGGCGAGAGATTTTGAGCTGCTGTCAAAGATGCCGCTGGTGGCGGTGACGTCTTCAAAAGTCCCGTTGCCGCGATTATGGAAGAGCCAACAGGTGTCGCCACGATACGCTTCGGGCGTGCAATAGGATTTGTGCGTGCCGTCGAGGCTGCAGAAGACATCGTGCTCGGGGGACCAGCGAACATAATTGCAGACGAAAAGATCGAGCAGGCCGTCGCGGTCGTAATCAAGCCACAGGGCAGATGTGCTGAAGCCTTGATGTTCGAGGAGGCCGCTGGCACGCGTGGCGTCCACGAAAGTCCCTTTGCCGGTGTTGCGGAAGAGACGGCTCTGGCCGACGCAGGTGGTGAAAATATCGGGGAAACCGTCGTTGTTGTAATCGCCGACGGCCACGCCCATTCCGTAAAGCTCGATGTCGAGTCCTGCGCCGCGCGTTACGTCCGTGAATGTGCCGTTGCGATTGTTGCGGTAGAGGCGAAGAGTAGAACGCTGGCGCTTGTGACCGGGCCAGTCCATTCCATTGATCAGAAGAATGTCTTGCCAGCCGTCGCTGTCGTAGTCGAGAAACGCGCAGCCGGAGCCCAGAGTTTCGGGTAGCAACTTGCCACCATAGGCGCCGCTGTTGTGATGAACCTGGATTCCGGCGGCGTTGGTAACGTCAGTCAGACGAAATCCAGGGGAAGAAGCTGAATTCGCAAATGCCCAGGCTGGGGCGGCTGCGGTAGTGAGTCCTGCGCTGAAGGTTGAGAAAAGAAAATCGCGCCGGTTCACGGCAAGTTCACCAGACCGTTCCGAATCGCGTAGACCACCAGCTCAGCCGTCTTGTGAATTCCCAGCGTGTCCATGATATTGGCGCGGTGAACCGCGACGGTATTCACGCTGAGATTTAGGTCAGCGGCGATTTCCTTGTTCGACTTGCCGGCTACGATGTGTCGCAGAATTTCCAGTTCGCGTGGAGTCAATCCTCCGCCGCGCTCGCCTTTGAGCGCGTCCGGGCGGGAAACTTGCGGGTCGAGCACGGTCACGCCGGCCGCGATGCTCTTCACCGCGCTGACCAGGTCGAGGTCGATGGCGTTTTTCAGCACGTAGCCGCGCGCGCCCGCCTCGAGCGCCTGGCTTACCAGCGTTTCCTCGGAGTGCATGCTGAGCATCAGAATGCCGGCTTCGGGGAATTTTTCGAGAATTCTTCGAGTTGCCTCGATGCCGCTTAGCTCCGGCATTGCACAGTCCATCACGGTAACTCTGGGGTGCAATTCGCAGGCCAGGCGGACGGCTTCTTTGCCATCGCTGGCTTCTCCAACAACTGAAATTCCAGGGTCGTCTTCCAGCATGCGGCGAAACCCGCGGCGGACCAGCGCGTGATCGTCGGCGAGCAAAACCGTTATCTTAGGCGCCATTGGCGTCCACTTTGACTCGGGGAATCTGGAGGCGGACTTTGGTACCGCCTTGCGGATGCGGCGAGATCATCAGCGTGCCACCGATTAATTCGGCGCGTTCACGCATGGCGACTAGGCCGATACCGCTTTGCGATTTTTCACCTACGAAACCCTTGCCGTGATCTTCCACTTCGAGCTCCAGTGAATCCGGAGAGAATCTCAGCCATATCCAGGCATCGCTGGCGCCGGAATGCCGGCTCACATTGTTGAGCGCTTCCTGCAGCACGCGATAGATATGCACACTGGCGCTCGTCTCCACGGGGAACGGCTGTCCGGTCTTTTCGTAATGAAGGGCGAGGCCAGTTTGCCGACCTGCCGTGGGAATATACCAGTCGAGAGTGCTTTCCAAACCCACTTCTTCGAGCAACACGGGGTGAAGGGCCTGGGAGAGCGTCCGGATATTATTTAGTGTCGATTGCGCGATCTCCTGCACTTCTTTCAAATCTTCGCGCAGAGGCGAACCTTCCGGGACGTGCTTTCCTGCGCGGCCCAGGATAGAACCGATGGCGGTCAGGACCTGGCCGAACTCGTCGTGGAGTTCGCGGGAAATGTGACGAAGAGTGGATTCCTGCGTCGAAATCAGTTTTTGCGCCAAGTCGCTGCGCTGCTCGGAAAGCTCCGCGAGTCGCGCAAAGATGTGGCGATTGCTGTGAATGAGATACAAGCTCGTCAGCACGATGGTGATGAGCGTTGCCACCAGGAAAATATAGAGCTGGCGCTGCACGCCGTCATAAATCTGAGCGATGCGCGCGGCGGCTTGCTCCTCGCCTGCGTTGTTTTCCACGAGCAGACGCGAAACAGCCGTGCTGAGAGCTTGCTGGCGAGCTTGCAGCGACAAACGAATTTGCTCACGCGCTTCCGACTCTTTGCTCTCTTGTGCGAACGCGAACATGCGGTTAACGGCGTCCCAGAACTGCACAACTGATTGAGAGAGATAGCGCCGTTGGTCCGGCGTGCGGTTCGCTCCCGCGAGGCTTTCTTCGAGTTTCAAGCCGGCGTCCAAGTCCTCGCGAATCCGTTCGAATTGAGCGGTCCATGCCGTCAGCGGATAACGTTCGGTGGTGTCCAGCATGTCGCGCATGGCGAGCGCGATGGAATTGAGATCGTTCTGGACGCGCAGCAATTGCAACGAGTCCTTCCGGTTGCGGTCCACCATTTCGCTCTGAAGCTTTCGCAGGCCGGCAAGCTGAACAGTGATGTAGGAAGCGTAGGCCAGCACGGCGGCCAGCGTGATCACCAGCCCCAAGAGCAGCCCGTTCGTGGGGGAACGTTGTGAGGATGTGGCGTTCTGCACGGGCTAAGAATACCTCAGGCCGCCGTCCGCCGGTGCAGTAGCAACACGAGGCCAATCAAGATAATCGCGCCTGCCAGCGGCACAAGCAACCCTATGCGCAAGCTGCCTGAGTATTTGGAGACTGCGCCGATCAAGCCAGGGCCTGCCGATCCTCCGAGAGAAGCGAGCGCAAAGAGGATGCCTCCAATTTTTTTCGCGGCTGCCCCATACCATCGCGAGAGCCAGGCAATGAAGATGGGATAGACGCTGGCGCATCCCAATCCGGCCAGAAAGACCGCTATGGTAGCAATCGGCAGCGATCCGGATGCGATCAACAATGCCGTAGCTGTTGCGGCCAGACTCAGAGCGCCCAACACTATTTTTCTTTCGTGTAGGTGGCGTAGAAACAGAGGTGCGGCGGCGCGGCCGGACGTGAGGCCGGCATAGAAAAACATTGGCGCCAGCGTGGTCATACCTGTGATGATGCCGTTCGCCAGCCGCTTGGCATATTCCGCGGACCAGATTCCGATGCCGTTTTCCATCGCTACATAAATGAAAAACATGGCGGCCAGCGAGATGGTAACTCCAAGTCCAATCGCGGCGGACGCAACGCCGGCCGTATTTACATCGTCGCGGTGCTTTTGCACGCCGAAAGAAACGAACAACAGGCCCAGGACGAGAACTCCACCGAAGACAGCCGTTCCCGCCAGCAGGATACCCAGGCCGTTACGTTTTAGGGCAAGGGCAATCAATGGGGAACAGATCATCGCTCCCGCGCCCCACGCGAAATTGAGCTGGTTCAAAAGGGAGGCACTCTTGGCTCCACCCAATTCCGCAACAAAGAGATTTGTTCCGGGAGTGATTAACCCATAGCCCAAACCGAAAGCCGCGGTTGCGGTCAGAGCTACAGCATGTGTGTCTGCATTAAGGGAAGCAAGCCCTCCGCCCATGAGCGCATAACCCATAACCAAAGCCGGGCGATACCCCCACGACGCGGCAATCGCGCTGGATGCCAGAGTGCCCCCCAATGCGGCCAAAAACTGAATCGAGGAAAAGAGACCGGCTTGACCGTCATCGAGAGACCATCTGCGAATAAAGATGGGCAGCATCGGGCCGACGATCGTGGTTGCAATTCCACTCAGAACAAATCCTGCGAAGAGCAGGATGAGCAGATTGCGATGTCCATGCGCCTCTGTGATGGCTGGATTTTGTTCGCCCATGGGTGATCCGCCATTCTGAAGGACGCCGTCCTTTCAAGCAACTTGGCGTTTCTGGAAAATCCTTCTGCTTGAAATTTGAAAGTTCGATACTCTTTGGCGTCCACTTTTCTGGAAAGATGGATACCCATGATTGAAGTCGGGCTTGTAGGATTCGGCCTTGCGGGGCGCTCGTTTCATGCACCGGTGATTCGCGCAGTGCCAGGTTTGCACCTTGCCGCCATTGTGCAACGCAGCGGAACTGAAGCGGCGGAGAAATATCCCGACGTTCAACCCGTGCGAAGCCTCGACGAATTGCTCTCGATACCGGAGATTCGCCTCGTTGTGATTGCTACTCCGAACGAGACGCATTACCCCTTCGCCCGGCAATGTCTTGAGGCGGGCCGCGATGTGGTTGTCGATAAACCGTTCACGACAACCCTGGAAGAAGCCAAAGTACTTCTGCAGGTTGTCAAGGTAACAGGCCGTTTTCTCACCGTATATCAGAACCGCCGTTACGATGGTGATTTCCAAGCTATCCGCAAGCTTGTAGAGGCTGGCACGCTGGGGCGTATTGTCCGGTTTGAAACTACTTATGATCGTTTTCGTCCGCAGCTCAAACCTGGCGCCTGGCGTGAGACGTCGAGCCCGGGCAGCGGAATCCTGTTCGACATTGCGCCGCATTTGATCGATCACGCCTTGGTTCTTTTCGGCTTGCCGGAAGCCGTAACTGCCGATATTCGAATCGAACGCGAAAACGCCGTCGCCGACGATGCCTTTGATATTACGCTCCATTATCGAAACAACATGCGCGCGGTTCTTCGATCTAGCATTCTGGCTGCAGCACCGCGCCCGCGGTTCGTTTTGCTGGGCACCCAAGGCAGTTTCGTGAAGCAAGCATTTGATCCTCAAGAAATGAATCTTCGCCGAGGCCACATTCCGGCGGACAAGCCCTGGGGATATGAGCCGGAAGAAAATTGGGGCGTGCTCACCATTCCCAAAGGAGATGCGTTCGAACAGCGGCGCATTCCTTCTGCCACCTGCGACTACCGTGATTATTATTCGAACGTCCGCGACGCCATTCTGGGACGAGCCGCGCCTGCCGTGACTCCCGAATACGCATTGGACGTCATGGGCATGCTCGAGCTAGCGCGGGAGAGCAGCGCAAAGCGCTGCACGATTCCGTGGTGACGCCCGAAATCTCCCGCGAATCATACTTTTTGACGAGTAACGAAGAACTTCCGCGTATAATCTGTTTTCTCCAAGATTGGGAAGGAGCAGCCCGCGGTCCATGACTATCGAACTGGCACCCTCGATTCTTTCCGCAAATTTCGCGAGGCTGGGCGAAGAAGCGAAAGCGGCGCTGGACGGCGGCGGCACCGTGATCCATTGCGATGTGATGGACGGCCACTTTGTACCGAATCTCACGATTGGACCGCTGGTTGTGGCCTCGCTACGGAAGGCTCTTCCCAATGCGACACTCGATTGTCACCTGATGATCGAAAACCCCAATGAATTCATACCTGCTTTTGCGGAGGCGGGCGCGAGCTGGATCTCCGTGCACCAGGAAGCTTGCGTGCACCTTCATCGCACGCTGCAGCTTATTGAGTCGCACGGTTGCAAGCCAGCGGTGGTCCTGAACCCCGCTACGCCGGTGCATATGGTGGATGAAGTTTTGGATATGGTGCACCACGTTCTGATCATGTCCGTGAATCCGGGATTCGGCGCGCAGAAATTTATTCCTGGAGCACTTCACAAGATCAAGACGCTCGCGGAAGTCCGCGAATCGCTTGGACTCTCGTTTCGCATTGAAGTGGACGGCGGCGTGACGCTCAATACTGTCAGCGACGTTGTGCGAGCTGGGGCGGAACTGTTGGTTGCCGGCAACGCGGTGTTCGGCAAAGGCGACATCCGGGAAAACGCGAGAAAGTTATTAGAAGCGGCGCGCGCCGCCACACTTACCCGCGCTTGACCCCCCATACTCTGTGTCGATTGTCCGTCAATGGCCCATGAGGGGCCTTGGCCACCAACTGGCAAATCGCGCAGCGAATCCCCGTTAGATTGCTCGCCGGCCCTAGGCCACGGTGACTTCGGGACTTAGGTAGACGTCCTGAATGGCGTTGAGGAGCTGGACGCCTTCCTTCATGGGGCGTTGGAACGCTTTGCGGCCGGAAATGAGGCCAGTGCCGCCAGCACGCTTATTGATGACGGCGGTGGCTACGGCTTCCTCGAAATCGTTTGTGCCGGAAGCACCGCCGCTGTTGATCAAACCAGCGCGGCCCATGTAGCAATTTGCGACCTGATAGCGTGTCAAATCAATGGGGTGATCGCTAGAGAGATCAGTGTAGATGCGCTTGTCAAATTTTCCGTAGCTGGAATCACCCATGTTGAGGGCCTGATAGCCGCCGTTATTTTCCGGAAGCTTTTGCTTGATGATGTCCGCCTCGATGGTCACGCCGAGATGGTTGGCCTGGCCGGTGAGGTCGGCGGATAGGTGATAGTCCTTGTCCTTCTTAAAGGCATTGTTGCGCAGATAGCACCAAAGAACGGTGGCGATGCCGAGTTGATGGGCGTGAGCGAAAGCCTGACTGATCTCGACGATCTGGCGCGTGCTTTGGTCGGAACCGAAATAGATGGTGGCGCCGACGGCAGCAGCGCCCATGTCGTAGGCTTGCTGAACGGTGCCGAAGAGCACCTGGTCAAAGCGATTGGGGTAGGTGAGAAGTTCATTGTGATTCATTTTCACGATGAAGGGGATTTTGTGAGCGTACTTGCGCGCGACGGAGCCGAGAACGCCGAAAGTGGACGCGACGGCGTTACAGCCGCCTTCAATGGCCAGCTTGACGATGTTGCCACCGTCGAAGTAATCGGGGTTTTTTGCGAAGCTGGCGCCGCCGGAGTGCTCGATGCCCTGGTCCACGGGAAGAATTGAAAGATAGCCGGTGCCGCTAAGACGCCCGTGCCCGAACATGCGCTGGAGATTTGTGAGCACGCGTACGTTGCGATCGGACTCAGCGTAAACCCGATCGATAAAATCCGGGCCCGGAAGATGCAAGCGCTCCTTGGCGATTTTCGGCGATTTGAATCCCAGCAGGGAATCGGCTCTTGCGCCGAGATAGGTCTCAATTTTTCCAGCGGTTGCAGTGGTTGCCATTTCTTTTTCCTCGTTTTCCCGCGTGCCCGCCACAGCGGACAGCTATTCTCGAATGCCTCTTGAAAGAATTCCACCGGCAGCCGCATCCACCAGCCACAGCAGCCTGCCGTTCCTTGGATTGATCAATTGCGCCGGCAATTGCTCCGGTTCGTACGGCCCTTCCAGCACAGCTTTCAGCGCCAGCGCCTTATCCGCGCCGGCGACCATGAAAATCACCAGTGCCGCATTGTTCACAGCATGCGCCGTCAGCGTAACGCGTTCGGCGAAAAGCTTGCCGACCCAGTTGCGCACCACTAGCTCACCATTATCCCGCAAAGCTTTCGTTCCAGGAAAGAGGGAAAGCGTGTGACCCTCGTTCCCCATGCCGAGAAGCATAAGGTCAAACCGGGGAGCATCGCTGGAGGCCAGATGGAAGTGGGAACGCAAGACCTGTTCGTACTCGCGGGCGGCTTGCTCGGTGTCTGGGTTCTCAGCCTTGATGCGATGCACTTGTTCCGGCTTCAGCGGGGCTTTGGAGATCAGAGTCTCCGTCGCCATGCGAAAATTGCTATCGGGATGCGTCGGTTCCACGTGGCGCTCATCACCGAAAAACAACTGCATTTTGTCCCAAGGAAGTTGCCCGCGGAGTGGATCGCTGACGAGCAGTGCATACAAAACTTTTGGCGTGGAGCCGCCAGCGAGGCAAACGCTGAAAGAACCACTCGCCTTCGCCGCGGCGTTCGCAGATTTGATGAATTCTTCTGCGGCACGATTGGCGATTGTTGCGGCGCCTTGCAGGATTCGCACGTCGGCGTTTGCGCGATCGTCGGTCATGCGATAGCGTCTGCCCCCGCAGCGATTCCCAGTTCTCGATTCGAACGCGCGGCTCTCACGTGATGATTCCGGCTCTGTCCGCCACGGCGGCGCGGCCACGCTTGTCGACTTCCTCTTCGCCCGGCCGGCGCCATGAGCGGCCGTCTTTTTCGAGCAATTCTTCGGCTTCGATGGGTCCCCAGGAACCGGCCGCGTAATTGGGGAATTCACGCGGGGGCAGAGCGTGCCACACGTCAAGGATGGGCTGAATCACGCTCCAGCCGGCTTCGACCATGTCTGCGCGTTGAAAGAGCGTGGCATCGCCCGCCATGCAATCGCGCAGGAGACGCTCGTAGCCGGTGCTGTGTTCGGCGCCGAAATAGGTGCAGTAGTCGAAGTCCATGTTCACGAGACCAAGCTTCATTACAGAGCCGGGAACTTTTGCGCCGAAGCTCAGAGAGATGCCTTCATCGGGCTGAATGTGAATGACCAAGCGATTGGTTTCGAGATTCTTCACCGTGGTGTTGCGAAAAAGAACGAAAGGCGTGCGGCGGAACTGGATGACGATCTCGGTCATGCGCTTCGCGAGGCGTTTGCCGGTGCGAAGGTAGAAGGGCACGCCGGCCCAGCGCCAGTTGTCGATCAATAGTTTCAAGGCGACGAACGTTTCCGTATTGGAATCAGGAGTCACGTCAGGTTCGCTGCGATAGCCCACCACGCGCTGGGCGTCGATAATGCCCGGGCCATACTGGCCGCGAACCATGTTCGTGAGAACTTCCTCCGGATCGAGCGGTTGAATGGCGTGGAGCACCTCCGCCTGTTTGTTGCGGACTTCGTCGGCATCGAAGGAAATCGGCGGCTCCATGGCGGTCATGGTGAGGAGTTGAAAAAGATGGTTGGGCACCATGTCGCGGAGGGCACCGGCCGTTTCATAAAAGCTGCCACGATGCTCGACGCCGACGGTTTCCGCGGCGGTGATCTGGACGTGGTCGACGTAATTGCGATTCCACAGGGGCTCGATGATGTTGTTGGAAAAGCGGAAGACCATGACGTTCTGAACGGTTTCCTTGCCGAGATAATGGTCGATGCGGTAGATCTGTTTTTCGGTCAGGACCTGTTGCAATTCCTGATTGAGCTTCTTCGCGGATTCGAGATCGTGCCCAAAGGGCTTTTCGATAATCACACGCGCCCAGTGGCCACTTTCCTCTTTTGACAGACAGCACTGGGCCAGCATTTTCGCAATAGAGGAAAAAAACCGGGGCGCGACCGCGAGATAGAAAAAGCGATTGCCGAGAGTGGTATGTTTCTTGTCAGCCTCGTTGATTTGCTGTTCCAGACGCTTGTAAGCCTCCGCGTCCAGAAAATCGCCTTTCACGTAGTAAATGCGCTCGACCATCCAGGCCCAGAGCTTCGGATCGAGCGGCGCGGAGGCGAATTTGGCGATTTCTTCAGCCAACATCTTTCGAAAACTGGCAGTGTCAAAGTCGTTGCCGGCGAAGCCAATGATGGCGAACTGTTTGGGCAGGACATCGTCCTGGGCCAAGTTGCAGAGCGCGGGGATGAGTTTGCGCTTGGTGAGATCGCCAGTGGCGCCGAAAATGATCATCACGCACGGGGACGGCGTGGGGTTTACGTCCGCATGATTCAGGCTCATAGGGAAGATTCCTGTCTCCGGGCGCCAGACAGCCGCCGAAATTCTTAATGGCCCGATTTCTTCTCGACGTGTCCGCCGAATTGAAAGCGCATCGCGGACAGAACTTTGGCTGCGAATTCATCCTCGCCGCGCGACGTGAACCTTTGGAACAAAGACGCCGTCAGCACCGGGGCGGGAGCAGTCGATTCGATGGCGGCGAGAATGGTCCAGCGCCCTTCGCCGGAGTCGGAGACGCGGCCGGAAAAGCGTTCGAGAGTTGGCTGATCGAGAAGAGAAATAGCAGTCAGGTCGAGAAGCCACGATGCGACTACGCTGCCGCGGCGCCAGACTTCCGTAACATCTGCGAGGTTGAAATCATACTGATAGTGCTCCGGATTGCGCAGGGGAGTGGTTTCTGCGTCGGCGTCGCGATGGGATTTGCCGGCGTTGGCGTGCTTGAGAATGTTCAAGCCCTCCGCGTAGGCCGCCATCAGACCGTACTCGATGCCGTTGTGAACCATCTTGACGAAATGGCCGGCGCCGGAGGGGCCGCAGTGAAGATAGCCCTCTTCGGCTGTGCCACCTACTTTGTCGCGTCCGGGAGTGCGCGGAACGTTGCCACGGCCGGGCGCTAGCGTTTTGAAAATCGGATCGAGGCGCTTTACCACGTCGGTTTCGCCGCCGATCATCTGGCAATAGCCGCGCTCAAGGCCCCAGACGCCGCCGCTCGTTCCCACATCGCAATAGTGAATGCCTTTGGCGGAGAGTTCCTGCGCGCGGCGAATGTCGTCGATGTAATACGAATTACCTCCATCAATGACCACGTCGTCTTTTTCGAGCTTGCCCACCAGATCGTGAAGCGTGGCATCCACCACGGCCGCGGGAACCATGAGCCAGACCGCGCGGGGTCTCTGGAGCTTCTTGACAAAATCGTCGAGCGAAGCCGAGCCGGTCGCACCTTCACCTTCTAATTGCTTGACGGAATCCGCGCTGCGGTCATAGACGACGCATTTGTGGCCGTTTTTTTGCAGGCGCCGGACCATATTGGCGCCCATTCTTCCCAGCCCGATCATCCCGAGTTGCATCGTCCGCGCTCCTCACAACTTCCATGAAGTAGAAAAGTTGATTGCAGTTCTATGCGATTGCTTTTTGCACGGCCTTCGTTAGAGTGGCCAGTCCTGCCTTCAGATTCTTTCCGAGATGTGCGCGCAACGCGCGACGGCCACGTTCGGAGAGAACGGCAAAATCGCCCCTGGCCTGAGCTGCTTTGACGATACCAAAAGTGTATTTCTGCCCCGGCACTGGGAGATCGTTGGCATCATCGCAGGTAATCTGCAGAAAGACGCCGCTGTTCGGCCCGCCTTTGTACGCCTGCCCCGTGGAGTGCAGGAATCGTGGGCCGAAGCCGAGTACCGTTGCAACTTTTTTCTTATCGCGTACCGCATGCCGCATGCCCTGCAGCGCTTTTTCATTTTGGTCATTCATCGTTATGTAGCCGAGGACGGCAAAATAATCACCAACGCCGAGCCGCAAAATATGGGCCCTCAGAACGTGAGCAAGGTTCGGGCCGTGCACAGCGGCCACGTTTTTCTCGTCGGCATAGAGCTTGATGCCGCTTGCTTCGAAAAACGGCACTTCCGGAGGCAGGCTTCCGGTAGCTTCGTACTGAGTAGTGAGCTTGCGCGTTTCGATTTTGCTGGCTTCGACGTCGGGCTGATTAAACGCGTTGATTCCGATAATTGAGCCGGCGACAGCAGTGGCGATTTCCCAACGAAAGAATTCCTGGCCGAGATTGTAGATGTTCGGCAGCGAGATACGCACGACCGGATGACCCACTTTTTCAAGCGCCTCAACCGCGGCATCCTGCGCCTTATTGGGTTTTGATACCAGCCGCAGGTAAGCAAAGACGCGATCGTTGCCATACGCGGCCGGCTTGGCAAGGCGCTCGCGATCCACCGGAATGATGCCTTTGCCGGCTTTTCCGGTGGATTCCGCGATCAACTGCTCGAGCCACGCTCCAAGGTCAAAAATTCCCGGCGATGTGATGATGGTGAGTTTGTCCCGGCCTTGATTCGCAGCGGTGCCGAGAATCGCCCCGAGAAGCACACCAGGATTCGCATCGGCGGCCGAAGTAACACCGCAAGCCTGCACCATCTCTTTGGTGTTTTTAAGAAATTTCAAGACGTCGAGACCCATCACAGCGGCGGGGACCATGCCGAAATTAGAAAGGGCAGAGTAGCGTCCCCCGATGCTCGGCACGCCAAAAAAAATCTTGCGAAATTTGTCGGTTTCCGCCACCTGCTGCATCTTTGAGCCCGGATCGGTAATTGCAATGAAGTGGCTGCCGACTTCCTTCTCACCCACCTTCGCCTTGATGCGCTCGAAGAAATACTGTTTGTAAATATTCGACTCCAGCGTGCTCCCCGATTTACTGGAGACGATGCAAATCGTGCTTTTGAGATCGATTTTTGCTTCGATAGCCTTGATTTGCGCGGGATCGGTAGAGTCCAGCACGTGCAGCTCGGGAAATCCCTTGATCTTCCCAAAGGTCATGCGCAGCACTTCCGGACATAAGCTGGAGCCGCCCATGCCAAGAAGGAGCGCATGCTTGAAACGCGCCTTCTTTACGTCCGCAGCAATCTTCTTCAGAACTTCAAGATGCGCGAGCTGCTCGTCGACGATAGTAAGCCAACCGAGCCATTTGCTTTCGTCCGTCCCCGTCCAGAGCGAGGCGTCCCGCTGCCAGAGACGCGCTACTTTATTATTTCTTTTCCAGTCTTCGATGCATGCGGCAACCGCACCTGCAAGCGAACTGGGTAACTTGTAGGTCTGGCGGTTTAGGCTCACGCGGGAACACCTGCAGTCTTGCTCACAGCGTCCAACAGGGTCTTGAAAGCATCCGAAAACAGCTTGACACCGTCAACCATCAGCTTGTCCGTTACTTCTTTCATGGAGATTCCTGCCTTTGCCAAATCGGCCATGGTCTTGGCAGCGGCTTCCACGTTTTCGGTGAGGCTGGGCCGAAGCCTTCCGTGATCGCGGAAGGCGTCAAAGGTCGCGGGCGGGATAGTGTCCACCGTATCGGCGCCAATGAGCTCTTCCACGTAAATCACGTCGCGGTACTTCGGATTCTTAGTGCTGGTGCTGGCCCACAGAAGACGCTGCGTCTGCGCGCCCTTGGCGGCCAGGGCTTTCCAACGCGGGCCGCCGAAGAGTTCCTGATACTTCTTGTAAGTGAGTCGAGCGTTGGCAATTGCCACTTTTCCCTGGAGGCTTTCGAATAGAGCCTTCTGCGTCTTATCCGTAGCGCTCTTCAGTTTTTCATCGAGTTTGCTGTCGACGAGCGTGTCAATGCGGCTGACGAAAAAGCTAGCCACACTCGCGATATGGCTGATGTCCTGACCTTTAGCGGCGCGAGCTTCGAGAGCGGAAAGGAACGCTTCGGCAACCTGTTCGTATGCGGACTGAGCGAAGAGCAGTGTGATATTGATGTTGATGCCATCTTCGAGAGCCTGGCGTATGGCCGGGAGGCCTTCGGGGGTGCCGGGGATTTTGATCATAACGTTCGGGCGGTCCACGGCCTTCCATAGGCGGTGAGCTTCCGCAAGAGAGGCCTTGGTGTCGAATCCGAGAAACGGGGAGACCTCCAGGCTGACGTAACCGTCGCGCCGCTTCGTTTCCGCGTAAACCGGCTTGAAGATGTCGCACGCGTCCTGGACGTCGCGTATCGCGATTTTTTCAAAGATGCCATTGGCGTCGAGCTTCTTCGCCTCCGGTGAAGTCAGAATGTCGTTGTAAAGATTGCTGCCCGTAATGGCTTTCTCGAAGATGGCGGGATTCGAGGTCATTCCGCGCAGCCCGTCGTTATCAATGTATTTCTTCAATCCGCCGCCGGTCAGCAGATCTCTGCGGATGTAATCCATCCAGGGCGACTGTCCGTGCGCCAGCAGCCCCTTTAGCGGATTCGTCGCTCCGCTGGCCGAAATGTTTGGAATCGTTGTTGTCGTGGGCATGCTAATTCTCCTTGCAACTCAAAAAACCTTAAACTCTATTGTACGCCCCGACGCGGCCGGTCTGCTCGGGGCCAGAAATCGACGGCCGTCTCTACGCTTTCCTCCCCGCGGCAAACTTTGCTTCCAGCGCTTTCACTTTGCCCAGGCGTCGCACGTGCCGCTCTTCGTTCGTAAACTTCGCGCCCAGGAACGCCTTCACCAGATCTTCCGCTAACTTCACGCCTATCACGCGAGAGCCCAGCACCAGCACGTTGATGTCATCGTGCTCCACGCCCTGGTGTGCCGAGTACGTGTCATGGCACATTCCGGCGCGAATTCCGGGCAGCTTGTTTGCGGCTACGCTCGCCCCCACACCGCTGCCGCAAATCAGCACGCCTCGCTCCGCCTTGCCGTCCAGCACGGCGCGTCCCACCGCTTCGGCGAAGTCCGGATAGTCCGAAGGGTTTTCATTGAAGGCGCCTACGTCCAGCACTTCGTGCCCCAGTGACCGCAATAGATCACCCGTGGCCTCTTTCAACTGAAATCCAGCGTGATCCGAACCAATGACAAGTCTCATCGCCGGTCACTTTCCAAGGACTTCCTTTGCCGCCGCTATCACATTATCTGTGCTGAACCCGAATTTCTTCAGCAGGTCTTTCAACGGAGCCGACGCGCCGAAACTCCGCATGCCAATGATTTTGCCCT
The DNA here is from genome assembly GCA_001914785.1 of Acidobacteria bacterium 13_2_20CM_57_17. GTDB lineage: Bacteria > Acidobacteriota > Terriglobia > Acidiferrales > UBA7541 > Acidiferrum. The sequence goes on along the minus strand of MNDE01000012.1, from coordinate 3,423 downwards.
TCGGGCCAGTGTAACGTTCCCATCCGAATACGGAAGCCATCTCTACCGCAACGCGCGCGGCCACACTCGCCGGAAGGACGCTCTCCTTATAGGCTGCATCCTGACGCTCAAACAATTCCCACGATGGCATGCTTACGACTCTTGCTTTGATGCCTTCAGCCTTCAGTTTCTCGTAAGCGTCCACGCAGAGCGAAACTTCGCTTCCGCTAGCCATCAAGATCACGTCCGGCTTTCCTCCCGCAACGTCCGCCAGAACATAAGCGCCTTTCCCCACGCCTGACGCGGGGGCGTACTTCGTGCGGTCAAACGTCGGCATGGCTTGCCGCGTCAGCACCAATGTGGAAGGTCCGTGTGTGTGCTGCAGGATCACCTTGTAGGCTTCCACGACTTCATTGGCATCGCCCGGCCGTAGGATCAGCATATTAGGCATCGCTCGCAAAGACGCCAATTGCTCGATGGGTTGGTGCGTGGGTCCATCTTCGCCCACGCCGATCGAATCATGAGTGAAAATGTAAATCGCGGGGATTTCCATCAGCGCGCCCAGCCGCATGCTGGGCCGCATATAATCGCTGAAATTGAAGAACGTCGCACTAAACGCGCGCAGCTTTGACAGTGTCATGCCATTTACGATCGCACCCATGGCGTGTTCCCGCACGCCGAAGTGGATGTTACGTCCGCGATACTGATTCGGGTAGAAGTCTCCAGCGCCATCGAAAGTCAAGTTCGTCTTGTTAGATTTTGCCAGGTCCGCCGAGCCGCCGATAAGCCAGGGAATATTCTTGGCGAGCGTGTTCAGGGTCTTGCCGGACGATTCGCGTGTTGCGATGCCTTTGAGATCGGCCGGGAAGCTTGGCAAATCCTTGTCCCATCCATCGGGCAATTGTCCGCTCCACATGCGGTTTAGCTGATCGGCAAGCGCCGGAAACTCTTTCTTGTACTCCTCGAATTTCGCTTTCCAAGCCGCGCGCGCTTCCGCGCCGCGCTTCCCTACGCCATTTTTGAACTGATCGTAAACGCCTTCGGGCACGAGAAACTTCGCGTCTTCCGGCCAGCCGTAGTTCTGCTTGACCAGCTTGACTTCCGCCTCACCCAGCGGCTCGCCATGAGCTTCGTAGGAATCCTGTTTGTGCGGCGAACCATAACCGATATGGCTGTCCACGACGATGAGAGTGGGGCGGTCGATCGTTTTCGAGAAGACCTCATACGCTCGGCCGAGCATGCGCAGGTCATTTGCATCGTGTACGCGCGTGACGTTCCACCCATAACCCACAAAACGCGTCATCACGTCTTCGCTAAAGGACCACTCGGCCGGACCGTCCAACGTCACGCGGTTGTTATCATAAATCCAGCAAAGGTTTGACAGTTTCAGATGGCCCGCGAGCGAAGCGGCTTCGCACGCCACGCCTTCCATCAAATCGCCATCGCCGCAAATTGCGTAGACGTTGAAATTAAGAATATCGAAGCCCGGGCGATTGAAATTTTCACTCAGCCACTTGCTGGCAATCGCCATTCCGACGCTGTTGCCGGCTCCTTGGCCCAACGGCCCGGTTGTGGTCTCAACACCAGTGGTCAAGTGTGATTCGGGATGTCCAGGAGTGCTGCTGTCAATCTGACGGAAGCGCTTGATCTCCTCCATCGGCACGGCGGCATCCTTCGTCACTTCGCCTTTGGCATTGACGGCTCGCACTCCAGCAAGATGCAGCGTGGCATAGAGCAGCATCGAAGCATGGCCAGCCGACAAAACAAAGCGGTCGCGGTTCGGCCAGGTGGGGTCGGCGGGATCGTAGCGCAAGAATTTTTGCCAAAGTTCGTAGACCACGGGCGCCAGGCCCATCGGCGCTCCCGGGTGCCCGGAATTTGCCTGCTGCACCGCATCAATCGCCAGAGTTCGGATGGTGTTGATGCTTAGCAGGTCAAGATCCATCTGGCTTTTCGGCTGACTCACATTGGCTCCTGTCGCGGGTAGGAGAGTGCCCGCGCTCAAGGTCAGATTTTAGATGCACCGTGCCACCAAACGGGTTAGGGGATTTTACGCCAAAATGAAACGACCTGCTCGTTTGGACGTGGAATTGAGGATTGACGGGAACCGGAGCAAGCATCACATCGATAGGGTGGCTTACTTTGGACGCCTCGTTCTACTTACTCCATGTTAGGTTTCCGCGTAGGCGAAGTCAAAGTTGCTTCAGCTCTGAATGATCTTGTTGCGAACTGCATAGCGGACTAATTCTGTGATGGAGTGAAAGTCAAGCTTAAGCATTATGTTGGCGCGGTGGGTCTCCGCTGTCTTCACACTAATTCCCAGCAAGTCGGCGACTTCCTTGTTGCTCTTGCCCTCAGCGAGAAGCTGCAGTATTTCCCGCTCCCGCGGAGTCAAGCGGCTTCTTGAAGACCGACCGAACGAAGAGCGGTCCGAGCTAACTGCGCTTGAGGCGGCCTCCGAGACGCGTGAAGACAGGTAGGGTTTGTGACGGCGAAGGGCGTCGACGGCGGCGACCAGGTTGCGATCCGCATCGTCCTTCAAAATATAGCCATTAGCGCCGGCTTCCAGAACTTCCTGGACCAACACTTCGGAATCGTGCATGGTCAATATGAGGACTTCTGTTTGCGGAGAAAGTTTGCGAATCTGGCGAGTCGCTTCGACTCCGTTTAATAATGGCATGCCGATGTCGAGCACGGCCACATCGGGCTTGAGCTGACCAGCCTTCTCGACAGCTTCGCGGCCATTGGCAGCTTCCGCACAAACTTGCCAGCCCGACTTGGATTCGAGGAGGGCGCGGAGCCCGGTCCGTACGACCTGGTGGTCATCGGCTATGAGGATACGAACCGGCATTGGAAACCTCGGATCTCAAAGGCAGGGAAACCCGTACGATGGTTCCCGAGGAGCTGGATTCTATCTCAAGTTTTCCGCCAAGCTGCGTCATTCGTTCGCGCATGCCGAGAATTCCCACACCCAAACGAGCTCCGGAGCCGTTCCCGCGTTCGATGGCTTTCTTGTCCATCCCGCGGCCTCGATCACTGACCTCGAGGTTGACGCTTGCAGAATCGCCTCGCAACTGAATCTTGGCCGTTTGTGCACCGGAGTGCCGTTGAATGTTTGCCAAGCTTTCCTGCACGATGCGGAATAGCGCGGTCTCCGCTTCCTGTGGCAGGCGGCCAAATCCTGCCTGTACATCCAGCTCCAGCTTGATCCCGCTGCGCTCACTAAACCCCTCGGCATACTCCTTCACCGCGGAAACCAGACCCAGCTCATCCAGTAGCGGCGGATGCAACAGATAGGAAAGCGTGCGAATTTCTCGGGACATTTCAGCGAGTACGCGCCTGGCCTCAGCAAGCGAATGGCGCGAGCGTTCGTCGAGAGCGGTCAAAGAACGCGTCGCTTGAGCGAGATTCAAATTTACTGCGAGGACACTTTGCGCCAGACTG
>MNDE01000098.1 GCA_001914785.1 Acidobacteria bacterium 13_2_20CM_57_17 | reverse complement strand
GCAAAGGAAGCGGTTGACATGATTGAAGACGCTCGCTGGGTCAATGCCGAGAGTCATTCCTGAGAGCGCGCCCTGAAGCATGGTGGTGAGAATCGCAGCGCCGAGTCCCTTGCCGGAAACATCCGCGATGAGAAACGCGGTGCGGCCGTCGCTCAGCGGAAAAACATCGAAATAATCTCCACCGACCGCCAGGCAGGGAAGATTGAATCCGGTGACGGAGAGGTGCGGGTATTCGCGGAAATCGCGGGGCAGAAGCGCCTGCTGAATGTCGCGGGCGATGTTGATCTCCTGCTCGAGGCGCTGGCGTTCACGCTCGCGTTCCACGAGGCGGGCATTGTCCAGAATGTTCGCAGCGTCGGCGGCCAGGGCATCCAGGATCTGGCGGTCGAGCTTGGAGAAAGCGGCAGGGCGGCGCGAATCCAGGTATAGAACGCCAAGAAGTTCTCCGCGCTTGATGTTGACCATCGATTCCTGCGCGTTCGCGCGCGCGATGGCGAAGAGAGGAACCACCACAACGGCTCGCAGACGTTGCGCGACGACGCTTTGGGCGGCCTGTAGATCCACGTCAGCTTGCGCCAGGTCTTCGGTGATCACCGGCGATTGCTGTTTGAGCGCAAGTTGGATGGCAGTCTTGCTGGGTGTCACGCTTTCCGGCGGTACGCGCAATGCGCCATTGCGCCGCGCGAGTTTTACTTTCAGCGCATCCGTCGCGTCCTTTTCGAGCAGCAGGCCGCGATCCGCATCGGTCACGGAGACGGCGTGATCCAGCATGTGGCTCAACGCTTCGTCGAGGGGAAGCTGAGAATGCAGCAAGGCACTGGCTTCGAGCAGACGCTTGAGCTTAATTAGGCCGCCGCCGGATGGTTCGGAGCTGGTGATGTGCTCCATCCGCGTGAGCAGTTGGGGAAGGGAATCACTGTCCGTACCCTTGGCGGAACGGAAGATTATTTCGTACGAGTCGTCGAGACCGAACGTGATGGAGTCGCCATCCTGAAGCTCGCGGCTATCGACTTTTTCTCCATTGATGAAGAGGCCGCGGCGCTGGCCGCGATCCTCGATATAGAAGCGATTGGCTTCGATGACCACGGCCGCGCAGTTGCGGGAGATGCGGCGATCGGAAAGTTGCAAATGGTTGCCGGTCTCCACGCCGCGGCCGATCATAAAAGGCGTTTGCGTGATGCGGGCGTAGCGGCGCGCGCCGTCCGGAGAGACGACTTCGAGAACGGCTTCACCGGCAAGAGGTACGGTGTCGGGCATGGGTGAGTCCCAATGCGGGGAATTGTAGCATGCGAGGGGCAGGTGAGTGGCCTGACGCGGACGGATTGCCCTTGTTAGGCGGCCGATGGCTGGCCGGCGGAGGACTTTGTTCTTGCGGGCTCGAGGTTGGGGAGAAAGGCTGTGAGGATGCCGATGGCCGGGAGAAACGAGCACACGTGATAGACGAAATTGAGGTCGGTCAAATCCGCCAGCTTGCCGAGCAGGGCCGCGCCGACGCCGCCCAAGCCAAAAGCAAATCCGAAGAAAAGACCGGAAACCGCTCCCACTCTGCCGGGGACTAATTCCTGAGCGTAAACCAGAATCGCGGAAAAAGCTGACGCCAGGATGAACCCAATCACCACGCTGAGGATGGTGGTCCAGAGCAGGTTGGCGTACGGCAAAACCAATGTGAACGGAAGGACACCAAGAATGGAACACCAGATGACAAACTTGCGGCCGACCTTATCGCCCACCGGGCCACCGATAAACGTCCCGGCAGCGACGGCGCCAAGAAATAGAGAGAGATGGAGCTGGGCATCGTGCACGGAGAGATGGAACCGGTTCATAAGGTAGAAGGTGTAGTAGCTGATCAAGCTGGCCAGATAGAAGAATTTTGAAAACATGAGAGCAACCAGGATTGCTAGGCAGAAAGCGACCTTCTTGTTGGAAAAAGCCCGGTGACCAACCGACTCCAGGGATGCCGGAAGAGCGGAATCATTTGGGAATGATTTCAATTGAAAGGACCGATGCTGGCTCAACCAAGTTCCGATGTTCGCGAGCAATACCATACCCAGGAGAGCCACCAGCGAATACCAGGCAATGCTGGCTTGTCCTTTGGGAAGAGCTAGGGCGGCGAGCGATGGACCCAAAGCCGTGCCGGCGTTGCCGCCCACCTGGAAAAGCGATTGGGCCATGCCATGTTGCCCGCCCGAAGCCATGCGCGCGACGCGCGACGACTCCGGGTGAAACACCGCCGAGCCAATTCCGACCAGTGCCGCGGCTACGAGAATAGTGCCGAAACTCGGAGCCATGGAGAAAGCCAGCAAACCAATCAGAGTAATCCCCATGCCGACGGCCAGGGAATAAGGCTGCGGGCGGCGGTCAGTGTAAAGGCCCACAAGTGGTTGAAGGAGAGAAGCCGTCACCTGGGAAGTAAGCGCGATCAAACCGATTTGCCCAAGATTGAGATGGAAGGAGGTGCGCAGAATCGGATAGATAGCCGGAATCAGCGATTGCACCGTATCATTCAAGAGGTGGCAAACACTGATTGCCACAAGAATCTTGAAGACAGTCTTCCCGCCAGTCTCTGCTGGAGCGCCTGCCTGAATTGCTGTCAAGTTTGTCTCGCTAGCCATCTAGAGCCGGAGTCTCCGAATCATCGTTGCTAGTGCGCATTGCTATTACCGCGCAGCAGAGGCGAGGCGGCGCGAGACGTAGTCAGCGACGTAAGCGTCGAAAATTTCGTTGAGGCGGTCGCAGACGAGCCCGCGAGTGGGGATTACGTTGCCCGCGATTTCGCACACTTTAATGAGATTGCGGTTTGTCGACGAGATAAAAACTTCGTCGGCGGAATTGAGGTCTTCGGGGCGAAGAGACTGTTCGACGACGGAAACTCCAGCCTCCGGCGCGATTTCCATGAGGATGCCGCGCGTGACGCCTTCCAGGCATCCGGAATTTAGAGGGGGCGTGAAAACCTTTTCGCCCTTGACGACGAAGATGTTCGCGGAGGTGCATTCGGCCACTTCGCCGCGCTCGTTGAGCATGATGACTTCGTCGAATCCTTCTTTGACAGCCTCACCGACGGCCCAAACATTATTGAGCCAGGAAATGCTCTTTACGCCGGACATGGGAGACGCCGCGTGGCGTCCGTGTTGACGGAGGGCCAGGCGAACAACCTCGCGATGTTCGGGGAGACCGGCAGTGTAGATAATCAGGTCCACCTGCGGATGCTTTTCGTCGCTCTGCCAGAAGCCGACTGTGTTATAGACCAGATAGATGCGTGCGCAGCCTTCGGTGACTTTGTTGGCCCGAATCACTTCGTGGAGATGGACGCGCACTTTAGCCGCAGAGTAGGGCATGGGGAGGCGAGTGATACCGGCGTCTTTTTCCAGGCGGCGCCAGTGGCGCTCGTAGGCGAAAGCCTCGCCGCGAGAGATGCGCAGCGTCGTGAAAATACCCCAGCCGCAGATCAGCCCGGCCTGACCGGGAGAAAGGCGCACCTTCTCGATAGGCAGCAGCGCATCGTTGTGAAAGACGTTCCGGTGAATCACCTGGGCCTCACGAAAAGTGTTTGAGACTGCTTTCCATTGTATCCGAAATCTGTAATTTGGGCCGGACTGCGGAGTTGCCAACGGCGGTGAACCACAGGAAAAAGAAAGAGGGCGGGCCGAAGCCCGCCCTCTGCAGAAGTTAAGTCGTGTGGCGTCAGAACTGCAGTTTGAGAGCCAGTTGCAGTTGCCGCGAAGAGCCGGAATCTGCAACCGGGAAACGAGTTGCAGTGATTTTCCCGAATGTCGACGTCGCAGGGTTTATCGGAAGCGATACCACTGAACTAGTGAAACCACTGAAGGGGCCAGGTTGGGCAAAGTTTGGATGGTTGAACAGGTCGAACCCGTCAGCCCTGAATTGGAGATTCAGCCGTTCCGTCAGCTTGGTGTTTTTTACGATGGAGGCGTCGACATCCGTGAATCCAGGCCCTATGAAAGCGTTGCGGCCAAGATTCCCGAAAGCGTTTCCGGGGAGGGAAAGCGCCGCGGCTGCGCTGGTAAGATCAAACCAGTTAGCAGGGTCGCCGGTAACGTTTATCTTACCCGAGATGTTCGGCCGCACGGTGCTGCTCACCCCATTGATGCTCGCGGAGGCGACAACCACATTGAATGGATTGCCACTCTGAGCAGTAATGATGGAGGCCAGCTGCCAACCACCCACAAGGCGATTCCTTTTAAATGGCAGATCATAGATGGTATTGACAATAAAACGATGGCGGACGTCAAAATCCGAACTGCCGCGCTCACCCGCAACGTTTGTACTATCCTGCATCACAATGGTCTCAGCGTTTCGTGAGTTGTCATCAATCGAGTGAGAGAAAGTATAGGACGCGTTGAACTGTAGGCCGTGAGAGATACGTTTGTTGGCCGTGATCCACAAGGCGTGATAGATGGAATTGCTCGATGAGTCTCGCTCCGTGATCGTTGGGCCGAGTCCAGTGCCCGGCAGGATGCTGCCCTGCAACGTCCGGAACGGTCTGCTAGTCGAGCTGCCCAGAACCGTGGGCTGGTTGAGATTGCGGTCGATCTCCAAATGGGTTCCTTTGGCGCCGAAATACCCGATCATAATGCCCATATCGTTGGTTACTTGACGCTGGACGTTAAGATTCCAGGACTGCACGTTCGCGTTCCGGAAGTCAGGATTAATCGTCAGCGGCGAAACGCTGGCTGGCGTTCCGCTGAAGTTTGTCCCCAGCGTCGAAACAGGTCCCGGAGCGCCTGGTGGGAATGTCACGCTGATGGGGAGGGCAAACGGCGGATTGGAAGCCAAGCCCGTGATGATACCGGTGATGGGCTGATCCACTTGATAGCCATAGCCGCCGCGCACAATCGTTTTGCCATTGTGCCTGGCATCCCAGGCAAAGCCGGCGCGCGGTTGGAAGTTCTTGGAGTTCTGGTTGTAAATATTGTCGAGCCCGGCGCCCGCTTGAATGAGTGAGACCGTACCGGGGTCGAACACGACAAAGCGGCTCTTGGCTTCACTGGGTGTCTTGTTCCACGAATAGCGAAGTCCTAGCTCCAGGGTCAGAAAGGGTTTTAACTTGTAGCTGTCCTGAGTGAAGAAGTCTAGTGCGTTTGCAGTGACACGACTGGCAACATTTCCTATCGTGCGTGCCGCGGAGTCCACATTGCCGTTGATGAAGTTGGTCGTCGTGTTGAAAAAGAGTTGTCCGGGATCGTTGTTGAAGTTGTTGTTGCGGAAATTGCGGAATTCGCCCCCGAATTTAAAGGAATGGTGCCCGCGAATGTAATTCAGCGTGTCTCCCAGAACTGCTGTAAGGTCACCGCGGCCTTGTGGGAAATTGCGCTCCGCGCCAAACACTAGCCCCAAGTCCTGAATCCGGATGACCGGAACGAACTGCATGTTGGAACCCAGGACGCCACCAAGATTGACGCTGGCCGGGTCTGTCAAATTGTTTGGACTGAAGGTGATGTGAATGCGATTAACTCCTAGGCGCGCTTCGTTCACCAGGGCTGGAGAAAAGATGTGAGTCTCGCCGAGCGTAAAAGCCTGGCGGTGGCCCTCTCGGGTGTCGCCGAATCCCGGAATATTGGCCCCTGCTGTGGGCTCTTGGCGAAGGTCAGCCTGATAGATGTAGTAGCCGTGCAGATGGTCTGACTCACTAAGATTGTGGCCGATATCGGCAGAGCCTTGATTGATGTTGACAGGCGCCGTAGCTGACCCGAAGAAAGCGGGGGTTGTCCCGATCAGCCCGTTCGACGGGGGGATAAGGCTCAGAAGACCTTGGGCGGAAGGACTGCCGGAACTCTGAATCTGTGTGCGCTGAGCGTCGGACAAGACGGGGCTGGTCGTCGTGAGACCTTGGCGATGGCGAAGGCCTTCATAGCTCAGGAAGAAGTAAGTCTTTCTGTGCTTGATCGGGCCACCAAAATCCCCACCGAACTGATTACGCTTCAGAGCGGACTGCGGATTCGGAGCACCGGTGGACGTAAACTGCGGATTGAAGAAATTCCTGGCATCAAACCAATTGTTACGGACGTAGTCATAAGCTTCGCCGTGAAGCTCTTCCGTGCCGGAGCGTGTGGCGATGTTTACGATGGATCCTGAATTCCGTCCGTACTCGGCGCTATAAGTTGAGTTGTCGATTTTGAATTCAGAGACGGTGCTAATGGAGGGCTGAAAAGTGACCTGGTTTTGGACCATGTCGCTCAAGTTGATGCCGTTGATCATAAAATTGACGGCGTCCTCGCGGCCTCCGGCAGAATTGAATGCAAACGATCCTTGACCGCGTAGCGGTGCGGTTAGGAACCCATTCGAAGGTGGAGTCACTGTCCCTGGGACGAGCAGAGCCAAGTCAACGAAGTGACGACCGTTGAGGGGAATGTCCTGTACAACGTTTTGATCGATGACCTGTCCAACCGTTATCGTGGTCGCATCTATAACTGGCTGTGTGCTTTCCACTGTAACAACCGTGTTCGTTTGGGCGACCTTCAGGCTGAAACTCTGAAGCGTATTCTGGCTGACCTGGAGCACTACCCCTTTGGCAATTTGAGTTTCAAATCCCGCCTTCTGGACCTCAACATCGTAACTCCCCGGTGGCAGAGCAGGAACCTCGTATTCACCGGCGGTATTCGATTCGGCGTTTCGTTCAAGACCGCGAGCCGCGCTTTTGACGACTACCTTCGCGCCCGCAACGGAAGCGCCGGACGCATCCGTAACCGTGCCTTTGATGCTTGCAGTTACCTGTGCCATCGTCGCGCTTCCCAAGCCGGTCAAAAAAAAGAACAAAAGGAACATACGAAAGAATAAATTGCGGAAACTCACAGATTTCGCCGCTGCAACTTCCATAAATTTGCTCCTCCTGATTCAGGAACGCACTTGGATTGTTCGACCCGGTCGCTAATCATAGCGCAATCGCTGTGCCAGAATAGGAGCATCTCCGGCCATCTTCAAAATAAGCCGTATCAATGGCTTATAGGTTTACCCGAATGTGTTTGCTGGGGAATTACCAGGCTGACTTCCAAAAACAGAAGGCCTTCCCGAATATCGAAGGTGTTTATATTGAGTTTAGAGGACGGCAAGCCGCTGCATGCTGCGGAATTTCTATGGCTTGCAGTTGGCGGGAACCAGGAGCACTTGGCCTTCGAAGATCAAGTTCGCGTCGCGGACGACTGGATTCGCCTGAGCTATGCAGGACCAGCTCGAGGCATGACCAAAATGGGCCTGGGCGATAGACGTCAGCGTGTCGCCCTTTTTCACAGTGATCTTCGTTGCAGTCCGCGCTGAAGAGCCCGATGCAGGCAGGAAAATCTGCGAGCCTGCCTTGATCTGGTTCGCGTCGGTGATCGTGGGATTGACGGAGAGCAGTTCTTGCCAGCGCGTTCCCTTGCCCAAATTTTGTTCTGCAATCTTCCAGAGCGAGTCGCCCGGTTTTGCGATCACCGCGTTGAGTTTTGCCGTGCTGCTCGGCACAACAGGAACAATCGGCGCCGCGGGTGCGACCGGAAAAGGAGCAGCCGGCCGCAGCGGAGCAATCCGAGCCGCGGGCGGACGCGAGAGCGGGATGCTCGGTGGCGCAACAAAAACTCTCGGCCGCTCGAAAGGCGAACGCTTCACGGGCGGCTGATAAGGAACAAATTTTGGCGGAGCTGGATTGGAAACCGGTGGACGCAGTGGCATCACCGGAGGTTTTGGCGAAGCGAGCGCCGGAGCATCCGCGAATGGAAGATGGAACTCCGCCGAGCGCTGAAGTTTCTGCGATTCTTTCTGTTTGCGGAAACGCCGCGCGACGTCGCCGAGAGGAGCGTCAGCCGGAAGCGATTGCGCGTCGACAGCCTCTCCCGATTTTTCCGCGGGCGACGGAACGGTCTGGTTTTTCTTTGCCTCCACCTGAGCGCGATCTTCCGGCGTCAGAATCCGCGCACGCTTTAAATCCCGCTCGGTGTAGACATGCTTCGACTTTTTCTGCTTACTTTGCTTTTGAGTGCGTTCGTGGCGAGCTGCCTCGGCGACATCCTGAGCGGAGCACTGCGCGGCCCCAAAGATGGCGGAAGCAGTTATCAGAACCGCAGGGAAGCACATGCTTCGCGTACAAGAAGAACGCCTCGCGGCAAGCGAGAGCGCAGTCAAGGCTGGAATCTCGAGATCAGTTCGTAGCATTGCAAACCGACCACGGGGGGACACCGCTTAGGAACGTAATATACCAAAATAGGGGTCTTATGGGAACAAGTATTTTTTGCCCGGGGGCGCCCCTCCGGTCCTCAACTGGGTACTTGACCGCCGCCTGTTGCGTTATGATTTGCCCTCGGGAGACTGCGCTCGGCTGCGGCAAGGAGGAAAGAAACCATGAGCAAGAAGCAAAGCTTTTCCCGGAGACAATTCGTATCCTCGGCGGTTTCAGCCGCCACGATTTCTTCCTGGCAGCCTGGACGAGCACTCTTTGCGGCTCTCGCAGCTCCGAAAAGGGGAACGCGCGAACTCGCTCCGCATTCGCAAGTCGCGTTGACAACGACTCCGCCTTGGCGCGACCAGGGCATTCTCAACCTCGCAAAATCGCCGTACGCGAAACTGAGAAACGTGCCGGTGCACGCGGTCACGATCGAAAATGGTTTCTGGGCGCAGCGCCGCGAAGTCAACGTCAACAAGAGTATTCCTTCGATGGAAAAATTGCTGGAAGCCAACGGCCGCATGGATAATTTCCGCCGCCTCATCGGAAAGAGCTCTGCCGCGCAGCGCGGGCCGGTGTACTCCGATTCCGACGTTTACAAGTGGACCGAAGCCGCCGGTTTCGCGCTGCAGTCCGGCGAGCGTCCCGAGCTTCGCGCAGCCGTGGACAAAATCACGAAGGACGTCGTTGCCGCGCAACAGCCCGACGGATACTTGAACACCTATTACGTCGGCGACCATGCTGCGCAGCGAATGGAGCCGAGAGCCCAGCAATGGGGCCACGAACTTTACAACATGGGTCATTTCCTGCAAGGCGCTATCGCTTACTACCGCGCCACCGGCGATCGCACTCTGCTCGACGCGGGCATCCGTTTTGTAAATGACTTCCTGCTTCCTAATTTCGGTCCGGGCGCGGACAAGAAACCTTTGTTCTCCGGCCATCCGGAAATGGAATTGGCGCTGGTCGAGCTCTATCGAATTACTAGCGACAAGCGGCAGCTTGATCTTGCTGGTTATCTGCTTGCGGGTGACTCGCGCATTCAGGTGAAGCCTTGGGATTACGTCTACCATTTTTGCGGGACTCCCTTCACTTCGCGAAAGCATCTCGAAGGTCACGCCGTGCGCGCCATGTACGCTTGCTGCGGCGCGACGGACTACTACCTCGAAACCGGCGATGCCGCGTATTGGAAGACGCTCAACGTTTTATGGAAGGACCTCGTCTCAGCGCAAATGTACGTCACCGGCGGAGTCGGCGCGCGCAGCGACGGCGAGGCTTTCGGAGATCCCTATGAATTGCCCAATGCGCGGGCCTACGGGGAAAGTTGCGCGGCCATCGGCAACATGATGTGGAATTGGCGCATGCTCGCCGCGACCGGCGAATCCCAATACGCCGACGTGATGGAGCGCGCGCTCTATAATGGCATCAATTCCGGGATGTCGCTTGATGGCATGCTCTATTGCTATCGCAATCCGCTGGCGTTCGACCCTTCCCGGGGCGACAAGATTCGCAACGAGTGGTACGACACGACGTGCTGCCCGCCGAACCTGGAACGGACTTTCGCTTCGCTGCCGGGATATTTCTACAGCACCAGCAGAGAGGGCGTTTATCTCCACTTCTATGACAACTCGCAACTCGACTGGCATCTCGAGAACGGCGTAGGCTTGAAGGTTCGTCAGAAGACAAATTATCCGTGGGATGGCGGCGTCGAAATTACCGTCACGCCCGCCGAGCCTGTCGAGTTCACATTTTTCCTGCGAATCCCCGGCTGGACGGACACGGCACAAGTGAGCGTCAACGGGAAGCCCATCGCAAGCGCAACTCCCGGCCAGTATCTTCCGATTCGACGCCGATGGGCCGCTGGCGACGTCGTCCGCGTGCAATTCAATATGAAGCCGCAACTTCTCGAAGCCAACGCGGAAGTTATCGAAAACACTGGCCGCGTCGCGGTGCAGCGCGGACCGCTGGTGTATTGCCTGGAACAAATCGATCAGCCGGAAGGCGTGCCGCTGAGAAAGGTAGCGTTGAACCTGGGCCCCAAATCGCGCGCGCAATTCCAGGAAGAATTTCGGAACGACCTGCTTGGTGGAATTATCCTGTTGCGCCATGCCGGCGCGGCTTATGGAGAATCCGTGGAGCAGAGCCGTCTCTATTTCCCCTATTCCAGCGAGCCTCGAAAGTCGCGGTCTGTCTCGCTGACCTTTATTCCCTATTACGCGTGGGCCAACCGCACAGCAACTCCGATGCAGGTTTGGACTCCTGTCTCACAAGCTATCGCTGGCTAAAGAGCGTGCCGTTCGTGGTATAACTTCACGCCATGACGGACAAATGGGGAAGGCGCCTGTTCAAAGCAGGCGCGGTGGCGTTGCTGATTCTGGGATTGGTGCACTCGCTCTCGCTGATTCGCGAGCAGGTTCCGGCGAACGAGACGGAGAAACAATTGCTGGGCCTGATGTCCGGCTACAGATTCAACTTGATGGGATCTATGCGCAGCATGGATGACCTGGTGCGCGGTTTTAGCGTGTCCTTTATGCTGGGGGCCCTGGGCTTTGGCTTTTTCGATCTACTGCTGTGGGGGGAACGGCCTGTGCTTCTAAAGCGAGCGGCGCTGGCGAATATCATCTGGCTGGCCGCGATGACCGCCGTTTCTCTTCGTTATTTTTTCATTATCCCGATTTTGTTTCTCGCCGTCACGCTGCTGATTTTTGTTCTGGCCTGGTTGAAGCTGCCGGCTGAGGGGACGACTTAGCTTGTAAGAATCCAATATCCTTAGTTATATTTGGTTCCCCGGCAAGTTCTTCCAAAGAGAACTTTCGTTGACAAAAGGAGAGGGTAACTCTAAGATTAGAGTTTGTCTCTAGAGGGAAAGGTGTGACTGAGCGCAATGAGGACGTACGTAGCCAAGGGTGAAGAAGCCGAAGCGCTGAAAACGGGCGCGAACTGGTTTGTTGTGGATGCGACCAACGTGGTGCTGGGACGCCTGGCGACCAAGGTCGCGCGCATGCTGATCGGCAAGGATAAGCCGAGTTTTACGCCGTACCTGGATTCGGGCGACCATGTAGTGGTGATTAACGCCGACAAGGTCCGCATGACCGGAAACAAGGTCGAGCAAAAAGTTTATTTTTCGCATAGCGGGTATCCTGGCGGACTGAAGGAAGTGCCCGCGAAGCGGTTGCGCGAGGCCAAAGCCGACTGGATGATCCGCGAGGCCGTTCTCGGTATGCTGCCGAAGAACAAGCTGCGCGCGCGGCGGGCAAAGAAGTTGCGCATTTACCGCGACGCCGCCGGTTTGGCGCGGCACGCCGGGCAGAAGCCACGAGCCATTTCGCTGTAATCGAGATTGTTTTTTTTCCGCACGTAGCTGTTCCTTCTAAGTGGTGCCTTAGCGGGGAATAAGCAGGCGTGAAGTTTGAGATGGATCCGCAAGCAACGGAAGGGATATTTGCCGCTGCACGGACTGGTATCGAGATGACTGCTGCGCAGTCATCCATCGCGAGGAGGAACGTTGAGTTCTACGGGAACGCCCCTAGCGGGCACACAGACATGGTTTCTCGGGACGGGACGGCGCAAGGAATCGGTGGCGCGCGTGTTCGTGCGTCCAGGGGCCGGCAAGTTTACGGTGAACGGCCGGGAAGTCGAAAAGTACTTTCCGAATCATGCCTGGAAGCATGACGCGACGGAGCCGCTGAAGTTCACGAATATCGCTGACCAGGTGGACGTGGTGGTGACCGCGCATGGCGGCGGAGTGGGCGGCCAGGCAGGGGCGGTGCGCATGGGATTGTCGCGAGCGATTTCGCGGTTCAATCCAGAGCTGCGGGCGGCGCTGCGCAAGAACGGATTTTTGACGCGCGACTCGCGGATGAAGGAACGCAAGAAGTACGGGCAGAAAGGCGCGCGCAAGCGCTTCCAGTTCACGAAGCGCTAATTTTTGTGGCCCCGATTTGATCGGGGCCAATCGAGCTCCAGCGGGTTGACGCAAGTCAGCCCGCTGAGATCACGGCCGGCAAGAAGCCGGCAAGAGGCTGTTCTGTGGCGACGATTTGTTAAATGAAGCGGCGCCACCGCAAACAGCTATCCTATTAGGAGGTAACTTGGCAGTAGAAATTACGATGAAAGAGTTGCTGGAGGCCGGAGTCCACTTCGGTCACCAGACGCGGCGCTGGAACCCGAAAATGAAGGAGTACATTTTCGGCGAACGCAACGGCATCCACATTATCGATCTCCAGAAAACCCTCAAAATGTTCCGCGAAGCAAGCCGCTTCGTGGGCGAACTTTCCGGACAAGGCAGAACGGTTTTATTTGTGGGCACCAAGCGGCAGGCCCAGGAAGCGGTCGCCGAAGAGGCCAAGCGCTGCGGCGCGTTTTTCGTGAACCACCGCTGGCTGGGCGGCACGCTGACGAATTGGGCGACGCTGCAGAAATCCATCAAGCGGCTGAAGCTGCTGAAGGCCATGACCGAAGACGGGCGCATCAAAGAACTTTCGAAGAAAGAACAAGCCCGGCTGGACCGCGAGATGAAGCACCTGCATCAGAACCTCGAGGGCATCGAGAACATGACGCAGTTGCCGGACGCCATGTTCGTGATCGATTCCAACGCGGAAGAGATCGCCGTAAAAGAAGCGCGGCGCATGGGCGTGCCCGTCGTTTCCGTGGTGGACACGAATTGCGATCCGGACGTGGTGGACTGGATTATTCCCGGGAACGATGACGCGTTGCGCGCCATTCGCCTGTTTACGACGAAGATTGCGGATTCCGTGCTCGAAGGCCACAACGCTTACCAGCAGTCGCAGGTGGCGGATCAGAAAGCCGCGGAAGATCAGGCGTTGGTGGACGGCGTCGAGTACGTCGATACCAGCGCGTACGAACAGTACGAGAAGCAAGAAGGCGACTTCGTCGAGGGCGTTGTGGAAGCCCCGGCGGAACCTGCCGAAGCCACTGTTCCTCCTGACGACGAGGAAAAACGCTAAAGCAATTTGCGCGGGTAGGAAATTTGTGAGGCCCGCGCCGAGCGATTCGGTGCGGGCCGTTTTGTAACTAGTAGCACCACAAGAAATTGCCAATCAGCAAAGAGAAAAAAGGATGAGTACACAACAGCCAGCAGTGCAAATCCCGGCACAACTCGTAAAGGAATTGCGCGAGAGGACCAACGCCGGTTTCGCGGATTGCCGTGCCGCGCTTGTGGAAGCGGGCGGCGACATCGAGAAAGCCATCGCGATCCTGCGAAAGAAAGGACAGGCCGCGGCCGCAAAAAAAGCCATGCGAGAAGCGTCGGAAGGGCTCGTGGGCAGCTACATCCACGCCGGGGGGAAAATCGGCGTGCTTGTAGAGCTGAATTGCGAATCTGATTTCGTGGCGCGCACGGATGCGTTCCAGCAGCTTTCGCACGACATCGCGATGCACATCGCGGCGCTGGATCCACGCTACGTGCGGCGGGAAGAAGTGACGCCGGAGATGCTCGAAAAAGAGCGCGATATTTACAAAGCGCAGGCGCTGGCGACCGGCAAGCCGGAGGCGGTCGTCGAAAAAATCGTGAACGGCAAGATGGAAAAGTTCTACGAGGAAAACTGCCTCTACGAACAGCACTACATCAAGGACGAGAGCGTGACCATCGGCGAGATGATCGCGCAGGCGATCTCCAAACTGGGTGAAAACATTTCGATCCGGCGCTTCGTGCGTTTCAAGGTCGGCGAAGTGAGTGGCGAAGCCGCCGGGCCGGAAGGCGCACCCGTGCCGGTGAAAGCATAGTTCAAACACAACTCGAATCAATCTTCAGCGTCCCGGTTACCGCCGGGACGCTTTTTTTGGAAAGCGCGAGCTTGCTCCCGCACCCCAAAATGTGCGGGCGCGAACATAGTTTGTTACAATTCACGGGATTTTAGACCGCTCGAATCGGAGACTCATGGCAGCCGCGAAGAAAGCTGGAAAGAAGAGCGTGAAAAAAAGCAAGCCGGCGTACAAAAGAATTCTGCTGAAGCTCTCCGGAGAATCGTTCCAAGGACCGCAAGGATTCGGCATCCACGGGGAAACGATTCAAGGCATCGCGCGCGAGCTGAAGGACGTGCACGCGCTGGGCGTGCAGACGGCGATCATGGTCGGCGGAGGAAACATTTTCCGCGGCGCGAGGCAGAAAGGTTTTGAGATCGAGCGCGCGACCGGAGACTACATGGGCATGCTCGCCACGGTGATCAACGCGCTGGCGCTGCAGGACGCGCTCGAAAAAGAAGGCGTGTTCACGCGCGTGCTGAGCGCCATCGAGATGAAAGAAGTTTCCGAGCCGTTTATCCGGCGGCGCGCGATGCGGCACCTGGAAAAAGACCGCGTGGTGATTTTCGCGGCGGGGACCGGGAATCCCTATTTTTCAACGGACACGGCGGCGGCGCTGCGGGCGATGGAAATCAAGGCGGACGTGATCCTGAAAGCCACGCGCGTAGACGGAGTTTACGACGCCGACCCGGAACAAATTCCGGACGCGAAATTCTTTGCCGCGATTTCCTACCGCGAAGTACTAAATCAGAACCTGAAAGTGATGGACTCGACGGCGATTTCGCTGTGCATGGACAACGGCATGCCCATCGTGGTGTTCAACATGAACCGTCCGGGAAATATCAAGCGCGTGGTGCTCGGAGAGCGAGTGGGCTCGAAAGTTACGCCCGCGTAAGGAAAGTTCGCAGCCCCGACAGGGTCGGGATCTTCGATCGACAGTTGAAAGTCTAAAGTTCAAAGATCGGAAAAGCCTCACCCCTGAAGGGGTGAGCTACAGGGACGTTATGACGACGATGGGCACGGTGAAAGAGGCCATGGCCGCGGGCAGGACGCGGATGGAAAAAGCGGTGGATGATTTTCGTAAGGAGCTTGGCACGCTGCGTACTGGGCGCGCCAATGCTTCCATACTGGACGCCATCCGCGTGGATTATCACGGCACACCCATGCCGGTGAATCAACTCGGCACGGTGATGGCGCCGGAGGCCACGTTGCTCGTGATTTCACCGTGGGACCCAAGCGCGGTGCCGCTGATCGACAAAGCCATCCGGAGTTCGGACCTGGGACTGAATCCCACAAACGACGGCAAGGTCGTGCGCGTGCCGATGCCGGCGCCGACAGAAGAGCGGCGCAAGGAAATCGTAAAACATCTGCACAAGGTGCTGGAGAACCACCGCACCGCGGTGCGCAACATCCGGCGCGACATTAAAGAAGCCATCGACAAGCTGGAGAAGGACAAGAAAATCAGCCAGGACGAACAGAAACGGGCGCTGGACGAACTGGAAAAAATCGCGCACGCGGAAACCAAAAAGATCGAAGATCTGTCGGCAGCGAAAGAGAAAGAAATTCTCGAGATTAGGTAGCGTCGTCTTGCTAGCTTAAAGTTTGCTCGCACGCGTTTCCACTTCCTTTTCCTCACGCGGCCACTCCTAGGCCGGCGGAACAAACGTAAAAAACTCCCACATGACAGGCGCGCTAGAGGCCGACGCTGGAAGTGTTTTCACACCCAAGCCTTCGAGGATCAGTCGAAGCACACTTTGGTGCTGGTAGAGAGTTGTAGACGAATACCCAGCCTTGGAAAACGCCGGGCTGACCAGCGCTGCCACGACGCGTCCGCCGCCATGCGTGTTGTCGTTCCCGGATTCGTCGAAGACGACGATCAAGAGGCCGTCCTTTTGAAAAGCGGAATTCTTGATCAGCGGATCGATGTTGGTCTTGAGCCAGGTATCCGCGACATTAAGACTGCAATCGTGCGCGTCGTCACATAAGTTGGGCACGATGAAGGAAAAGTCCGGCAAACTCCCGGCGGCGAGGTCTAACGGGAATTGCGTAAAGGGCACGAGGTTTTGTTGCTGCGATGCGGTGTTCTGTACGTCGGCTATATAGGCCAGCGGGTTGTGCCGTACGGCGTAGTTTCCCGTGTCGCCACCGGTGTAACCTACGGAAGGCAAGTCCTCGGCGTAGGATTTCCATGTCTTCCCCGCCGCTAGCAACTCCCGCACCACGTTGTTCGCAGAAACCGGAAAACTCTGCGGTGTTTGGCTGTCGTCGTTTGTCAGCACTTGTCCGGTGGTCAGCATCATGTAATTGCCGATGGATGGGTGCGTGTTGGCGTAATACTGCGTTGCCGAACCGTATTGCGTCATGAGGCCGTTCAAATACGGCGCCTGGCTGCTGCCTACGACGTTCGCGTAGTTGGTGTTTTCTTCCACAACGATCACAACATGGCCGAACGGGGCTGCTGCGGTCGTGGCTGTGATAATGATTGTCAGAGGGGCCGAGGCGGAGTTGCCTGCGTTGTCGCTCACTTTGACGGTGAACGGAAAAGTTCCGGCGGCCGTAGGCGTGCCGCTAATCACGCCGGTAGTGGCGGCGAGCGTGAGCCCGGTGGGAAGGGAACCCGAGCTAATGCTCCAGCTATAGGGGGTTGTGCCTCCGGTGGCCTGCAAGGTGGCGGAGTACGCAGTCTGTAGCTGGTCATTCGGCAAGCTCGTCGTAGTGATTTGCAATTGCGGTGGCGGTCCTGAGTTCACGGTGAGCGTGGCGGCGCTGCTGGCCACGCTCCCTGCCGAGTTGCTGACGACAACGCGAAATTGTGCGCGGTTGTCTGCGGCTGTCGTAGCCGGCGTGGTGTACGACGAAGAAGTCGCACCGCCAATGGTTGTCCCATCCTTCTGCCACTGGTAGCTCAAGGGGGGCGTACCGGTCGCTGCTACTGTGAAAGTCGCCGTCTGGCCGACGGACACGGTCTGACTCGCCGGTTGCGTGACAATCACAGGTGCTGTGGGATTCGATCCGCCGGAAGTTGTCCCCGAGCAGCCGCCCAAAAGGGAGCCTACAATGATTGCCGCCCAGGCGAACGCAGTCGAGCGCAAGAATAAAGAGATACGCATCAATGGAATCCTTGAGGGCAGGGCGTGTTTGACGGCGACGGATTCAAGCGCCCGTGAAGCCGATCCTCGGACGCCGTCCGTTTACGATTTCAACA
The DNA here is from genome assembly GCA_001914785.1 of Acidobacteria bacterium 13_2_20CM_57_17. Classification (GTDB taxonomy): domain Bacteria; phylum Acidobacteriota; class Terriglobia; order Acidiferrales; family UBA7541; genus Acidiferrum. The sequence goes on along the minus strand of MNDE01000098.1, from coordinate 3,819 downwards.
TGAATTCAAGCTGGGGCTAGGTGTTCTTATGGACCGAGAATGGCCGCGTGCATTCGTCAGACTAAAGGGCGAACTGCTCGCAAGGCGAACAACTCTTGTTACATCGAAGGGCCGCTCCTGTCAATTCCGCATTCCCCTCAATGCAAAGTGAGGATCGTCTGGCTCCAAATCTTCAGGGCAGGGGGTACCCCACCCCCATTACACGCATGACTGTCAAAATAAAGGGCTTACAAAATGGGCATCTTGTTAAGCGGCTGAATCTAAAGAGCTTGCTTTTTTTGTGGTCATGTTGACACAGAAATAAGCACAAGCTGAAAACGAATTTCTCATCAAAGGCGAGGTTTTGCAGGACGATTGGCTTATTCGTTGCGGAGTTATTTACAGAAATAAGTATAGCACATGGAAAAAATGTCAAGGAAAAGCTGCGGCGGGTCGGAATTTCTTGTAACGGATTGAAAATCAAGAGGCTTGACTTTGGTGGCGTCGAATGGGACCGACGCTGCGATCAAGGTTTGGGGGTTGGGGGGGGAGCGGCGACTGAGGAAGCAGTGGGCTTGGCCGCTGGCCCGGTGAGTGAAGCGCGGTCGAGGGTAAAGCCCTGGGCTTGGTCGTTCTGGACCGCGCGGAGGAAGGCGTAGTAATCGGCGGCGCGGTCGGCAGGAACCTGCCGTTGTAGAAAGTTGATATGGCGCGAAGCCGAGACGGTCTGTCCCTTTGCGGAGTATTGGGAAGCGAACGTGGCGTAATCGCGCACGACGGAAGTGCCGGTTGGCGGGGCGACGGTCGTGCCGGTGGGGAGATGTAGAGTCATGTGCGTCTCGACTTCGAGCGGCGTGCCGAGCTCAATGGGCGAAAGGGCCGCGCCTGAGGCGGGCTTTGCGGGCAGATCGGGCAATCCTAGCTGGGGAAGCAGAGCGGGGATGTGAACGGGCTTCTTCGACCAATCGACGAATTTGGGCTGGGTGATTTCGTATTCCACGGTGAAAGGTTCTTTTGTCGCGTAGGGATCGGCCGCGGTGACGCTGGTCACTTGGCCACGGAAACCGTCGGAGAGGGAAAGGAGCTGGGCGAGATCCTTCCATTTTTCTTTTGGCGACTTATGGAAGGTGAGCCGGAGAAGCAGTTCGTTGTCGCCACGCATGGAGTAGTGAACTTTGGCGTTGAGATTGCCGTCGTTTGCGAGTGCCGCGTCAACTTGTACTTTTTGGTGGGCTGCAGATGGAAGTCTTCTCTCGAACGGCTGCCATTCGTGCCCTGTTGAATTCATGGCAAAGAATTTGCGATTCAAGACAAATATGCATTTGTGAGGCAGGGAAGAGATCATGCCAAAAGGAGCAACTTCAAGGCTCGGATCAAGCCAGAAACTGGTGTCGCCATCCCGTCCAGAAATCAGCAAATGCTTGAATACCGTAGAGCGAGGTACTCCACGCGCGTCACAGTAGCCCGTGAGAGCGGCGCCCGCGCTGAGTTTAACCGCGGTGGCTAACGCAGCGAAGAGAACGAACTTATCTTCTTGAGTTGCATAGCCAGTTGCTAGTGCCTCTTTGGCTGGTCTCGCCTTAAACCCCGTGGCTCCTAGCGGGAGATCAATGGTGCGGATCTTCTGAGAGACAAAATCGTAGATGGCTTCCAGCCTGCCCCTGCTGGTTGCGGCTGCTTTTGTGAGTTCAAGGGCTTTCGAGGCAATTTCTGGAGTGACCGTGCGTTTTCGAGACAGCTCCTCTACCGATTCTTGGTAGGTACGGACATTCTCCAGTGGCTTTGCATCAGGCAAAAGTGCCTCGTCGAGTCGAACGGAAAGCGTTTCCCATGCTGCTGTCGAGAAGGCGACATCGGGAGCGGTTTCCCCGGATTCCTTGGCAGGGGCTGGAAGTTCCTCAGTTGTATTTGCAGTTGCTCGTTCCCAGCGATAAATACTGCGGGCGGAGTTCCCATCACTGGGCTTCTCCTGCGAGTGGGCTGGAGTGCTTGGATTAATGCGGATTTGCAATTGAGGCAACGCCGGCAGATCCAACTCGAAGATTTCGTGGGAGACGATGCCGGAACGGTCGAAGGAATGGTCGAGCCAGAAGTCGGGGGCGAGAGGGTGGTGAGTGGTAGTGGTGATGATGCGGTATTCGAGAATGTCGCCAGGAGCGAGGCCGAGGATGCGGACGGATTTGACGCGGACATCCTGATAAGCGGGGGCGTTGACAACGGCAGGATTGGGATTGTCGGTAATAGCGCTGGGGAGGATGTCAGCCGTGCCGCCGCCGGGATGGGTGATATGGACGAGAGGGATTTCGATGGATTGGAAGGAACGGTTGTAATCGAAATTGACGCGGGCGAATTGGCGGACGCCGAGCTCATTGTTGATATGGACGCGAGTGTGGACTTCCTTCCGGCTGTCGCCGTTGGCTTCGAAGCGGTAACGAGTTTCGAGAAGCTCGATCTGATAGGGGTTTTCTGATTTCTCAGTGGGAGACGAGGGCTTCGCGGTGGGTTTCTCGGATGGCTTTTGGGAAGCTTGCTGGGCTGGCGAGGCGGAAGGAATAACAGAGGCAAGCAGAAAAGATACTGCGAGTGAGTGCAAGAGCGAGCGAAAGGTGAGATGAAGACGCAAGATGGCCTCCGTGGCAGTGTAGGGTGCGGAGGAAAGTGCGTAAAGAGAGGGATACAAGGGAGTTGCCGGAGATGTACCCACGCATCAAACGCAAGACTCAGGGTCGTGAATCGGCAAGAGGACAAGAGAAAATATAACGCAGAGACGCCGAGACCCGGTCGGGGTAGACGCCGTACGCAGAGGAGCGCAGAGAAGAATTGAAGAAACCGAATAGCGGCGGGCGCGTCTGAGAGCGTGATAGAGTTTGTCCGCGTGAAGGGCGCAAGGAGAAAACGAATGCGACGTTTGCTAGCCTGGGTGGTGGCGCCGGGATTTTGTTTGGGTGGGGCGTGGACGGCGCGGGCGGACAACCGGCCGGCGCCGAAAGGGCCGGAGGAGGATGGAACGAAGCCGGCACTGGTGAAGATTGCGGGCGAAGGGATGATGGATTCGCACGCGTTCCAATATCTCACCGAGCTGAGCGATGACATTGGCGCGCGCGTGACGGGAACGCCGTCAGAACGAAAAGCACAGGATTGGGGCGCGGGGAAGATGAAAGCCATCGGCCTCGAAAACGTACACAAAGAAAAATACCAGCTTTGGCGCGGGTGGACGCGTGGAACGGCGCAAGGGGAGTTGCTCGAACCGATTCGGAAGCCCTTGCATGTGGATGCGTTGGGCTGGACGGGCTCGACGCCGGCAGCAGGCGCGGAAGGCGAAGTGGTGGCCGTGAATCTCTTCAATATCGAAGAAGAGGTCAAACACACTTCGCAGCTTTCCAAGAAGATCGTGCTGGTGGTCATGAAGGGTGAGCCTAAGAAAAGCGGGGACGTCTTATTCGCGATCTTCGGAGATTTCCTGAGGGCGGCCAGCAAAGCGGGAGCAATAGCGGTGATCGGCGGGCAGGGCGGATCAAAGGCCCTGGAATGAACCTTACCCACACTGGAATTCTGGGGTTCGACGCTGATTTTGCCATCCCAGTGCTGTCGCTAACGGCCGAAGATCAAGGACAGCTCGAACGTTACGTCGAGAGCGGGAAAAGAGTGCGTGTCCGCTTTAACGTGCAGAATGCGTTTACAAACGGGCCGGTGCAGTCGGCAAACGTCGTGGGAGAAATTCGCGGGCGCGAAAATCCGGAGCAGGTGCTGGTGGTGGGAGCGCACCTGGATTCGTGGGATCTTTCGGAAGGAACGACGGACAACGGCACAGGCTCCGCAAGCGTGCTGGCGTCGGCGGAA
>MNDE01000174.1 GCA_001914785.1 Acidobacteria bacterium 13_2_20CM_57_17 | reverse complement strand
GAATCGCGGAATCGGAAACGTCAGGAGAGGCAGATACGTTCTGCCAAAATATCGTTTCCCCAGCCCGTCTGCGAGCGTTAGCGCACCGGCGTACGGGTCGAGCATTTGCTTTTCAATAATCAGCTCTGTATCGGGCGGCGCGAGAAACAGCGCCTGTTCCACCCTCCGAGCCGCCCCAGATAGATCGTCTTCCTGGACTGCTTTGCCGATGTATTTCATCTGAGGAAACAGGAGCACAATGGCGATGGCGACCGGCCAAGCCCACACCGGCGGCCACCTGCGGCCCGTTCGGTACAGATATACCGAGGCCACGAATAGCAGCGTCAGCACAAACGAAAAACGGAGATAGCCCTGGAGTCCCACAATCGGGAGCAAGATTGCAAGTGGGGCTACGAGAAACCAGCGAAATCCGAAGCGAAACAGGCCCATGATCAGGCAGGCAAAGGGCCAAAGCGCGAACGTGGTTCCATATCCGGATGCCACCAGCAGCGATTCAGCCTCCAGACCGCTACGGCGAGCGGCGAAAAAGTAGAGACTGAAGGGCAGGAGAATGGCAAGCAGTAACACGGTAAGCCGGCCAGAGAGTACGTAGCCCGTTCGACGCGGCCGGGCTTTCCACGCAAACGCGATACGCGGCACGAGCAGAGTGCCGACGCTGAACATCGCCAACGCCAGATCGGCATATGCAATCGCCCGCGTAAACTCGTATGGCCTTATGGCCATATAGCCGCTCATGCCTTCGTACATCACCGAACCGCCGAGATAAACCTGCCAGGCCGGTATGGTGATGACGTAGAGGTGAAAGAAGAGGTAATAGAAAGCAGGATGGAAGAAGCTGAGCCTCCGACGCAGCGACAATATACATCCGCCCAAGCTCAGGGCATCGATGACAAGCGAAATGAATAAAGACCCCATTAACCTTCCTGGGATTCAAACTTGTCGTGCTGACCTTAGACCGTCGAGTGCGATCTGCATCACGGACGCACTAGCGGTGTTTTGTATACGGCTTCCCCCAGCGAGAATTCGCAATTGGAACTCCCCGACACCAATAATCATCGCATTTAACAAGCGTGGACAGAAAGCGACACCTATTATCTTCTCACGAGTTTCCCCCCATTGAGTTCGCCCTCCTACCACGGTGTAGGCCAGCACATTGAAAGCGGCCACCGAAGCTTCCACGGGCTCCAGCATCCATGACTACGTGATTGTGTTCGTCGCGGCAAAGTTAAAAAGATCGCGCTCGGCCTTCGCCGCGCCTCCGATCGTGCCACTCGACTCGTCACAATTCATCTTACGCCGCCCTGAAACGCGCCAGTGCATTGCGGCACAATTTGTCGCAGTATTTTACGGCAGTACGCCTCCTCCAGCTCCACATCCCGAGTTCCTATCAAACCTCTCGCGTTCCAACATCAACATCTTCATCTAACCTCGATGTCGTAGCAAAACAAGATCGCTCGGCTATACTCAAGCAGCGGCAGGTATCAGCATAATTCGCGCCGATCCATAAGGGTGAGAAAAGCAAGGCCGTAGAGACAGGTTTGAGTGCGCTTAAGGTTGGCGTGTTTTATCCTGATATCCGATAGGAAATGAAGGGTGGTACATGAACCGCAGAAGTTTTTTTAAAATGTCGTTCTCTGGATCGACGATTGTGGCCACTCCCATAGCACTTACAAGCGCGCAGGCCGGGCGTATTCCCGTCATTTACGGCGATGGTATGCATGATGACGCTGAGGGACTGCAGGCTGCGCTGGACGGCAGGGACTTCGTCTGTGCCGGAGGGGGCGTGGTTCTCCGAGGACCTCACGAAGTGCTTGACGACTCTCGCTATTACATCTCAAAGACACTTGGCGGCAGTAGCAACACACATGCAACAACGGCCCCGAAGTTTTACTTGTCTGCTACGTACGCGGACGCGAGACTGCTCGCGGGAAAGGCCACCGGCGACACGCTCATGGTGCTTGGGAGAACCGCTCAAGGCGATGGTGGTCAGGGCCTTTTCACATGGCTCGCGGGCGGTTCAACGTCCATCGACGATGGATTCCAACTCGCCGCAACAGGGGGCATCTGGCAACGTGCTGATACCAGCTACGTGACCTATGAGATGTTCGGCGCTGTTGCGATGACAAGTATATCTGACGTGTCACATGACAGCACAGCCGCGATAAATGCCTGTCACTTGGCTATTCCACTTCCGACTGCCAACACGAAGCCCACAAAGGTGCTCGTGCAGGGATTCTATGGCATCACTTCTACAATTAACTTTGAGAACCTGCTGGGAGTAGAATTTATTGGCACGGCCAATTTCGCGGAACTGGGTAGCGGTTACGTCTGGATCGCTCCGCACTCAAATTCTACTCATGCTTTGTTTATACACCAATGTCGCTATTTGCGGATGCGGGGTCTGCGGATAACGACCAACTCTATGCAAACCGCGCGCACGAAAGCAATGTTGTCTGCCATTTGCCTAAGTAGCGATTATGAAACCTCAATACAGGAGCGCTGTACGTTTGAGGATGTGGTCATTGGTAATCGTGATTGCTACGACCGTTTAGGCGCCGGCTACATGTTCCAGTACGGCTTTACCACACAGGCAATTACCCAGACCACTGGCAACAATGATTTTCATTTGTTTGAGTCGGTTCGCCAACAAAATGTGGGCGTTGGATGGAATAATCAGCACATCCAGGCCACGGGGTGGGCGTTTAGGAATTGTAAGACCTTTATGTGCGATAGCTTTCTCAGCGTTAAGTCCTCGCGATTGGATTTCTACAACATCGAAGCCGATATAATGGGTGGAGCAATTCTTATTATCGGCCAGGACCCTACCGCAGACTCCAATAGAATCTATATCAACGGATACGTTAGCGAGAAGAATGCCGCAGAGTTTGCGATCATCACTGGGTATTGCGACCTAACAGTAGAAAATGGCGGCTTTGACGGGAACCGTAACCCTAGAAATTACGGCGTCCTCAATCCCGCCAATCCCTATTTTATTACGGCACTTTCCAATACGACGGCGATCATTAGACTAATTAACCCCACGTTCTATGTCATTCCACCGCAAGTCGATTTTGGCACGGGATCTTCCTTAAGACACCTGATTGTCAAAGGCGCGCGGTCCAACACCATTGCCATAGTTAATCATAGAAAGAGTGGGCAGGATCAGAGGATTGTATTCAATTGGGAACCGGGGGGAGGGAGTGCTGGATATGGACTTACCGACATTGATTGGTGCCCGGTTCAGAATTTGATTTATCCTCCCTATTCGACCGTTCCCAATCCGCTGCTGCACGAGATCGCGACACCAACCGTGAGATTGGGGAGGCGCAACGTATCCGCGACCGTGGATGTGAACAGCATAGCAATAGGGATTGGAACAATTCCCAGAGGAACTACCTACACGGTAAGGAATGCTATTCCTGTAGGATTGTTATTGGGCGTGTCGCTGCACATAAATTCCATTCCCGTCGGACCCACCAGTATTAAAATAGGGGACGGAACAACTGATGACCGCTGGGGCACCAAACCTAACGTCAGCGGTTCCAGAGCTAACCCTCCTGAAGCTTCGTTAGTGGCCGGGTTTACCGATGCTGGTCCGGTCTATAACAAGTCTCCGTTGGACGTGGTATTAACCGCTGTTGGCAACGATTTCACGGGTGGGTCGAGCACAGCTACGTTAACAGTGCATTACATAGATTTCGGTCAACGCTATTACAATCCGAATAATTCCGGTTGACGACGAACAAGCAACTTGGCCTTCGGCGACATTTTCCCTCTCTACATTGCGGATCAAATCTACAAGCTGGCGCGCCGAGCTTGGCCGACTCCCTATCAACACAACCCAGTGCAGATAACAACGCCTCGGTAATCTCCTCAACTCGAGGCACCGACACTGCCGCGAAGTACATCTCTACCAGCGTTGCGTCATCTTTCTAGCTCAAGAATTGTCAAGAGGTTGCGGGTGAAACTACTGATCTGGACGAACATGCCTAATCATTACCAGTCAGCGTTTTTTAACGCGCTGCGCTCTGACGGCATCGATCTTGTGGTTCACTATTATTTATCAATCCCCGAAAATCGGATCAGGCTCGGCTGGATTGCGCCCATTGAATTGCCAACCGGGGAGCAATATGTACCTGCCAAGGTTGCATCGATGAAATTGTGCATGGATTACGACGAGCGCATTCATATATTGCCAGGGTACGGTCGACCTTTCCTTTTTGCGCTCGCGTTGCATTGCTCACAGCGCGGTTTGAAATGGTTGCATTGGAGTGAACCATCAAGTCCGACCTCGAAGTGGACGATCGTGAGGAACTTGGTCCGGCGCGCTTATGCCAGCCTCAATAATAAGTATGGCTGCGGCGCCCTCGCGAACGGCGATATGGCTCGGCAAGACTTCCTCAAGTGGGGAATCCGGCCTGACAGAATTCGCTTCCTCCCGTACAGCATAGCGCCGGTTCGCAGTGTTTCAGCTTTGAAGCGTCCCTCAGCGATCACCGGCGTACGCTTCCTTTTTCTTGGCGTTCTGAACGCGCGCAAGGGGACAGATGTGCTTCTGGATGCGTTCGCGCGTGTAGTTTTGCAGTATCCGAATTCGCGCCTTACGTTAGTCGGTCACGACACTTCTGGCGGGAAATATCAGCGATCAGCAGAGTCCCTTGGGATCGCACCGCAGACGTTATTCCTGGGAAGTGTACCCCAGGGAGCTGTGGGCGACATCCTAGCGACTCACCACGTCTTAGTTCTCCCATCAAGGTTTGACGGCTGGGGAATGGTACTTGGCGAGGCAGCATCTATAGGGTTGGCACTGATCGCTTCGGACATGTGCGGAGCGGCCCATCATCTGATCGATAGCGGGACCGCGGGATACCAAGTGCCAGCAGGAGATGCGCAATCGTTAGCTGAAACGATGATGCGCTTCTGTTTCGCTCCCGAGACGATTGCCTTGCATGGAGCTCGAAGCCGCGAGCTGTACGCCAATTTTACGCCAAAGAAGAATTCCGCGCGATTAGAGGCGGCCGTTCGGGAGCTATGTCACGTACCGTAAATAGTGATTTTCAGCGTCTAAGAACAACCTCTTCCTTCGTTTGCGCCTTGAGTCCTGCTTGCATCTGAAGTAACAACTCTTTCAGTTCTCGGATTTCCCCGGCTTGTCGCAGCACTTCGTTCAACAGTATCGGCGTAAGCTCGTCATAGCGCACGCCGTCGATCCGGCCTTTCTCATCCCTGATCACTAGCTCCGGATAAACCTTGGCCACTTCCTCCGCGATCAACCCATACTGCCGCATACCCGTGCCATCGCTCTTTAACCTGAAAGTGACCGGTCGCAAAAGCTGCAGCTTAGCGGCGTTAGAGCCCATCGGGGCGATGGCGGTCTTGAAGCGCTCGGAAGAGACCACAACGCCAAGCTGCCCGTTGGACGAAACGTACACCGGACTGCCCGTTACCGGCGCGCCGAAAATGCCGGCAATGTAGGTCGCAGTTTGCCTATTGCCAATTCGTATTGTATTGCCCTCAGCTGCCACGCCTTGGTTTCCAATATCGATGTTGTTACTCCCAGTTGTTAGGTTGCCGCCAGCTAGTCCTCCTAAAACTGTGTTGTTGCTGCCGGTGGTATTGGCAACGAGCGCGCTATCCCCGATGGCGACGTTGTTGGCGCCGGTCGTGTTGTGCGCGAGGGCAAAATAACCGATTGCGGCGTTACTATAGCCTGTCGTGTTCTTAAAAAGTGCATAAGTTCCGTCTGCGGTATCGTTATAGCCCGTTATATTGGAAACGAGTGCATAGGTTCCGGAGGCCGTGTTAGCAGACCCTGTCGTGTTGGTCGTAAGCGCGCCATACCCTATGGCGGTGTTATTACTCGCAGTCGTGTTGGCATTGAGAACGTTAACTCCGACCCCGACGTTATTATCGCCCGTCGTATTAGCAAGCGCAGTTAGACCGATTGCCACATTACCGTGGCCTGTCGTGTTGGAAGTAAGGGCCAGTTCACCTACGGCGAGATTGTTGAAGCCGGTCGTATTGCTATGCAGCGCCTGGATTCCGATGGCAATGTTGGAGGAGCCTGTTGTGTTCCCAATGAGGGCAGAAGCCCCAATGCCGATGTTGTTCTGGCCGGTTGTATTAACCTCGAGCGTATCAACTCCTATCGCGATGTTGACACTGCCCGTCGTGTTGGTAGTGAGCGCATCAGTGCCGATGGCAATGTTGGTGTTGCCGGTCGTATTGGCAGAGAGTGTAGCGCCACCGATGGCAACGCTGTCAAAGCCGGTTGTGTTTGAAATAAGCGTAAGACCCCCGATTGCGATGTTGTCAAAGCCGGTTGTGTTGGAATAAAGCGCCTTATACCCAAAGGCGGTGTTGTAGTAGCCGGTTGTGGTGGAATAGAGCGGCGCATAACCGGCACCTGTGTTCGCGTGACCACCGCTTAGGCTTAAGAGGGCGTAAGATCCCATCGCGGTGTTGCCATTTGAGTCACTAGTCGTCACGTCGGGCGGCTGGGCGCCGAAAGCCGTTGCTGCAAGCGTGACTCCAGCAGTCAAAGCTAAGATGATTGTTTTCATAGAGTCCCCAAATTTGCGGTCATCGATTCCGTGACGTTTAAGGGGAGATCGGATCACGCGGAGTCTAGCGGTAAAAGCGAGTAGTCGGCTACGAAGCAATCCGGTTTTTCGTTAAATGGAATCAATCGTGCTTGAGCTTGGGAGAAAGCTCCTGCCCTCGTCACTGTACGAGCGCATCGCTTCTTCCTCGATCGCTAGGCGGCTCGCTAAAGGCTCGCTGTGGAGCGTGTTTGGTTCGGCGTCGGCTCGTATTCTCTCATTAGTGGCAATGATCTTCGTCGCCCGCGTTTTGGGGCAGGTGTCGTTCGGCGAATTTGGTCTCATCCAGTCGACCCTCGGCATGGCCGGGTTGATGGCCGGACTTGGCCTAGGCGAGACTGCGACGCGTTTTGTGGCCAAGTACGCTGACCCCGATCCGATTCGGGCCGGTCGTGTTGTTGCGCTCGTGGTATCCGTTTCCTTTGGCACGGTGGTTCTGGCGGCCGCCGTGGTCATATGGATCTCGGGTCCCATCGCCGAAGCACTATTCGATGCGCCGCACCTACAAAGGGCCTTGGTGGTGGGATCGCTGTTTATGGCCATCACGGCGTTTCGAGGGATTCAGAGTGGGGTCCTCGCGGGCTTGGAAAAGTTCGATGCTCTCGCCAAGCTGAACATTCTCGATGGAATCTTGTCGTTCATGGCCATGGTCTTGCTAGCTCGACTTATGGGTGTGGAAGGTGCCGTGCTCGGCTTGGCAATAAGCGCCGCCACCGTTTGGCTCGTTGGCCGCAGCCTCTTAACGAAAGAACTATCTAATCGTGGGATTGCTGTTCGGTACGGTGGTTGCGGCGCCGACTGGCGCATTTTGACGAGTTACAGCTTGCCCAGTCTTATAGCTAACTTGGTGGCAGCGCCAGTACTTTGGTTCGCAATGACTAGAGTGGCTCGCTCCGGGCAAGGGTTTGCAGGTCTCGGATTATACAATGCCGCTTATCAGTGGGTCGGCCCCATAGTCTTCATTCCGATGATTCTAATGTCAGTGAGTATTCCGGTGCTCGTGCAGGAATGGGAGGCAGGGAGAAAACAACGCTTCCGCGCGGTGACCCTCTGGATTAGCGGTTTGATGCTGACCATAACCCTGCCTTCTGCTGTCGTGGGCGCATTTCTGAGCCCGTGGATTATGAGCCTCTACGGACCCGGGTTCCGAGACGGCTGGATAATACTCGTCTTGCTCTTGGCGGCTGCGCCTCTGCTCGCATTGACCAAGATCGCATCTTGCGCGCTACTCGGAATGAACAGGGCGTGGTGGGTACTAGCGATCAACCTGTGCTGGGGCATGATGCTGCTTGAGATAACATCGTGGCTTGTCCCAACGCACGGTGTATTGGGGCTAGCAATTGCATTTTTGGCAGCATACGCCATGCTTGGAGGGCTCTCCTTCGCATTGGTATTTGTGGGCTGCAGGCGCTGAAATGCTGGAATATCGCGACCGCACCTACAGGAATATTGAATGCCGGAGAGATGCTGTTCTTTGGACCCGCCCTAAAGCTAAATTCAGAACACTGTGCCGATTTGTAGCAGTGCAATCGGAAATTTGGTGGCTCCCAACAGCGGAGAGCCGCCACGAGTAAGTGTCGCCATGGTCGGCGCGCGCATGCATTACGCGGTGCCTCGTCTTCTACATGAGGCGGGGTTACTGGAGCGCTTCTTCACCGATAGCTACATTGGAAATAAGCCGTGGCTTGAATCAATATTACGCACTGTTCCACAGGGTGTCGCACCGCGTGGACTGCTGCGATGGCTGGGACGCAAGGATGCAAAGTTGCCGGCGAACGTAGTTTCGAGCTTCGACGCACTTGGACTTTGGTACGTATGGGCGCGCAAGCGGACCAAGACACGCACTGGCATGGAAGCTGTGTATCGCGAGGTTGCCCGACGGTTCAGCAGAGCGATCCTCCAGACCGGATTGGGTGACGCGACAATCGTCTGGGGATTCAACAACGCATCACTTGAACTGTTTCAGGCTGCCCGGGGACAGGGGCGCCAGTGCATTCTCGAACAGACGATCTTGCCCGCCAAGTTGGAATTTAAGTTAATGCGCGAAGAACTCGGCCGATGGCCTGGCTGGCAACGTGGTCTCGATGTTCTGGGAAGCGATGAGTTAGCCATCGATCGTGCTGAACAAGAGTGGGCGCTGGCGCATCGCATCGTGGCAGGCTCCGACTTCGTCCGTGAGGGACTGGAATCGTGCGGAGTGCCGCAAACCAAGATCCGTGTTGTACCATACGGCGTCGACTTGAATCGCTTTTGGCCGGCGGCAAAACTCAAAGGCGACAGAAGTGCGCGATTGCGTGTCCTGTTCGTCGGCGAGGTTGGTCTCCGCAAAGGCGTGCCGGACCTTCTGGAAGCGCTCGCTAAGCTCGGATCTGCCACAGTAGAGGCCCGGTTTGTTGGTGAAGTGGTGTTAGATCACGATCGTCTGGCTCCTTTCGCTTCTGTGGCGACATTCGTTGGCTCGGTGCCTCGTGCACAGATGCCTGAAATTTTCCGCTGGGCAGATGTGTTCGTGCTGCCAT
>MNDE01000047.1 GCA_001914785.1 Acidobacteria bacterium 13_2_20CM_57_17 | reverse complement strand
CCGATTAAGACGCCGGAATACTCCGTGATCCAATAAACCGGTAGATAGAGCTGTGGGCGAGCATGATATATGAAAAAGCGCAGGAGAGACTGCAACCAGACGAATAAAATGTAGACGTAAAAAACTGGAAATCGGGCGAGCAGTCTGCCTTGGAGCCCTCGAACTAACAGCAGAGTCTCCAAGGTAATGCTGCCCCACCAAATGGCTTGCCCGAGCATTTTCCTCCGGAGCGGGCCTGGGCAGGCCCTCGGGAGCAAATGCTAGCACGACCGAGGGGGAAGAGCGCAGAGCGTCTTCCCCACGGCGCGTCATTCCTTTAGGACACTACACCAGCCAAGGTAGCGGGGTCGGCGGTGGCTGCGGGTCACCACCATCGGCGATCAAGGTGACCGCTCCATTGGATTGTATTGCCGGCAGGCTATGCTTCCCTGCATTCAAGAACGGAACTGGTATCGCCCCCGAAAAAACTGCTACAGCAGCGGATAAAACGAACATGGCAAACGCTGCCAGAGTTCTCGATTTGGTCATTTGACTCTCCTCGAAGAAAGTAGAAAACGATGGTGGCTTGGATCGTGCCGCCCCATTCGTAGCCTGTGGGGAGGCTATGAGAAAAACTTGAAAGGTGTGCTGTGGGCCGTTATCTGGTTGGCATCCCAACCAAGACTGGGGCCGAAGCATCTCGCGGGCAGATCAATAACGAGGGATCGAAATAAAACCAAGGAGAACTGAATTTTCAGAAAGGTGATTCAAAGCGCGATGTCAATGAAACCGCGATGCCAAGGCACCGCGCGCTCCATGAGGCGCCCATGGTTGCGCACGCCAGGTTCTGCAATAGCATCATTTTGGCCTGAAAATGGAGCAACTGGCGCATTGGACGCCATGACCGGTCGCTTCATGGCTCATGCCAGCTGCAAATGTCACGCTATTTAGAGCATCTTCCGGGAGCGCTCCGGCGACGTCGTGGCAACCGGGCGATTTCCAATGCAGTTCTGCCGAGAACGCCCTAGCGGTTGTGATCCCAATCAAGTCATCATTTCCGGTGATTCGCTCCTTGCCCCGAACGAATACTGAATCATGGGTACAGAAAGGCAAAAAGGTGAACCGCTTTGGGCATCCGCATTAGCCCTGCAGTCGCCCAGAGCGTTTTTTGTTCCACAAGAAGAGAACCTCTGCGGCATCGTTCAGCCATGTCAGTCAATATTCACACAGGAGGACGGACGCTCGTGGAAATCCAAAAGGGAGAGCGATGGCGTTGTCAGAATCCGGTTTGCGGAAGCGAGATCCTCGTGACTACTTCAAGCCGTGCGCGAGGAGGCTCCAACCCGCGGTGTTCGTGTGGCGAAATCATGAAGAAGCCCTATACCCAGCCGGGACTACGTCCCTTTGAGTCTGAAGTGGAGGCGCGCGTCAAGCTCGAGGCGTCGCGAGACTAAGTTAATCGACGTCTCCCAGACTCTTCGTGCGGCGTGCAACCCAGGCCCGTCGCATAAAACGCGGAGGGAAGCTGCCAATATGCGGGTATTCAGGGGGTTCGCGATTGCTCTTATGCTGGCGTTGATCTCGCTCGGAATCTTCATTCTCTACAACTCCATGGCACGCAGGAGCGCTGCGGCGGCTGACAGTGTCATAGCTGGGGCAGTGCTCTTCTCTCTCGCTCTTACTTTGCTTTATTACATCTCAAGGCCAACCATCAAATGAAAGGGCAGGAACAAAAAGATAGCGCCGCGCCCATGGGTACTTCTCCTGCGATGGAGTGTCGCGCGGAGTTCATTTTTTATGCGCGAAATCAATCGCGGAAGCTGGGCTCCGTGGAAGTTCTCGGCGATTACACTTGCGATTTTAGGAGGCCGGACTGGGCGCATCGGTGGACGGACTGGAATTCCGGTCGGAACCAGTACCTGAATCTCTTCCTCTGCGCCAAACATGCCCGCGAACTAGGCTTGTTATAAGTCATCTCTGCCGCATGCCTTCATATCAGGTCTGAGGATTCAGTCCCGGCGAGTATTGCGAGCAGTTTCTGCACTGTAGTAAGCGTTCAATGCTTGGTTGAACTGTTGAACCCTGGCCCGATTTGATTCCTTCTGGATCATGGTTTCCAGAATGGGCTCGAGGAACCGGCCGAACATCTTCAGTGTCGCGTTGTCGTGCGTGGCCAATGCTCTCTCCACGGCCCTTTCCGTCGCGGGCGTAACGATTTCAAGGCATCCCACAAAGACGCGTACGGTTTGCGCGGGAACAGGATGGATCGAAAGTGGCAAGACACCATCTACAAATGTTCGCGGCACAATGTACAGCAGCCGGCTGCCTTCTTCGAACCAGGAGCCGCGCCACGTTTCGACCATGGCGTGCGCTTCGTCCTGGTAAAGACCCTGGGCAACGAGCATGCCTTCCAGTTCCCTGCCGAGATCGCCGATCGTGGCCGTGAGTTCCGCTGGATCCAGGATCGCATCTTTTTGCAGCCCGCCACCGATTCGGTAACCCACTCTTTCTCCACGGCGCTCGAAAAGAATGATATTGGGAATTTCTTCCTGGCCGTGGTTTTCGACATGTAATTTGCTTGTAGGCGTAAGCGCGGCCGAAAGCGGCACCGAAAAAGTGGACACGCCGCGATAAAAAAGAAATTTCTCCTGCTGCTCGCCCGCGGACGTCTGCACGCGGAGGGGCGTGGAGGAGGTCATGCGGGCTGCGTAATAGTGGTTGTCCGAATTCTCGCTCGGAAATTTCTCTCTCCGGTTTGGCGAAACGGTCACGGAGTTCCACGAAATGCTTCCGTCCGGGTGTGGCTGGAGGAGGGTGCCGTCAAATATATTCGCAGTGGGCTCGACGCGCGTTGAGCGAGGATACCACTCGGTGATTACGCCCTTGGCGAAAGAAACTTTGACCGAGACGGTTTCTTCACGCGAATCGTAGAAGTAAAGGACAGGGGTCTCCATCCGCACGGTGCCGCGCAGGCCGAGTTTGAAGCCGGCATTGCGAAAGTGTTCCACGAAACTGGGCAGGTCCGTGGATCCAGTGAGCGCCAACCATTCGACGGCGTTGCCGTCCTTGCCAGCGATAGATGTAAACGTGCCCCATTCATGCGCGGTAAGGCCGGAGGAGACAGGGCGGGCTTCGTTTCCCGAAGTATGTGACATGATTGCAAAGCAAGAACCAAGTATCGCATAAAACGTTAAGAGGAGTGGCTTTCGTGGCATGGCTGGTCTCCCTGGCAAATTGGAGTTCCGCGTACGTCCAGCCAAGACGCCGAGCGACGTGCAAGTGTTAACCACGCCATGTGTGGCCAGCAGAGTTGACTAAACACCAAAATCAGCGGCGCCATAATGGGCGGATACTCTGGAGCAGGCCTCGAGAAGTGTCTGTACGTCATCGGTGAACGCGTTTGGCTTTTCACTTTCGATGTCAATCGTGCCAACCACGCTTTGGCTTGTACCGTCGAAGATCGGAACAATGATCTCCGACCTAGTCGTGCCAAAGGCGGTGAGATACCGTGGATCGGCCTCGACGTCCCTGGCATTCACTGTTTTCCCGGAGGAAATGGCGGCGCCGGTCAGCCCCTTGGTAATGGGAAACATCGGATACTCAGGCGCACTGGGGCCGCTCCAGACAATATTTGTCACTACTCCCGGTGTAGTCCACGTCATAAAGCCCGACCCAGCGGTAGCTGCCGGAGCTCCTAAGAAGCTCCGCGATGTCTTGAAGAGTGGCGACCCGATCCTTCGCCGTGGAAACGAGGCTGTGGAGGTCCATCATCAGCTTGTCGCGCTTGATGAGCATATCGCTCATTATAAGGACACAGATCAAATTCAACAGAATCCCTAAACGGGGCACGCACCCTGCGGATTCATTTCACTTCAACAGAAATAAAAATGGGACAGGCAGGAATGCCTGTCCCACAATTCTCGTATGAGCGAGCGCCTAGGCGGCGATGGTTTGCTGGGTAAGTAGGTGCGCGGGAACTTTGCGTAGGTCCCACACAATGCCGAGCCAGGACATGACCTTGAGCGTGTAATAGGTGATGTCAATCTCCCACCAGAAAAAGCCCTGGCGCGCCGAAGCCATAAAGTGATGATGGTTGTTGTGCCATCCTTCTCCGAGGGTGAGCAGCGCCAGCAGCCAATTGTTACGGCTGGTGTCCGTGGTTTCGTAGCGGCGCGACCCGAAGAGGTGTGAGAGCGAGTTGATGGTAAACGTGTCATGCCACAAAAGAACGGTGCTCAGACAGAAACCCCACACAAAAAGATGCCATCCGCCGATAAGCCACAGCGCCACGCCGAGCGTAACAGGCGGCACCATGTGGTACCTGTTCAGCCAGCGAAGCTCGGGGAACTTGGCAAAATCGCCGATGTACTCCAGCCGCGTGTCATTGTATTTGTCGGAGATGATCCAGCCGACGTGCGACCAGAAGAACCCGAAGAGCGTCGGCGAATGCAAATCCAGTTCCTGGTCCGAATGCCGGTGATGGTGACGGTGATGGGCCGCCCACCAGAGCACTCCCTTCTGCGACGAGGTCATGGCAATGAACGCCATCACGAACTGAAACACGCGGCTCGTCTTGAACGAGCGATGCGAAAAGTAGCGATGATAGCCGGCAGTTACGAAAAACATGCGTACGACCAGCAGGACCAGACAGGTCACCAGGTAATACCAGTGAAAGGGAATAAAGAAAATCAGCAGCGCGGCGACATGAATGAGCGCAAAAGGCAAAGAGAGAAGTAGGGAAATCCGCGAGCCATTCGGGAGCGGTATAGACAAGAATCGAGAAGCAGAAGCCATCCGGCAAAATCCTCCGCGTCCAGGTACGGACGCTTTTCAAAGCATCTATCGCAACGCAAGAGATCCAGCCGGAACTTCGCGCCACGAGCCTACAATTTCAGTGTACGGTTGCGTTGAAGTGCGGTCAAGCGCAGTAAAGTACAGGTTCCCACTGTACAGATGCCCGGGAGTACAGGTTGGTTGTGAAAATCTTAATTTAGACTTCCAGGACCCGCTCTTTCCAGGCGTTGTGACGAGCCTCAAAAGAATTCTTTCCGGGGAGTGTGTTATCGTCCCTGTGCACCGATAAAATCAGGAGCGCAGCCTCAAAACAAGAATGAGGCAAAAAGAAAAATGGTTGAACGTCCCGTGCTCGTTGGACTAGTCCCGCAAGTCGTGGTGCTCGATGAAGGCGACCAGGTATCCTGGATTTCCGATGCTGGCAATTTGCGCGTCGAATTCGATGTGAACCGCTGCCCGTTTTCCTCGAACGTTTTTCAGGCGCCGGCCGGCATGCGGCTGCTCAGCGGCCCGCCTCGCCCCGGAAGCAAAGCGGCCACGTATAAATATCGCCTGTGGCTGAACGACCAACTTGTGGGCCAGGGCGAAGTAATTCTGCGTGAAAAATAATCGTCATAAAGTTTGGGCGCACGGACGGAGACGCTCTATCTCCCGGGCCATTGGCGCACTTGATAAATTCTTCTCATTCTTTCTTTGCTGCGTGATAGCCAGCCTTAATGGCATCCGCTTCCGCCATGTATTTGCCTTTTTTTGTTCTTCCATACCAGCGCGTGCCGCGCTTGTGATAGACGCCAGACTCCGTGTTGACCCAGACCATGCCTGCGCTGCTCGCTGGAGGAGCTTTCTGTGCTGCTGTTGCCTTTGAGGTTCCTGTGGTCGCAGGTGCTGCAGCACCCGCTTTCGCGTCTTTGTCCTTTTTGACGGTGCTGGAGTCGGCCTGGCTCTGATCTCCGGTCTGCTGCGTCGCTTGCGCCCGTACTAGGACGTTGCCCGCAAACAGCAACAACGCGCCGAATAAAGCGATCCGCAAACTCTTCGTTGTTTTCATTTTGAAGTATCCTCCGCCCGAAACGGCTGGTCCATTCTTCCCGAGGCTTGATTCGAGCGCAAGTATAAGTGATTGAGGCACTTCGAACGGGAACTTTAGTCTCGTTCTTGGGGAAATTAGGAAGTGGTCAAATTAGCTCTGGCAATGAAGTAAGGGTGGCGTTACTTTGGCGCTAGGCATACGTCTTTAGTAAGGATGAGATGAACGGCTGCGAAATGGGACGGCCATGACAATGCAAGGAAAACAACTCTTTCGGGTAGGTTTAATGTTCTTACTTGCGGCAACGGCTGGCCGAGCGCAGACGCCCGCGCCGGCCGCGCCCAGTCAGGAGCAGGGGGCGGTACCGGCAGCCGGCCAGCGGCGAATAACAAATGACGGGCCGGGGCAGCCGCTGCTCGGAAAGATTACGGCAATCAACAAAGGATCATTGGAATTAACCAGGCCAGACGGGACAACGGCTACGGTAAAGCTTACGGACAAGACGGAATACCGCAAAGACCAGCTAAGCTCGAAACTGGCCGATTTCAAGGTCGGCAACATGGTGTTCGTGCGCGGGGAGGAGAATGCGGATCACAGCGTGACAGCGCAGTTGATCGGTGGGCGCTCCGGCGGCGGTGCGGGAGGCAGCCGAGGATTCGGCGGCACGGGGTTTGAACTCGGAAAAGACTTCGTTGTGGGCGAAGTGAAATCGGTGGACGCGCCAAAGCTCACTGTGTTGCGGCCGGACAACGTCACGCAAACGCTGGAGTTGAACGAGGATACTTCGCTGCGCAAAGGGCGTGAAAGCATTACCATGGCAGAGATCCAGCCAGGCGATCACGTGATGGTGCGCGGCGCGGTGGAGAATAATGTGTTTGTGCCGAAGAACCTGATGCTCTTTTCTCCCCAGCAGTGGAAGCAGATGGAAGAAATGCGCAAGATGTCTGGAGTTGGGCCTGCCGGGAACGGGCCGGACGCAGGCAAGCCCGCGACCGCGCCGAAAAGCAATCCGCCTCAGCAATAGTTCACTCAGGGAGACTGGGATTTGAAGTCAATAGCTCGCGGCATCTTCATACTGCATTTCGTCGTGATTGTTCTTGGGTCGAGCGTCCAAGCCCAAGAGCCGACACCGCCCGCACCCGCACCAGCGTCCCTGACAACTCCTGCCGTCGCTCCAACGTACGAAATTAGTGGTTCGGCGCGAAGCGGAAAGACTCCGCTGCCAGGAGTTAGCGTTACGGCCGTGAACACTCTAACGGGGAAGAAATATTCGGTGGCGACGAATTCCGAAGGCAAATTTGCGCTGTCCGGCATGACGCGCGGGAGATACGTGGTGCGCGTCGAATTCATGGCATTCGCCGCGTTTACGCAGGAAGTAGTGCTGAATCCGGAGAGCCCGTCCGCGAAAGTGGATGCCGAACTGATTTTGGCTTCCCGGCAGCAGGAACAATCGAACGGCAACCTTGCGGCCATTGCCGCCGCAGGCAGGGGATTTCAAAGCTTGGCGATGGACAACGCGCTCTCTGCGCTTGCCGGCGGAAACTCCGGCTCCGGCGGGGGAGGCCAAAGCAACAGCGATCTTTCAAGCCTTCCCTTGAACGGAGCGGGAGCAGAGGGGCCAACAGAGTCGGTAAGCATCAGCGGCGCGCAGGGACGGACGCAGGACTTCGGCGGCGGGACCGAGCAGGATCTGCAGGAACGGATCCAGGAGTTTCGCGATCGCATGCAACGCGAAGGCGGCGGTGGCTTTGGAGGCGGGGGTGGCGGCGGTTTTGGCGGGCCCGGCGGCGGAATGGTCATGATTGGCGGAATGCCGAAGGGCTTCAACATCAATCAGCCGCATGGGGTGATGTATTTCTCCAACGACAATGCGGGGTTGGACGCGCGACCATATTCGCTGACCGGCATCCAGTCGCCTAAGGCGGACTACAACCAGGCCCGTTTCGGCGTCAACGTTGGCGGGCCGCTAAACATTCCAAAGATTTTCAACGGAGGCAACAAGTGGTTCTTTTTCGGCGGATGGAACGGGTCGCGCGGGAGCAATCCGTACGATGCGTTCTCTACTGTGCCGACGCAGGACGAACGCAACGGGAATTTTTCCACGGCGACATACAACGACGGCAAGCCGGTCCAGATTTTCGATCCAAAGACGGGACAGCAGTATCAATTCAATGGTGTTTCGAACGCGATTGATCCTTCTTTGATAAGTTCGGCCTCAACGGCACTGCTGCAATACATCCCTTTGCCAAATATTGCGACGACGGCTTCTGGCCAGAACTTCCATTACGTGACGTCGGCCGCGAGCAATTCGGATACGGTGCTGCTGCGGCTCATTCACAACTTTGGCCAGGCTGGCGGACCAGGCTCTGGCCCCTTCGTCATAGGTGGCCCAGGCGGGGGTGGAGGTGGCGGAGGGCGGCGGCGCGCGCAGAACAACATCAATTTTGGGCTGAACTGGTCGCGCAGCTCGAGCAACATCGTGAATCCGTTCCCCTCGCTCACGGGAGGAACCGGGACGCAAGGGCTCAACGCCAGCGCAGGATGGACCTACGGGAAGGGCCGCATCACAAACACTTTCCGCGTGAACTACAACCACAATCATGTTTCCACGACCAACCTCTATTCGAATGCCCTGGACGTTTCCGGCCCTGGTGGCGCGGGGATAACCGGGATTTCGAACGATCCATTTGACTGGGGACTGCCGGGAATCAGTTTCACGTCGTTTGGGGGACTAAACGATCCGGTCGCGAGGCGCGAACTGGATCAGACTTACTCCATCTCGGAGACCGTAGCTTGGAATCGCGGAAAACATAATTGGCGTTTCGGTGGAGATTACCGGCACATCCTGCAAAGTTCTCACTCCGCAAGAAACGCCGAGGGCCGTTTTGTTTTTACGGGCTTCGCGACGTCGCAGTACGCGACCGGGAGCACGCAACCTGCAACCGACACCGGGTACGACTTTGCCGATTTCCTGCTAGGCTTTCCGCAGCAAACCTCGCTGCAGTCCGGCGCGAATTCTTATAACTTCCGTGCCAATGCGTTTGACTTCTTCGCGCAGGACGATTGGAGGTTCCGTTCGAATCTCTCGTTCAATCTGGGGCTGCGCTACGAGTACAACGGGCCTTATACGGAAGCACAGAATCACATCGCAAATCTGGACGTGGCGCCGGGGTTTACGGCGGCTGCGCCCGTGCTGTCGGGCCAGGCTGGATTCCCGGATTCGCTGGTGCGGCCAGATCGCAACAATTTCGCACCGCGCGTCGGGTTTGCATGGAAACCGCAGAAGAAAACCGTGGTGAGGGCAGGCTACGGAATCAACTACAACCTGGCACAGTACGGCGCGATGATTCAGAACTTCGCATTTCAACCTCCTTTCGCGACGACAGCGACGAATACCACGGACGTAAACGGCCTCATTGGCGCGAGTCGTCTTACCATCACAAATGGCTTCCCCGCCGTTTCGAGCAGCACGGTGACCAACAACTTTGCCGTCAACCCGGACTATCGGCTGGGCTATGTGCAGATTTGGAATCTCGACTTGCAGCGGGAATTGCCAGGTAGCGTGATGATGTACGCGGACTATAACGGTGCGAAGGGAACACGCCTGGATATTGAAAGAGCCCTAGTGGTCCCAGGCGGCCAGCCATTCATTTACGAATCGTCGGAAGGAAATTCGATTTTGCATGCAGCCTCGGTACGCGTACGCAGGCGGATGACTAAAGGGCTGGGATTGAGCGCACAGTACGTGTTTTCGAAGTCTATAGACGATGCTTCGTCGATCGGAGGCGGGGGAAGCGTTGTGACGCAAGATCCTTTCAACGTTTCCGCTGACCGCGGGCTCTCCAGCTTTGACCAGCGGCACAAATTCACAGGAAACTGGACTTACGACCTGCCTCTCGGAGAAAACCGGCGTTTTGCAACTAAAGGTGCTTGGAACCATATTCTGGGAGGATGGCAGTGGAGCAGCGACTTTACGATTGGATCCGGGCTGTATTTCACGCCGCGGATTCTTGGCGGAGGGCTGGACATCGGCCGCGGAGTCAGCGGATCGCTTCGCGCAAACGCCGTTGCGGGGCAAGCGATTTCGATCAGTGACCCGACGACTCTCAAGTGGTTTAATACGGCAGCATTTTGCGCGCCAAGCACCACGTGCGTCAACCCTAATGGCTCCCCTTTTGGCGATGCCGGACGAAATACTATTGAGGGCCCAGGGCAAGTGGCCATGAACATGTCGCTCAACAAGACAATTCAGGTTAAAGAATCCCGCGCGCTGGACCTGCGCATCTCGGCAAACAATGTTTTTAATACCGTGCATTTCACTTCCATCAACACGGTCGTGAATTCGTTTACTTACGGAGAGGTTACGGGGACGGGCAGCATGCGTCGCGTGACGATGACGGCGCGGTTCCGCTTCTGAAAGAAAATGTATATGCAGTTTCCCAGAAAAGCATTTTCGATCTTCAGCGCAGCAGGGCTGCTGCTGCAAACGGTGGCGCCGGTGGCCGCCCAGCAGACCGGGCAATCTGAATCACGCATCCAGGTGACGAGCGAACTTGTCCTGGTCAATGTGGTCGCACACGATAAGAGAGGAAACCTCGTTCGCGATCTGAAGAAGACAGATTTCACGCTCCTTGAGGACGGGAAGAAGCAGGAGATTTCTACTTTTGATTTCGAGAATGTAGACGAGATGGCAACTGCCGGAGCAGCGGAAGCCACCGTATCGGGAGTGGCAGGCGGAACTGTGCTGCGCGCCGGGAAGCAAGCTGCCCCATCGCTGGACGCACGCGACCGGCGATTGATTTTGCTCTTTTTTGATTTTTCAGCGATGGAGCCGGAACAGATTGACCGGTCGGTCGAAGCGGCCAAGAAATTCGTCAGCACCAAGATGCTGCCAGCCGACTTGATGGCCCTGGTATCGCTCGCAACGAACATGCATGTGGACCTGGACTTCACGGACGACAAAGCCAAATTGCTGGCGGCCCTTACCGCGTACAACTCCGGCCAAGGCCAAGGGTTTGAAAACGGCAACACGGGAAGCGCGGAAGGCGCAGCAGAAACGAGCGGAGCCTTTTCAGCGGACGACACGGATTTCAACACGTTCAGCGCGGACCGCAAACTGCTGGCTCTCCAGTCGCTGATGCAGGCACTGGGCAAGCTCCCGCAGAAAAAGAGCCTCATCTACTTCAGCAACGGGATAACCCAGACGGGTGCCGACAACCAGTCCGCCGTGCGGGCCGCGACCGCAGCGGCTGTGAAGGCCAACGTATCCATCTATTCGATGGACATCCGAGGCCTGCAGGCGTTTCCCCCGGGAGGAGGAGCGCAGTCGGCCAGCTTGCATGGGCAATCCGCCTATTCGGGCGCGGCCGTATTGAACGATCTCAATGGGAACGCCGCGTCACAGGAAACGCTTGCGACGCTCTCGTCGGATACCGGCGGGAAAGCGTTTTTCGATTCGAATGATTTCGGTTCGGTATTCTCCCAGGTGCAGAAAGACAGTTCGGCCTATTACGTTCTGGGCTTTACTAGCAACAATCCTCTAAAAGACGGACGATTCCGGCGCCTAAAAGTGCAGGTCAACCGGCCGGACCTAAAGCTTGATTTTCGCTCGGGCTATTACGCCGGACGGGATTTCGAGCACCTGAATCGCGTGGATCGCGAGCAGCAGCTCGATGACGAGCTAGCCGCGCAGTTGCCTCGCGTGGACGTGCCCCTCTACGCGGGAACGGCGTTCTTCCGCCACGATGACTCCCACTATTACCTGGCGGTTTCTTTGGTGGTGCTTGGTTCCCAGATTCCATTCGTCACGGAAAAAGAGAAGGACAAAGCGACAATCGATATCATCGGGGAAGTTCGGGAAGGGGGGAAGTTCCCCGTCGGGCAGTTGCGCGACACCGTCAAATTAGCTGTGAATAGCGCCCAAGAAGTCCGCCGCAAGAACGTACAGTACAACACGGGCTTTGTACTCGCTCCAGGCAGCTACCACCTCAAGTTTGTCATCCGCGAGAATCAAACCGGCAGGATGGGCTCTTTCGAGACGGACGTGCAGATCCCCGACCTCCGCAAGACGCCGCTCAAGATGAGCTCGGTCGTGCTCAGCAGCCTTCGCGCTCCCTTCACCGGCAAGAAAAGCGGAGCGAATCCGCTCGTGCGGGACCAGATGGAGCTGGTGCCAAACATTACGCACGTTTTCGCGCCTGACCAGCACTTCTATTTGCAGTACGAAGTGTACGACGCAGCGAAAGGGAAGAATCCAGCGCCCGCAGCCACGAATGGCCAAAATGGGGCTGCCAAGGATGCCCCCCCAGCCAAGCCGCCGAAGGACAGCATCCGGGTTTTCACGAGTATTGAGTTCCTTCAAGGCGCTACAAAGGTTTACGAATCAAAGCCAGTGGTTGCAAACGAAGTAACAGCTCCGGACCGCAAGGCGGTTATTTTCCAGATGGATTTGCCGCTGCAGGCTCTGAAACCGGGGCTGTACCTTTGCCAGGTAAACGTGATTGACGACGTGGCGGGAAGCTTTTCCTTTCCGAGATTTCTCCTGCTGATCCGCGAACCAGCACCTGCACCGGCGAGCAGAGCGTCGGATTGAAACCGCGCTGGCAAACGCGTAACAACGTGGAAACGGCTCAAAACAAGTGAGTTAGGATCAGTCGCCGACGGCTGCTGCACTTCGAGACATTTCGACCGACTCGGCCAGGCCTCGTCGCATTGGCCCCAGAACGAAGGCGGGCACCTGGCGCTCCGGAGCCAACGAAATGCTGGTAGCCTTGCGCGGGAATTCGTTGCGGCGGTCCAGAAACAACCCCGCCTCTTTCAAAAACTCAGCCGAAAAACCCATATCCTCGGCGCGATCCACACCCCAGAACCATAGCTTCTCTTCCTGCCGCTGGAGGAAATCCAGAGCGTCTTCAAGCCGCTTCATCGCGCGGTCGAAGGATGAAGCGAGAAAGAAGACCCCCAGCGTCCAGGCATGGCGAGGATAGCGAGCCTGAATGCGGACACAGTATTTGCCAGATTGATTGCGGTCGATGGTGCAGCGATAGTCGTTACGAACAGAAGAAATGCGTGCTGCCATGTTAGTATCACCAATCTTTGGATTGCTGGCGCTGGGTGGCCATAATTGCTTCTGCTCCGAATTCTGGGGGCCTTCGCGGCAACTTCGAGAAACCTAAACAACAGCGCAAGGCTTGCAATTCGGCTTCAAGGAAAGCACCAATAGCCTAGCGATACGCACGAAGAAACGCAAGTGCGTCATTGTGAACATGCAAATCCTTTATTTTCTTATATTTAGACTAACCAAACGCCCCGAAGCTCTTCAGTTTGTCGGGCATGAGCTTGAGCTTGCCTTCTTGCTTCAAACGATTGTCCAAAGCCTTCTGGAAGGCCTCAAACGCCAGGCTTCGCTTGGATTGCAGCAGTTCTTCGGTCAACTGCTTCTTCTGTTTGTCGAAATCGGATGGATTTGCTTCCGTTTTCTCGGCGACCCTGTAGACTAGCCAGTTTTGCCCCAGGCTCAAGGGAGCAGCCACGTCACCAGCCTTCAGGCTAAACGCTGCGCTGAGTTGCTTGCCACTAGCGGCGCTAGGTATCGAACCGTCGCGCGCGATGAGATCGCTTGTTTTCGGCTCCAAGCCGAGCGCGCGGCCTGCCCCATCGAATTTTTCGCCCGCCCTGACGCGCTTGATCAGCTCATCACCTTTACTCTTGGCCAAGTCCGTAGACTTCTCGCGTTTCAGGTCGGTGATCACCCGGTCGCGAACTTCTTCGAGCGATCCCTGGTGCGCCGGCAGGATCGATTTTACAGAGAGAACAACGTAGCCACGATCGGTGCGAATCGGAAGGCTTGTTTCTTCCTGCCTCGCGCGGAAGATGGCATCTTTGGCTTCCTGAGAATTGGCGAGCTCCAGCAAGGGGTCGGATGCGGCAACGGGACGCGTCTCTCCTATTGTGAGGTGAAACTGTTTCGCCAAATCGTCCAGGGATATTCTTGGCGATTGCCGGATGGCCGTGGTCAATTGGTCCGCGATGGCGTTGGCTTGCTTGTCAGCCTGGGTGGGCAGGAAGTTCGCACGCAGGGAGTCCTTGACCTCCTCGAATGGCTTGGTGTGGGCGGTTTCCTTCTCCACGACCTTGATGATATGGAAGCCATACTGCGACTTGACAAGATCCGAAATCTGGCCTGCGTTGAGGCTGAAAGCAGCCTTCTCGAATTCCGGGACGGTCTGGCCTTGCGTAATCCAGTTCAAGTCACCGCCCTTGTCCTTCGACCCGGGGTCCTCCGAGTACTTCTTCGCCAGGTCTTCGAACTTCCCGCCCTTCTTGATCTGCTTTAGAACGTCCTCGGCCTTTTTCCTGATTTCCTCGACTTCGGCATCCGTTTTCCCGACGGTCATAAAGAGAATGTGCTCGACGTGCACCCGGTTGGGCACCTGGTACTGCTGAATGCTGGTCATATATTGCTGCTTGAGCACGTCATCGGAGACTTGCAGGCTCTGGCGGATCTGGTTTACGTCTACAACCGCGTAGCGTGCGACGCGCCGCTCGGGCTCTTGGTATTTCGCCTTGTTCTTTTCGTAGGCGGAGCGGATTTCAGCTTCATCCGGGGAAATCTTCGCCTCCAGGTCTTCCGGCTTGATAAGCGCGTAGTCCAGCTTCACCTTTTCATTTTTGTAGCGGAACTCCTCTTGCAGCTCGGCGGGACCAACGCTGATCCCATCGGTCACCAGCTTACGGAATTTCTCCTCAAGTAAGCCCTGTCGGATGAGCTCCTCGAATACTGGCACAGTCAGTTGAAAGCGCGCTTGGACTTCGGCGGAATAGCGATCCCGGCCGACAAACTGGCCGCCATTGTAAGCCGTCGGAACATATTGACGAATGCGGTCGGCTTGCTCCTGATCGGACACGCCGATTCCGAGCCGCTTGGCCTCGTATTCGATCTCTTTTTGAAATACCAACTGTTTCAGTATCTGCTGGGCGTAAAGCCCCTCGAGGGGCTTCATGTTAGGATTCCGCTGCTCGATCTGGTTGAGTTGCTGGCGCACGTCTTGCACGCTGACTGACTCATCGCCGATCTTTGCCACCGTGTCCGTGGAAACCTCGCCACTGACCGGTGACTGAGGAACAAGATAGAGCAGCATGCTGCCGCCCAAGACTAATACAACGACCCCCAGCAGGATACGGTACCCGAGTTTGCTTTTGTCTGCTCCAGCCATCCAATGAGTCTCCCACGTCAGTAGACAAACTTTAGATTATAGAAGATATAGGCACGCGTCTCAAACAGAATCATCCTTCCGGGCGCCAGGAGAATTCTCCTGTAGGAGCGGACGAATGGCCAAGCACCCCTTTTCGTCCGGAAAAGAGAGCAACCACAAGTTCGCTGTGAGGCCTGCCCCAAGGTACAGGCGAAGGTCAGGTGGCCGGGAAAGGACCGTGCTATTTGCACTTTGACTACGCGAAGCTGCTCAATTCCTGCATACGGAAACCGCTGTGCTACATTGAAAAATTGGAGCGTTCGCTGGACATTCAACCGTGACGACACAGACACCCATCGATCCAAGATTCTCTCGGGACCAACAAAGGGCACCGCACGTCGAGGTGTACTGGAAAGCGGTCACCTATAAAACGGTAATCGTCTACGTACTGCTGGCCCTTACGATAGTCACCGCCGGCGTTTTCGCGATGAAGCCTGATTTGTACCAAGTAATGCTGAAGAAAATAGACCGGGCGGTGAGCGACCCTGAAATGGAAACTCAGGCCGCCGATCTGAAGCACGCGAAGTTCGTCAATCTCGACGGCAAAGTCCAAGTAAAAAAGGTGAATTCGGTGCAATGGGTGGAAGCGGACTATCGCACTTCACTCGACAAGGGCGACCTAGTTCAGACGGGATCCGATGCCAACGCGCGCATCACCTTCGCTGACGGCACGACTTACACCGTGAAGCCGGATACGCTCGTCACCGTCGAGGAGAATTCCACGGAGAACG
>MNDE01000005.1 GCA_001914785.1 Acidobacteria bacterium 13_2_20CM_57_17 | reverse complement strand
CGATTCGCACAGCCATCGGAATTACCGGCAACAAAGGCGCCGTTGATCTCGGAGTCCTCGAATCCATGCCCGGCGTCGGGGAGTGCATCCCCGTCAGCAAGCCTTACAAACTCGTCAGCCGCGACGCTAAAGAAGAAGACAGCATCTTTCGCATCCCCACGCCTTCGGGAGACGTGATTGTCGGTGGCAAGCACGTTGCTCTGGTCGCCGGTCCCTGCGCTGTCGAAACCGAAGAGCAATGCCTGGCCATCGCCGAGCGCGTCAAGAAATCCGGCGCGCGGCTCTTCCGCGGCGGCGCTTACAAACCGCGCACTTCCCCGTACAGCTTCCAGGGCCTCGGCGAGGATGGTCTCAAGATCCTTTCGAAAGTGCGAGCCAAGTACGGCTTCGGCATCGTCACGGAGGCGATTGACAACGAATCGCTCGACCTCGTCGAGGAGTACGCCGACGTAATCCAGATCGGCGCGCGCAATATGCAGAATTTTTCTTTGCTCAAACGTGCCGGCCGCGCCAAAAAGCCCGTTCTTCTCAAACGCGGCATGTCCGCTACGCTTGACGAATTCCTCATGGCCGCCGAATACGTTCTCTCCGAGGGAAATTACAACGTGATGCTGTGCGAGCGCGGCGTTCGAACGTTCTCCGATTTTTCACGCAACACACTCGACCTCGCTGTTGTTCCCGCGGTAAAAAAACGCAGCCATCTTCCCATTTTTGTTGATCCCAGCCATGGCACGGGCAAACGCCACAAAGTCTTGCCGCTTTCGCGCGCCGCAGTCGCCGTCGGCGCTGATGGCCTTCTCATCGAAGTCCATCACGAGCCGGACAAAGCGCTCTCCGACGGCATGCAGTCTCTTCTGCCCGAGGAATTCATCGCCCTCGCCGACGAAATGCGCCAAATCGCCGCTGTCCTCCACCGCACCATTAACTAGTCGTCTCGCAATCAGCATTTTCGCGAAAGACGATTCTTGAGGGCCTTCCGCCTGTTCCGGTCATCCTTCCGGCACATTCTTCTTGATAGCAAGCTGCTCCTGAGCCCTCAGCCATACCTCGAGATCTTCGCGGCCCGCTCCGCGAAAAGTTTGCAAAATGATTCCTGCCATTCCTTCCGTGTTGGTCCACGCCACCTGGCCCCGTCCTATAACGCTTGCTCCCGGAGTAAGATCAAATGCAAAATCGATCATCGAAGTATGCTTCAGAGTTTTCGCCGTGCGCACTGCCATGCCGCCTTCGCTTACGTTGGTCATTCGCGCATGTTGTCCTTCCCCATCGTTTAAGGTCACGGGGAGATTTACCGCATGCCGGAAGTAGCGCCGCCGCTCGCGTTCGAGCAGCTCCTTCGCTATCGTGATGTGCAAAGCGATGCTGTCCTCGTTCAACGGTTTTCGTAGGAGAAAGTTCGCGCCCGCGCTCAATGCGTCGGTGTACTCTCTTGCGCGCAGCACGCACGCAAAAATCACCGCCTTGGCATTGGAAGTCCCTTTGCGGATTGATTCCATTACGCCCAGAGCCCCCGGAACTTCCAGGTCCACAAAAACGCCGTCAATCTTCCGCCGGTTCATGCAATCTCGCGCGGCTTCCGCGGTGGGAACGAGAATGAACTTGGCGCCATATTTTTTCACGGCCCCGGACACCGCGTTCATCGTGGCATAGTCACTGGACACGAGCACGAATTCGAGCTCTAACGGATTGGACATTGTGGCTGGGTTCTCCGTTGATCTGTGAAGGTCTGCTTGCGCGGTCTTTACGGCTACTACTGCCGACAATAATGGGAAAGCCGTGCTTCTGTCGAGCGATTTTGATTTCGCTCATGACCCAATTTCACGCCATTGCAAAATCCCGAACGATGATCGCTTTTTAGTTGAGGCAAAATCCTCAGTCCGGGCACTCATCTGCCTAAATATGCCCTTGTCCTATGAAATTCTGGATAGCCTCAAATTAGGGTTTTTACCTGATTGTTAAGAATTCCGCCCGGTGCTAACTAAATGTAGATTTAAATCGCATCAGCTTCTCGCCAGCGGCTCCCACCAGCTCATTGCCGCCGGGTCCGGGTTCCGTTCCTAGGCTAGGCCGATGCCAGGCCTGTATGCGTACTTTAAATGGGCGTATCGACAAACGCTTTCCCATAGCCGTTGTGGTGTACCTCGGCCAAGTGCAGGATCGGACCGTCAAGGAAACTGAGTTGACCTGTACGGATAACATCAGCGTCAACGGCGCCCGGGTAATTTCCCGCCGTCCTTGGCAACCCAACGAATTAGTGCAACTCACTCCCTTGAAGGATGAAACTAGCATCCGCGGAAAAGTTGTCCATTGCCAGAAACTCGAGGACGACCGCTACCTCGTCGGAGTGAATATTCAGGGGCTCAGCGCTAAATGGCCCTCGTTTCGGATTTACAGCGGCGCCTGACGGCCGCCTTCGGGTCATTGCTGGCGCAGCCTGGCAGGCTGTTGTCTTTCGCAGGGAGAAGAAATCCATGACAAATCCATTTCCGCCGGTCCGGACCGAAGGGCGCATTCCAGAAGAGATGTTGGTCGAACTCTGCAGTCTTGAGAGCGCCGCACACGAAATTGCTTCCACCGTCAACGTCAGCTATCACGGTGTCCGTATTTTGACGAAAGGGCCGTGGGAGCCCAATCAGGATGTTTCGCTGCGAACCATCTCCGGTAGTTTTTATTCGCGCGCGCACGTCGTTTACTGCAAAGCCCTTCCGAACCATTCCTTTTCCATCGGGTTGGAACTGCTTCAACCAATGAGCAAAGCTTCCGAGCCGCAAACCCATTGATTCCTCATACCTACGCGCCTTGTTTCTCATTTCTTTAGTGCATGACCGGCAAGACCACGTGCGAAGGCATCGCCGGTGAACAATAAATCCGCTGCGTTGCAGGAATGAAATCGGACGCTACCGCCTTATAAATACTTGGCACAAATTTTTGCGGATTTCGGTCAATCAATGGGAACCACGTGGACTGAATCTGTACCATGATGCGATGACCTTTCAGGAAAACGTGATCGTGGTC
This sequence comes from Acidobacteria bacterium 13_2_20CM_57_17, assembly GCA_001914785.1. Lineage (GTDB taxonomy): Bacteria > Acidobacteriota > Terriglobia > Acidiferrales > UBA7541 > Acidiferrum. The sequence continues at coordinate 20,006 of MNDE01000005.1, read as the reverse complement.
GCGCAGGGGAACATTCCATTCGACCGGTTGATTTGGCGCAAGCGCGTGCGGGGTCTCAAAACTCTGCAGATAGCGTCCGCGCCGCACTTCCATGGCGATCGGCAACTCGTACCCATTCAGCGATTGGGCGTACTGGCCGGGTTTTGGGCCGTCTTCGGGCGCCCAACTATTTTTCTGCGCATTGTCGGGATAAACGTCGATGAGCTTCACCACGAAATCGCTGTCTGTCCCGGAAGTGGAAGCGAACAGCGCCGCGGCCAGCGGTCCCGTGACGGTGATGTCATGGTCGAGCGGCGCGCTCACGAATGACAAGACATCGGGGCGGCCATCCACAAAACGCTGATCGGCGACTTCCCACGTTCGCCAATCCCCCGCAGGATACGTCGGCGAAATGGGCCGCTGCCGGTACGGCACGGGATTGGCGGGATCAGAAACATATTCGCGATAGGCTTTCGCGCTTTCCGCAGCGGTGGGGGCTTTGAAGGAAAGCGTGCCGTCCGCGTGCAAATATAGACTTCTCTCCTGCGCTTCTTTCGGTGGCCACACTGCATACGTGTGCCAACTGTTCGAGCCGCTCTGGAACGTGCTGGCCTGCCAGGTCGGCTTTTCGCCTTTGCCGTGGAGGTAATGGCGGAAAAACGGTGCCTCAATATTCTCACGGAACTCACGCGCTGTTTCATGCCCCGCGAACGGAATCAGGCCGATGCTGTCCGCTTTTGGCGTTTGCCACTGACCGTGAAACCACGGACCGGCAACCATAAAATTCGTGTGGTCGGGATCGTGTTCTTCTGCGCGGCGAAAAATCTGCCACGGTCCCCAGGGATCTTCCTGGTCCCAGAATCCAGCTACGTTCAAGTTCGGAACTGTGGAGGCGTGAAGCTGGCGCACCCAGGCTTCTTTTTTCCAAAAGTCATCGTAATCCGGATGATCGATGGTGGAATTCCAATAAGGAATTTTGCCGTGAAGGTATTTCGCGTTGATATTCGAGAGCGGGCCTAAATCCAGATACCACTGATAGGTGTCGTAAGTCTCGAATTCAAAGTGGGTGTTGGAGTTTTTGTCGGCTTGCTCCATCACCGCATATTCAAAGTCGTAGCTTTCGCGGAGCGCGCCGTAGCGGTGATCGTCGTCATTCATCCACTGATCGACGGGCGAAGCTTGCTCGCTCATGGCTTTCAGCGCGGGATGCGGATGCAGCAGCGCCAGCGCGGTGGTCAGGCCGTCGTAGGAGACTCCGTACATTCCCACTTTGCCGCTGTTGTTGGGGGCGTTTTTCACCAGCCACTCGATGCCGTCGTAGGCGTCGGTCGTTTCGTTGGTGGATTTGGGGTTGCTTAAGTCCACTTGTGAAGTCAGATCGAACACGCCTTCGGACTTGAAGCGGCCGCGCAGATTTTGGATGACGAAGATGTAGCCATCCTGAGCAAGCTCTTTCCAGGACGCCGGTATCTGCTGTGGCGGATTTTCGGGAACGCCGTAGGGCGTGCGCCGAAAAAGAATGGGGAGCGGCTCGTGCTGATCGGACGGAGTGAGAATTACCGTTTGCAGTTTCACTCCATCGCGCATTGGAATCATGACTTCTTGCAGCTTGAAAATCGGCTGGCGCGAAGGCTCCTGCGACTGCGAGGGAATCGCGAGCAATCCTGCAAGAACGGCAACCACTACTGTTGAACGCACGGGTTTCCTCCACTCCATTCTTTCTAACTGGATATCGCCCGCGAGTATACCAGCAGACTCTTCCCTGGAGGCCAGGACGCCTCGAGCGTGGACTTGTGGCAGACACCCAGATGGCCCCCCCCGTGGTTTTGTAAATGTTGCATCTAAAGGATTTAAGTATTTCGCAAGTTCTTTGTTTTGCAACACATAGGAGGGGCCTCATAGGTGTTGCATCTAAAGGACTTAGACTGCACCAAAATTGTGCAAAATTCGCCCCATGTTTCTGTGTTGCGGGCGTCCATCTCTAAATGGGTTGCCTGATGACGCATAACTGCGAAAGGACCGCAGAAGGCTTGGGAGCGGGGCGGGTTGGAGCGTCGAGTTCAAAAAAGATACTAGCATGATATTCAGCAGATGTCAAGTAATTCTTTGTATGCCATTCGAATGGGGCGGGAACGTGTTGAAGAGGTGGGGGGTTACGGCTGCCGTGCAAAGATGCGGATGAGGCCTAGCCGGTCCAGGTGGGGAGATCGAGGGCGCGCTCGAAGGCGGCGCGGGTGTGGACAGGCTCGCCGTGGGAGACGATGACGCGCTCGAACGGAAGGTCGAGCAGTGCGCGCAGGGCGGGCAATGCCCGCTCCTGATGGGCGGGTGAGGCCCAGACGCGCAGCTCGCTCCTTGCGCCGTCAGCGCGTCGGCGAAGACGATGGTGCGCTGCTCGGGGAGCCACAGCGGCGTCTCGTTGCGGCCACGCCCGTCGTAAAGGGCGACGAGGCCTCCCGGAAGCTGGCTGCCGGGCTCGATGAACTGCAGGTCGGTCTTGGGGATGTCCTCGCGAAAGAAGAGACGCGGGCCAAACGCGCGGGCATTATAGCGGCGCGCGAAGAGATCAACGTCGCGAACGTGATCGGGCTTGAGAACGACGACGGCCGTCGGCGGACGCGCGTCGAGCCGCTTCCAGAACTCGGCTGCGTCTTCTGGCGGAGCAAGCGGATCGAGAAGCAGAGTCTCGCCACGGGACTCAACGCAGGTCGAGGCCACGATTGGCTCCCATCCCTGCCCTGGCTTCCAGCGAGGATGTTCGAGACGCCAGATCCATAGGCCGGGAGCTACGTCGCGAAGTTCTACTTGAGGTTGTGGGGCCGGCTTCATTTAAAACTCCTGGTAATAGATCATGCTACTGGGGAACTCTCGAATAAATCGGCAACGATGGCGACTAAGCCTCCAAGGGCAGGTTGATTGTCAGGAGTAACATGCTCTGCAATCAACGCGCCGACGCTTTCCTTGTTATAGCGTAGCTCGTATTTTTCAAAAATTCTTTTCAAGAGTTCCGAACCTTTGATCTTTGCCCAGGGACTTGTGCCACGACCGGACGGAAACAGTTTGGCGTCGTCAGCCGCCAATAGGGCGTCAAGCAATGATTTTATTTCCGCAGCGCTGACCTAGGTTCAGGGGAGCCCGCGAACTGCTTCAACGTTCGAATTGCTTGAGGTATGGCGTCAGGCACAAGCAGGTAGTTCTCGATCTCAACGCATGGCAAATACTTGACCGGTACCGCTTGTCCGCTACCTGGTTGCTCTGTTCCCATGAGCAAGGTCTGTTCGTCGGGGGCCGCATCGCCGTCGCGGAGGTACAACCGGGCAATCGAAGCCATCTCCAGTTCCTGAAGCATCTTTTCATATCGAAGGACTATCGTTTGCTTTTTTGCAGAGCTAGAAGAATCGGCCCCCTCGGTGGTGGGAAAACCGGTGCGTTCGATCTGTGCTGCAGTGAATTTCTGGCTGTTCTTTAGAAGCACCGGCAAGACTGCGGCGTCGCTCTTGCCTTCACCGAGAATTAGCCGATCGTAGAGCAGAAAGTCTGAATTCTTATAGCCAAGTGACTGAAGAATTGGACCCACAGAATGTGGGTCGGAGGCCTTAAAGGAGCCTTGCTCGCCAGCGATGATGTTAATAATTCGGTCGGAAGGAACAGAATTCATCATCACCGGGGAGTGGGTACTAATGATGTAATTTCTTTCCTGGTCTGCCATCAACAGTGATATGAACTCCCGTTCAGCGGAAGGATGCAAATAGGTGTGAGGCTCATCGAGCAGGATAGTAGTGCCAGCCGGAGTAGTCAAAAGAAATGTGATTAGAGCCAACAGTTGCTCAACCCCGGAACCGCAGAATTCCAAGGGTACTTTGGTGTCTGTCCCGGCAAGGGTCAGGGTTAGTGTAACAAGGGTCTCCTTCAGTTCCGGGTTTAGGGTGTCGAACTCAGGAAAGATTCGTGTGATAAAGTTCTGTATTCGGTTGAATACCCTCTTCTGGGAACCTTGCAGAGTCAGGAGGTAGGGCGCAAGACTCTCGGCATTTGCTGGTAATATCCGCTCTTCCTTGGCTTGAAGATTGGGTCTGGCAAATCGTCTTGCTTCAACCCACTGGACATTGGTGAGAGGCAGCAGTTTCTTGAACAACGGGGCGACAGACAGTATTGGGAAGCTTCCAAGTCCCCAACGGCACCTCGGTTTGCTAGCAGCCGTACTTGTTCGTTATGGTGAACGATCCCGTTCGGATCCATCCGATGGAGAAGGTAATTTCCTGTTCCATCTCTTTGAACGATCTCAACTTCTTTGGCGGCAGTACGCAAGATGACAGAAAGCAGACCGACGGTATTTTGCTGTGGCAAAACGCGAAACTGATATACGAGTTTAGAGTTTGCGGGATCGTAGAATGGGGGCTGTTTATGGTCGACCGCTATAAGTGGCCATACTTCGGGGCTGGCGGCGATCCATACATTTAGACCAAAGGATAGGAACGTACCTCCTGAGGGGCAGTATCCGTCTAGCCTCGCCTCAACCTTCGGTGACATGACAAATGGAAGCCCGCTCAAGGCTCCGAGACCTCGTAATATAGCGGTCTTGCCGGCATTGTTTTTGCCTACGAGAATCTGAACGCCTTGACGGATTGGGACAAACCGCTTCTTAAAGCACGCATAGTCTGTGAATTCCACCCCAAGTAGTTGCATGATCCGTTTTTAGCATATCTGGTTGCGTCAGAGAAACGCCCGACAACTTCTTGCCGCGCTTGCTGACATTCACCCTCAACTGCGTTAAGGTGGCGCTTCTTCTGGAGGCGGACTTGGCGCTTGACGCAAATTCCTGGCGAACCATCGGGCTCCCCCGTTTGCGCCAACTTCTCGAATTTCGCGACGACGTTACGCTGGTGGTTGCCGCCGTCCGGTAGGGGCCAATGCAAGAGAAGAGAGATTTCATCACGCACACAAATCGTGCGTGATGGGACAGCGGTCTCTCTGCGCAGGCCGACGGTTTCGTCCCGCAAAACCCTCCGGGATGCAAAAAGCGCACAGGAGCGAATGCGGCAAGAAAAGTGTCGGCCCGCTGCGCTCGAAATGACGAGTCGTGGGCGCTGCTCTAAAAAAAAGTGATCCCGTAGCGGGTTAGGCAACGAAGACGAGATGCCGGGCTTCCCGACCAACATCGTCGGGCCCCCACAACTCAGGGGAAAGCCTGGCGCTACGTAGGGCCCTTACCTTCGTAGCGTCAAAGCGACAGGACGGCTGGCCCTAAACTGGCCTTTAGGACAGGTGGCAGTGTCCGTTCGACGGACTAATCTGGCGATATAGCCCTCTCTAGAGGTCGAAGTGTGGAGGCCCCATGCGCAGCCGCAAGATTCTGCCTGCAATTCTCGCGCTAGGCGCGATGTCCATCGTCGCAAGGGCCCAGCAACCAACTACAGTAAGCGAAGTGGTGGACAAGGTCGTGCGGCAGGAGCAGGCCGAAGTGGAGCTGCTTCGCCAATATTCACCGCTGGTGGAAACGTACATCCAGAATCTGCGCGCGGATAAGCAGTTGGGGGCGGTACCGGACGGCGACAAATACTTCCTGGGGCGGGCCGAGCTGGCGAAGGGCGTGGACCTTGAGCCGCTCGAGCATGAGACGGGAATGAAGCAGAAGGTTTTGGGCGAATTTGCCGGCTTTTTCTCCACGGAATTTGTCCCGCGCGGTTTCCTGCAGATGATCTTCCTGGACACGAATGGCTTCGACCGCCAACACTACAAGATTGAGTATGAGCGCCGCGAGTTCTTGGGCGAGGTGCGTTGCCTGGTTTTTGACGTCGATCCATTGCCGAAGGCGGGCAAGGGACGATTTGTCGGGCGCATCTGGGTGGAGGATCAGGATTTCCACATTGTGCGCATCAACGGGGCGTACGGCGGCTCATCGATGACCAGCCACTATTTCAATTTCGATAGCTGGCGGGTGAACGCTGGAAAGAACCAATGGCTCCCGGCATTTGTTTTCAGCGAACAGGGCAGCGTGCGAGACGAGCAGACGAGGAGGATGAGGTTCAAGGCCTTCCGAGCGCAGACGCGGCTATGGGGCTACAACATTGGCAGAGTGCAGGGAGAGCAAGAGCTGAGCAAAATCCTGGTGGAGGGACTGAATCCCGCCAATGACCAGTCGGAAGGGGCCAATGACAATTCGCCATTTCAAGCGGAGCGTGCCTGGGCCCGGCAGGCGGAAGAAAACGTCATGGAACGGCTGGAGCGGCAAGGATTGATAGCGCCTCGTGGGGAAGTCGATAAAGTTCTGGAGACGGTGATCAACAACCTGGAGGTGACCAACAATCTGGACATCCAGCCGGAAGTCCGCTGCCGCGTGTTGATGACCTCAACGCTGGAGTCGTTCACCATTGGCCACACTATCGTGTTGAGCCGCGGGTTGATTGACGTGCTTCCTGACGAGGCCAGCCTCGCTGCTATCCTGGCGCACGAACTGGGCCACGTGGTACTCGGGCATCGTATGGATACGCAATTTGCGTTCTTCGACAGCGTGCGATTCAACGAGAAGGAGACGTTCCGGCACTTTGACTTTGCGCGCACGCCGGAAGAGGAAGAGGCCGCCAAGCAGAAGGGCAACGAATTGCTGAACAACTCGCCTTACAAGGAACAGTCCAGCACGGCGCAACTGTTCCTCCAGACGCTCAAAAACCGGGCGAAGGAAATCCCCAACCTGATCAGCCCACACCTGGGGGACAGAGTCTCCACAAGCTTGACGATTGTTGCGGCGGTGTCCTCCGCGCAGCCGTCTGCTGCGGAAGCGAAGCCGGCTGCGGCTAACGGGATTGCGGCTTTGCCGCTCGGCGGACGCATCAAGGTCGATCCTTGGAACGACCAGTTGCGGATGCTTAAGTCCAAACCAGCGGGCATTCTGGCTGAATCCGAAAAAAGGCCCTTTGAGCTTACTCCGTTTGTGCTTTATCTCACGCGCCAGGGGGAGCACCCGTCCGCGGAAGCTCCCGGCGCCGTTGCAGCGAAGGCAGATTCGGAAACAAAACCCTAGCCGAGCTAGAAAGAATCCCTCAAGCAACTTGCCAGCAGCGTCTCAAAGCGTGCAACGCATTTGGGTTTGAAGTGCGCGCCGTTTGACCTTTCGTCGAACCGTGGGACAATTTCCTCCCGTACATGAACCGGCCTAAGAACTTGCGTGCCTACTTCCTGCTGGCCGCTCTTGGTATCGGTGGACTGGTATTGCTGCTGCGCGAGCATCGGCCTTCGTTTCTCCGGCCGGACTTGCATCTTTTGGCGTATGTCTCTACGGCAGATGGCAATGTAACTGTCGTGGACCTGGTGAGGCTCAAAGCTGTGGGGCGCATCGCGGTGGGGCCGGGGCTTTCCGGGATGCGCGAGCATCCCACGCGGCCGGAGATTTTTGGCATCAGCGCGGCGGGCGGGTACGTGTGGATCGTCGATCCACGCGCCAATCACACCGCTGGGCAGGTGATAGCGCGAATCACGATAGGGCCGCTTCCCTACGCGCTGGATTTCTCGCCGGACGGCAACCGCGTCTACACGACGGCATCCGGAAATAATACGCTCGTCGCGATTGACGTTAAATCGCGGGCCGTCATTGGGCGCGCGGCGACCGGGCGCGAACCCGTGCTCGCGCGTGCAACGCCGGACGGAAAGACCGTACTGGTCGTGAATCGCCGCGAGGGGACGCTGGGCATCCATGACGCTGCGACGCTGGGGCTGCGCGGCAGTGTCGCCGTGGTTCCGCAACCGGAGGACGTTGCGGTCCTGCCAGACAGTTCCTTGGCGTTTGTGCTGAGCCGGTCCGAGAGGCGCATGTCCGTGGTGGACCTGCGCCGCGGCGTGCTAGTCACCAACCTCGAACTGGCCGGCAAGCCGGCAGACATGCTGCTGAAACCTGATGGGGGCGAACTCTACGTGATTTCCCCGGAGGCTCACGGGCTCCAAGCCATCAACACCTGGACGTACGAGGTAGGCGACTACATGGTGCTCGGGTCGACACCAACGCGCGGCGTGCTAAGCAACGATGGGAGCCTGATGTATGTCTCGGACACTGCAGGCGACCGGGTCACACCAGTGGACATTTTGAACCGGCGCATCATTCGCGACCCGGGGAAAGGCTTTCCTGTTCCTGCGGGTGACGAGCCGACCGCGTTGCGATTCGATCCCAATGAGAACCTGCTCCTGGTGGTGAGCCATGGCTCGGGGGACCTGGCGGTGATCCGGGTGCGGACGAATTTTCTGGTGACAATGATTCCGGTGGGCGATCATCCGCAGGAACTGGCGGTGAAACTGTTTTAGGGAGCGGGCAGAGAGCAACTTAAAGTAACACTTCAATAGCCAGGAAGAGGGCGAGCGAAGGGGCAACCGACTATGGGCGCAAGCACTTCCAGCAAAACTCTAACTACTGCGCAGCGCGAAGTGATTATTCCGGTGGCCAAGCAGAGTGGTCTTCGCCAAGGTCGACGTTGAGGAAGCCCTCGGCGGGCAAGACGTCGACAGGCAAACCGCCATGCCAGAGCGCCACCCCGAGGCGCAGCCTAGTCTGGCCTTTGAGGTTGAGCTGGTCCCTGTTGATGGCGACTTCCAGGACGCGCTCGAGCGCGGCTTCCGCAACGAGCTTGGGGTTGAGCAGGCAGAGGCGGTCCTTTTCCACAGCGAAGCCCTGGACGTGCCCGCGCTGGAGATTCACGACGATGGTCAGATCCTCGGCGCCGCCGATGGTGATGCGAAACTCGGGGTCTTCCAGTTCGGCGAGAGCTTCGGGGAACGGATCGATGCGCACGCAGAAGCGATCCTTTTCGAAGCCGTAACGGAGCTCGTGCAGATAGAAGACGCGGCCGTGCATGGAGCCGCCGCGGCGTTCCGGTGAATAGAGGCCGGCGCCAAGCCATTCGAAATAGGAAGTGTCCCGGCCGTCCACCGTGATATTGAGCCAGCCGGTCGGAGCAAGCTGCAGTGCGTGTTCGGGCTTGCGCTTGATGGGCTTGGCCAATTCTTCGGGCGCCACCTGGCCCAGCGCAAGATAAATGGCTGTCAGGTGCTTGCGATAAAGCGCATCGAATTCAGCATCGTTCGCGGTGCTGTGCTCCGGGCCAAACCACCAGCACCAGTCGCTACCCTCCGCGGCGAGAAGCGATTCGCGGGCTTCCATGAGGACAGTCTGGGAGGGAGCGTCCGTTCTTCCCTGCTTGCGGGCTTCGAAGGCGCGAGCGTAGGCTTCGCGGGCGTCCCAGAGTAACTCCCAGGCGGCGACGTCTTCAGCGTGACCGATCCAGACGTCGAAATTGGCGTTGATCCACGACGCGGGGAAAATTCCAGGTGTGACGGGAATTTCACCGGCGGCGGCGATGGCTTCGCTGGCGGTGAGGGCTCGGAAATCCTGGTCGCCCTGGATGCGTCCGTAAAACTCGCGGAGAAACGCGCGGCCGTTGCCCGGATAGTATTCCCAGGCGTTTTCGCCGTCGAGAAAAAGACAAATCGTAAGCGGCTGATTGCTCTGCACGGTTTCTCCGAGGTGGCGCATGCGATTGTGGAGATCCGCCGCGGCGGCTTTGGCGTCCATGCGGCTGTAAACGAAGCCGATGAGATCGGAAAGATGGTGGTCACGGAACAAACCGGTAATTCCGTTAGGGGCGAGTTGCACTTGCCAGGGTCTGTAGAGCCGATCGGCGTTGGCGGGAATGCCATTGCCGTCGCGGAAGAATCCGACGTTGAGCGTGCGGCCAAGGACTCCTTCATCGGTTCCAAACCAGCGAAAGCCCTCTTCGGCGGCGATGGTGAGCGCTTGATCGGAAACCGAACCTTCGGAAGGCCACAGGCCGGCGGGCTTCGCGCCAAAAACTCGCTCGTGATACTCACGGGCGAGAAGCAATTGCTCGCGCGCATCTTCGGGACGACGGTAGGCGCGGCGCGGGAGAGGCGTGCCGGGATTGGCGACTCGCGCGATGTCGGAATCGCAGATTAGGGGAAGGATGGGGTGATAGAACGGAGTGGTGCTGAGCTCGATCTGGCCACTCTGCGCCGCATCACGGTACGCCGGGAGCACCAGCCCCAGGAATTCGAGCTGTTTTTTGCGCAGGGCGGATTTCTCTTGCTCCGTATAGTCCTTCCCTTTCGTGGCCAGACGGCTGACGAGTTCATCCTTTTCGAACCAGGACTCTTCCATCCACGCCAACTGAGAAAGCAGTTGCAGGTCGCGCCAATCGCGCGGCGTGAAGGAAACCAGCGCCTGCGCCCCGCCAGCGGGACGCGACCATTCAAATAGTTCGACGAATCGCTGCCAGCGGGACATCAGATGCTCGTGATTCACTTGAAACGCGCGCGCGAGGATTTCCGCTTTGTCTTCGCGAGTTAGTTCGTCGGCATTCTTGAACGCCAGCGAAAACCATGGTTCCTTGAAACTGCAACTGGCGTACTCCTCGAGTTGCATGCCAAGGGAAGGCACGACGTTGAAGGTGGCGTGAAAGTCGGGGAATTCGCGAAGCACGTCGACCATGCCCCAGTAGTCTTTCAGGGCGTGCAGGCGAGTCCACGGGAGGACGTATCGCCCATTCTCCGGATCGCGGTACTGCGGCTGGTGCATGTGCCACAACACAACCAGATGGACCCGCCTCATCGCTCGCGCCTCTCCCGTGTTAATCCGGTGACCGGAGTCTGTCCGGCTGGTATTTGAAGATGCAAGCAGTCGTGCGGGCTCGATTTGATACACCCGGGCCCGCGAATCGTGACTGCGAAAAGAACCACTGTAGAAAAACTATCATGTAATCGGCGGCAAGAGAAACAGATGGGCCACGCGCGCTGAACACTAGTGTCAGGGCGAGGGCTAGTATAGAATCCGCGACTGACAGCCCACGCAATGCGCCGGCGGCGAAATGATTATTCGCCGTCAGAAACGATCGTTTGCGATGGCACTTTTACCGCGGCTCCGAATGTATCCCCGGAAACAATTGGATATCCGGTGGCGGGATCTTGCTTGCGCTGCGTTTCATTGCGTTTTCCGCAGGAGCATTCGCGCCAAAGAAGCGGAGGTCGAAGGCATGTTTGCTCCGGGTTATCCGGTGCTTTCGGCGTTCACGGTTCGAACCGGGTTCGATCTCCTTCTAGGCGCGCTGGAGTTCCCGGCGGGCAGCGAAATCCTCATGACCGCGCTGACGATCCCCGAAATGGTGAACATCGCGAAGCACCATAGGTTGGTTCCGATTCCTCTGGATATCGAAAGCGGCACGATGGGGCCAGAAATTTCAACGATCGAATTGGCGATTACGGAGCGGACCCGAGCGATTGTGGTGGCGCACCTTTTTGGCACGCGTGTGCCGATGGGACCGGTGATCGAATTGGCGAAAAAGCGCGGCCTTGTGATGATTGAAGACTGCGCGCAGGCGTTTACGGGACCGGACTACACGGGACATCCCGAGACGAATGTGGCGATGTTCAGCTTCGGTTCGATTAAGACGATGACAGCCCTGGGAGGGGCTCTTTTGCGCGTGAAGGATGCAGATTTGCTGCGCAAAATGCGGACGATCCAACGGACGCTTCCGATGCAGACGCGGAAAGAATTTGCAGGCGTCGTGCTGACGCATGCGATCCTGAAACTGTTTACCCTGCCGCTGATGTTTGGGCTGTTCTATCGCGGATGCCAAATTCTCGGTGCGGATTTCGAGAGCGTCATCGCAAAAATGCGAGGATTGGGTGAGAAGGATTGGCTGAAGGAGATCCAGTGGCAGTGTTCCTACCCGATGTTGGCCCTGCTGGCATACCGGCTGCGGAGGTTCGACGCGGCGCGGCTGAAGCAGCGAATCTCGGCGGGCGAGGAGTTTGCGAAATCGCTACCGCGGGACGTTTCGTATCCCGGAAATCGCGCGGAGTTTCATAGTTTTTGGATCTTTCCGATTCTGGCGGAAGCGCGGGAGCGGTTCATGGAGGAACTGCACCAGCGGGGATTCGACGGTACCGCAGCCGGTTCAGCGCTTGCGGTCATCGAGCCGCCGGTCGGGAACGAGAATCGCGAGCCGGAAAAGACGCGGGAGATTTACCGACAACTGCTCTACCTGCCGGTGGATCCGAAAGTTCCTCCGCGGGAACGCCAGCGCCTGAGCAATGCGATTGGAGAGATCCTCGAAAAGTCCTCGCACCTGCGGTTGACGGATGCGCGGCGCGTATATTCTGCCGTTGCGCGAACGATTGAAGTGCCGAGGAGCGTTGCGGACATCCGGAGCGCCCTGCAACGCGCGCGACGTGACGGCGTGCCCATTTGCATGATGGGAACCGGCCACAACCTGGGCGGACACGCTTTTGTGAACGGCGCAATGGTTCTGGACATGCGGCATTTCAGCCGCGTGCTTTCGCTCGAGAAAGAACAGAAGCGCATCACTGTGGAAAGCGGAATTACGTGGGACAAGATCCAGGGGGCGGTGCGTCCAGCGCGCCTGGCGCTAAAGTCCATGCAGTCTGACAACATTTTTACCGTGGGAGGCTCGCTCGCGGCCAATGCTCATGGGCGGGACACGCGATTCCCTGCCCTAGTCGACAGCGTGCTCGGATTCCGAATCTTGATGGCCGACGGATCGGTGAAGTCCGCAAGCAGATCGGAAAACGCGGACTTGTTCCGGAGCGCGATCGGCGGGTACGGGTTGTTCGGAATCATCCTCGATGTGGATCTGGAGCTCGTGGAAGATTGTGTCTACGAGCAAAGTTCTGCCGTCATTCCGCTGAGTGGCCTGGTTGAATATCTTGAGAAAGACGTCCGCGCGAATCCTCTGACCGAGCTTTTTCTGGCGCGGCCGTCGATTTCGCAGGCAAGCTTTCTAAACGACGCGATCGTTACGGTGTGGCGAAGGACGGAGCGAACTCGCAAAGGGATTTTCCAATTGGACCATGAACGAAACGTGGCGCGCGACCGCTTCTTGTTCGGATTATCACGAAAGTACGAATGGGGCAAAACGCTCCGGTGGCACGCGGAAAAATTCATTACCGGGGACGCATCGCGGAAAACGATAGTGTCGAGAAATAATGCCATGCGGCCGCCGGTGTCATCGGTGAAGATGCTGGAGCATTATTCGAGGGAGGATGCGGATGTGATCCAGGAATTCTTCATTCCAACTCCCCAATTCATGACTTTCATGGACGGCATGCGGCGAATGCTGCTTGAAGACGGAACCAATCTCCTCGGAGTCACGCTGCGATATGTGAAGGCCAACAACGAAACGGCCCTTCCTTACGCGCCGAGAGAAGACGCGGTAGCAGTGATTCTTTACTTTAATGAAGTCTGCTCGATGGAGGGCCGCGCCAAGGGAGATGAACTGATCAAACGGCTGAACCGCCTGACCCTGGAAAACGAAGGAACGTTTTATCTGACCTACCTACGGGACGTCGACAAAGATAGCTTGAGGCAAGCCTATCCCGGGATTGAGGCGTTTTTTCAGAAGAAGAATGCTGTTGACCCGGAGGGCCGCTTTACCAGCAGATTTTTTGAAATGCATGGGAAGAGAGAATTGGCAAGGGCAGCCGCAAGCAGAAGGTGAAAGAAGCGCGGGCACCGCGAAGCTGTGGCCCCTACGACGCGGCCCAGGCTCGAGAGCCTACAGACAGCGGCTGCGGGCCTTCACCAGTCAGACGCAGAACGTCGCCGCAAAGCGAACCCTGATGCGACCGTGTTACACTCACCGTTCGCGTCATGCGCATCCTGGACCGCTATATCGTCCGCGAAGTTTTCCGTCACGCACTCCTTGGACTCGCCGTCTTCACCTTCGTTTTTTTCGTGCCAAAACTGGTGCAGTTGATGGAGCTTTTTGTGCGCCACAGCGGCTCCGGCGTGCAAGTTCTGACGCTCTTTCTGTGCGTCTTTCCGGCAGTGCTCGTATTCACCGTGCCGATGGCTACGTTAATCGGCGTGCTGCTGGGGCTCGGGCGAATGTCCGCGGATAGCGAGATCATCGCGCTTACGGCGCTCGGCATCGGCCGTCGCCGGATTCTACGCCCCGTGGGCGTGCTGGCGATCACCAGCGCCGTCGTAACTCTGATCATGACAACCTGGCTGGGGCCGCTGGCGCTGCGGACGTTCCGTTCGCTACAAGCTGACTTGATCAGTTCCCAGATTTCCTTCCAGTTGCAGCCGCGGGTATTCGATGAACGCTTTCCACGCATGGTTCTTTACGTCAACGATGTGACTGCGGCGGGCACGCAATGGCACGGCGTGTTCCTCGCGCAGACCGGAGCAGAGGGCGGTTCAAGCGTAACGCTGGCGGAGAAAGCGATTGTGATTGCCGAGCCGAAGCAGGGCAAGTTAGAGCTGCATCTGCAAGGCGGCACCACGCACGAATTCTCGCGCGCGGATGCCGACCATTACTCGGTAACGGCGTTTGGACAAAGCGACTGGCCGATTGAGTTCAGCGGCCTTGCAACCGCCGAGCCACGGCAGCTCAACAATCCCGAACGCTCGATTCGCGACCTTTATAACGATCACGGCCCAGGCTGGCGCGAAGCGCGCGTGGAACTTCACCGCCGGTTTGCATTTCCGATTGCTTGCCTGGCCTTCGCGTTGATTGCCGTACCGCTCGGCGCACAACCGCGGCGCGGAGGCCGGGCGGCGGGTTCGTTGCTCGCGATAATTTTGATTTCTTCCTATTACTTGTTATCGGGATTGGGGGCGAACCTCGCGCGGGAAGGCAAGCTGACTCCGGCTGCGGGAATCTGGATTGCAAATGCATTTCTTATCGCACTAGGGCTGGCACTGTTGCCACGTATGGAGCAATTTAGAGGCGAAGGCCAGTGGATGCAGCCGATCGCCTACTTCAAATCCATAAAGCGTTTGCTGCGCCGCCGCAGAGCGCAAGCCCGCGCAAGGGCCGCCACGGCAAACGGAGTGAATGGCGAACGCGTATCGCAGGAAATCTTGACGCGGTCCAGCGGAAGCTTTCCGCAATTGATCGATATCTACGTCTTGCGGCGGTTCCTTTATTATTTCGCGCTCCTGATGGCCACGTTCGTTTTTCTGTTTGAGACGTTCACGTTCTTCGAGCTGCTCGACGACATTGCTCGCCATCGCGTTCCCTTTTTGATCGTGGTCGATTATTTCCGCTACCTTGCTCCCTATCTGCTCTACCAGCTGGCGCCCCTGGGAGCGCTGGTGGCCGTTCTCGTGACGCTGGGGATCATGAGCAAGAACAATGAAATAGTGGCCATCAAAGCCAGCGGGATTAGCATGTACCGGCTGGCTGCGCCCCTGCTCCTTGCCGGTTTGACGCTAGCCGTGACTATGATCGCGCTCGACGACACGTATCTGCCTTATGCAAACCAGCGGCAGGACGCGCTTCATAACCTGATCAAAGGCCGTCCACCACAGACATACACTCATCCGCAGCGCTGGATTTTCGGAGAGAGCTCGAGGATTTATAACTACGATCTCTTCGACCCCACGCAGAACCTCTTTGGCGGGCTCACGGTGCTCGAACTCGATCCGGCGAGCTTTCAGGTGCGTCGACGCGTCTTTGCCGCGCGCGCGCGTTGGTCGGAGACGCAGAAAGTTTGGATCCTCGAAGGAAGCTGGGTACGGGATTTTGCTGATGGCTCGATCGTCCGCTACGAACACTTGCCCCCCGTTACTTCGCTGCCGGAGCTCACCGAGCCGCCCAGTTACTTCAACCGCGAAGTCAAACAGGCTTTCCAGATGAGCTGGCGGGAACTGCGGAGTTACATTGAGGGACTGCATCGGGCGGGATTCGACGTCGCGACCTTGACGGTGCAATGGCACAAAAAGATCGGGTACCCGTTGATGGCGCCTGTGAGCATGCTGCTTGCGATGCCCTTCGCCTTCTTGGTGGGAACGCGGGGTGCACTTGGCGGGGTTGCGCTGGGAGTGGGAATTGGAGTTGCTTATTGGGCAATCGCGGCGCTGCTGGAAACCATGGGTGCCGTAGGGCAGCTTCCGCCATTTTTGGCAGGATGGTCACCGGACATCATTTTCTTTTTCCTAGGCATGTACTTTTTTTTCAAAATGCCGACGTAAAAGAGTCGCGCCGATCAAGATTTTGCAAAATGCCTGCGCGCCGACGACTTCAAGTACTACTTTCGATTACGCTCCGCCAAAGTTTCCTTCGCTATTTCCGCTTCTTTTTGCGTGATTCCTTTTCTTCAACTATTACTTGAGCTGCGGCCAGACGCGCAATGGGCACGCGGAACGGAGAAGCGCTGACGTAGTCCATGCCAACCTGATGACAAAACTTCACGCTGTCCGAGTCGCCGCCATGTTCGCCACAGATCCCGATCTTGAGCTTAGGACGAGTTCTGCGGCCGTGTTCGATGCCCCAGCGCATCAGCATCCCGACGCCCTTGGTATCGAGGGATTGGAAGGGATCCGCAGCAAAAACACCGGCTTTCTTCTCATC
Source organism: Acidobacteria bacterium 13_2_20CM_57_17 (assembly GCA_001914785.1). Classification (GTDB taxonomy): domain Bacteria; phylum Acidobacteriota; class Terriglobia; order Acidiferrales; family UBA7541; genus Acidiferrum. The sequence goes on along the minus strand of MNDE01000005.1, from coordinate 3,651 downwards.
CACATAGTCAGGCAAGAAGCGGCCTGCGTCATCGCGGGAGAGTCCCATCGTGGTTTGCGTCAGGTCGTTGGTGCCGAAGGAGAAGAATTCCGCTACTTCAGCGATTTCTCCGGCCATCAACGCCGCCCGAGGCAATTCAATCATCGTTCCCACGAGATAATTCAGTTTTACGCCGGACTTCTCGATCAGATCTTCCGCAACGCGCCGCGTGGCTTGCTCGAGAATGGAGAGTTCCTTGCGGTCCAGAGTGAGCGGATGCATGATCTCAGGTAATACTTTAATTCCCGATTTTTGGCATTCGATGGCTGCTTCGATGATCGCGCGCACTTGCATCTCGAGAATTTCGGGATAAGTGATCGCCAGGCGGCAGCCACGATGGCCCAGCATGGGGTTGGCTTCGTGCAACTGCTCGACGCGACGGGCGACGACCGCGACATCGATCTTCAAATCGCGCGCAAGCTCTTCCTGTTTGGCGCGCTCGTGCGGAACAAATTCGTGGAGGGGAGGGTCAATCAGCCGGATCGTGACCGGAAAGCCGTCCATGGCTTTGAAGATGCCAATGAAATCGCGGCGTTGGAACGGCAGTAACTTGTCGAGGGCCTTGACGCGCGCTTCCCTGTTGTCGGCCAGGATCATTTCCTGGATAGCGCGCTGGCGCTCATGGCTTCTTTCCGGCTGCTCGAAGTCGGTAAAGAACATGTGCTCTGTGCGGCACAGGCCAATGCCCTCCGCGCCGAACTCGATGGCTTTGCGGGCGTCTTGCGGAGTGTCAACGTTCGTACGGACGCGCAGGCGCCGCGTTTCATCGGCCCACTTCATTAGTGTTTCGTAGGACTTTGGAAGCTGTGGGACGACCAGCGGCATCGCTTCGGTGTAGACCACGCCTTCGCTGCCATCGAGTGTGATCCATTCGCCTTCCTTCACAACTCTGCCGTTGGTGGACATCGCTAGCGCTTTGTAGTCGATGTTCAGTTTTTCCGCGCCGACCACGCAGCACTTGCCCCAGCCGCGCGCGACAACCGCGGCATGACTGGTCTTGCCACCAGTTGCCGTCAGGATCCCTTGCGCCACGGCCATGCCGCCGACGTCTTCAGGACTGGTCTCACGACGCACCAGGATAACTTTCTCGCCGCGCTCGGCCCACTCTTCCGCCCGCTGCGCCGAGAAGACAACTTTGCCGACCGCAGCGCCGGGAACCGCATTGATACCGGTCGCCAGGACTTTCGACGCCAGGGACTTCCTGTCCACTCTGACATCGATCACGGGATAGAAGAGGCGCTCAATGTCTTCCGATTTGATGCGGAGGATGGCTTCTTCTTTGGTGATGAGTTTTTCGTTGGCCATGTCGACGGCGATGCGGAACGCGGCAGCGGGTGTGCGTTTGCCCGTGCGCGTCTGCAGCATGTAGAGCTTGCCGTCCTCGACGGTGAACTCCATATCCTGCATGTCGCGATAGTGCTTCTCAAGTTTCACTCGAGCTTTCTCGAGCTGCCCATAAACCTTGGGCATGGTTTTCTGCATTTCGCGCAGGGGCATGGGAGTGCGAATGCCGGCAACCACGTCTTCACCCTGAGCGTTCACCAGGTAGTCGCCATAGAAAATTTTCTCGCCGGAACTCGGGTCGCGCGTAAAGCAGACGCCCGTGCCGGAAGTATCGCCGGTATTCCCGAAGACCATTTGCACGACGTTGACGGCCGTACCGAGGAGACCGGTGATTTTCTCCACGCGCCGGTACGTGACTGCCTTCTCCGCCATCCAGGAACCGAAAACCGCGCCGATTGCTCCCCACAGTTGGTCGATCGGATCGTCCGGAAAACCCTTCCCTGATTCTTTGCGGAAATACGCCTTGTATTCCGCCACGAGTTCTCTCCAACCGCTTGCTGGCACCGCGGAATCTTCCTTGACGCCCAGCCGATCTTTCAGCGCGCGCAGGCGGTGTTCGAGATCTTCCTTTGACATGCCCATGACGACAGTCGAATACATCTGCACAAAGCGCCGGTAAGCGTCATAAGCGAAACGTTCGTTCCTGGTTGTGGAGGCGAGGCCTGCGACGGAGCGGTCGTTCAGGCCGAGATTAAGAATCGTTTCCATCATTCCGGGCATGGAGCGAGCGGAACCGGAACGAACGCTCACTAAGAGTGGATTCTTCGGGTCACCGAGCTTCTTTTTTGTCGTGCGTTCGAGCTTGGCGACGTTATCGGCGACCTGTTTTTTCAATTCCTGAGGATACTTCTTGCCGCTCTTGTAAAAGTAATCGCAGGCTTCCGTGGAGATGGTAAAGCCCGCGGGGACCGGCAACCCGATCTTGGTCATCTCGGCGAGACCTGCGCCCTTGCCGCCGAGGAGATCGCGCCATGTTCCATCGCCTTCCGCTTTGCCAGCACCGAAGAAATACACCCATTTTTTCACTGTACGCCTCGCTTGTCCTTTTTTGATTGTGGAACGCTTGCTGCTATCGCCATTCCGCAGCGGTGGCCGAAAAAAATTGTCGGCACGCCGACTTTACATCAATTCAAGTAATACTTGAGATTAACTATCGCCGTTCTTCACCACCGATTTCAGAAAAATCAGCGACCGTCGTAAACTCGCGAAGCAATTCCGCAAGCAACGCCAGGCGATTATTTCGAACCGCTTCGTTTTCCGCCATCACCATCACGCCATCGAAAAAATGGTCGACGGCTTTTCGTAAGCCGGCAATGGTTTCCAGCGCCTCTTGATACTTCCCTGCGCGTTTTTGCCCCTGCACTTTTGAGGCGGCCTCCCGAACCGCGGAATGCAGCCCGCGTTCCGCGGCATTCTCGAACAACTCTGGATTCACATGCAGAGAATTGCCCGGCGCCACGTTGGCTTTTTCCAGAATCTTGCGAATGCGCTTGAAGGAAACAGCGAGCGGCTCGAAGTTCTTGGACTTGCGAATGGCCTTCAGAGCAACCAGACGTTTCTGCACGTCCACCAGGTCGTCGGCTCCGGCACGGAAAACGGCGCTGACTTCGTCGTAGCCGAAGCCTTCCCGTTCACGGAAGACGAATTTGGCGCGGTCCAGAATGAAGTCCAGGATCTGCGTCTCCTGATCCGGTGTTACTCCGCGCTTGGGTTTGTGGGTCAGGAGTGCCTTTGACGCGGCGCCAATGGCCAGGGACAGCGACACGGGTAGCTTCTTCTCCAGGATAATCTTGACGATCCCCAGAGCAGCGCGGCGCAAAGCGTATGGATCGCTCGAACCAGTGGGGATCACTGCCACGGCGAAGCAGCCGACCACGGAGTCCAGTTTGTCCGCGAGCGCGACAGCGCAGCCAGTCAAATTTCGCGGGATGGGATCATCCAGCCCGACGGGACGATAGTGATCGTAGATAGCGTCAGCGATTTCGTCGGATTCGCCCTGGGCGCGTGCGTACAGCCCCCCAACAATGCCCTGAAGCTCGGTGAACTCACGCACCATTTCGGTCGCCAGATCACACTTGGCGAGTTCCGCGGCGCGATCGGCCTCCGCGACGTGAGCAAGGACCATACCCAGATTGAACCAGTTCTCCGTGAACCACCGTCCAATGGTGCGGATACGTTCCACCTTGTCGCGGTAACTGCCGAGCCGAGATTCGTATGTAACGCGTTCCAGTTTCGGCAAATAGTCGGCGAGCCGACATTTCTGGTCTG
>MNDE01000007.1 GCA_001914785.1 Acidobacteria bacterium 13_2_20CM_57_17 | reverse complement strand
ATCGCCGCCTTCAAACTATTGAAAGGCCTGGCGCTTCTCGCGCTGGGCATCGGCGCGCTCAAACTTTTGCACAAGGACATCGAAGCCATCGTCGTGCACTGGATCAACGTTTTTCAGGTGGATCCCCACAGCCACTATCTGCAACTGCTTCTCGAGAAGTTGTCGATTCTCGATGACCGGCGATTGAAGGAACTCAGCGTTGGCACATTTATTTATTCCGCTATTTTTCTGACTGAAGGCGCAGGCTTGGCCTTTCGTAAGAGCTGGGCCGAGTATCTTACGATCATCACGACCGCTTCCTTGCTGCCGCTGGAAGTCTACGAGCTCGCAAAGCACGCCAGCATCGGCAAAGTGCTGGCGCTGGTGATCAATCTAGCTGTGGTGATCTATCTGGTTCTGGAGATTTGCAGGTCCAGGAAGCCCTCCTGACGGCTTCCTGTCTTGGATCCCGGGACCTGCTTCAGGAGTATTGGCGAAACTCTACGGAATCGTCAGCGTGTACCCTTCCCGCACGAATGTGGCGGCTTCTTGGCCTTGGTACCGGTAGATGACGATCAGGAATTTATCTGCGCCAACGGCCGGGTCGCCACCCAGGGCATTGTTGGTCACTACGAAACTCATTGCTCCGTCGCGGACCCGGGCGCGCAGCATGTCTGTCACGTTGACGGTCCGCCCTTGAATGCCATAGTAGGCGCGGATGATCTTAAGGCCATTCCAGTCATCGCGATCGCGATCGCGAGCACCGTATCTTGCAGGGCGGTCATCCCAGTCATCGCGCCGCGCCTCCTGCATGCGTACGTCAAACATGCGCACTTCCACGAAGCCGCCTTCTTTGTAGTCCCATTCGCGCTCGACGAAGCCACCCCTGTTGTTTTCGCGACGTCGGGCAAAGATGCGGAGCGATTTATCGGCCCCCACGGCGGGATCTCCGCCCATGGTTTGGTTGGTGACCGCGACTCGCCCATTCACGCCGCCGCGTCCGACGAGATCCTTAAGAATATCGGTGACATCCGTGCGTCGATTCTTGAAGCCGTACTCCGCGCGCACGATCTGCCAGCCTTCTTCCTGTGCGACTACTCCGGCGCCAAAAATGCCGGCACCAATCGCGAAAATAACCACAGCGATGACAAACAACACGTATCGATTTGCAAGCTTCATTCAAGACTCCTTCAGGGCGAAGGCCCTCCGTACTCTTTTCCTCACTTTAACCCTGATTCCGGCTCCCCGTAATCCCAATGCAACTGCAGTTGTCCTGAATGTCTACAGCGCCCGAGGGGAATTAATTGATTGCTGGTCCCCATTTCGTTTTCAGCAATGGAGTGATTATCGCCAATCGACATTGCGCGTTGCACGTCGCGATTAAAGGCAGGTAAACTTCGGGTCCTATGAAACGCAGATTCTTCGTCCTAGCCGCGATCATCCTTTTTGGTCTTCCGCTCCGCGCCGAACAACCCAAAGCCCTTTTCTACCTGACGCGTGACCACAAGTCCGTACGCTCCTTCTTGGCTCATGCCGACAAGATCGACATCCTCGTTCCCACGTGGTATTCCGTTGATGCGAATGGCCTTGTCTCCGGTGGCCCCGATTCGCTCGTACTCGAAACAGCCCGCCAGCACCATGTCCCCATCATGCCGATTGTGGTTAACGGCGAGTTTTCGCAGGAAGACCTGCACAAACTGCTTGCCAACCGGGCAGCTTACGAAACGATGGCTAGCAGGCTTATGGCCGCTTGCAAGGAGAACGGCTACATAGGCATCCAGTTGGACTTCGAGAACGTTCACTGGACGGACCGCAGTGCAGTCTCCACCATGGTTGCCAATGTCGCCTCGGAGTTTCATGCCGTCAAACTCCAGCTCACCATCGCCACCGTCCCGAATGCCCCGGGCGCGCCCGGCGAGGGCGGATTTTCCAAATGGATCTACGAAAATTGGCGCGGGGCGTATGACTTGACGGCCCTCGCGCAAAGCGTGGATCTCATCTGCTTGATGACCTATGACCAGCACACGCGCTGGACGGCGCCCGGTCCCGTTGCCGGATGGGCATGGACCACCGGCAACCTCGATTACGCTCTCAAGTTTGTGCCTCGGGAAAAACTCTCGCTCGGAATCCCGCTCTATGGCTATCATTGGTTCGCCGGCACTCCCGTAAAGGCTCCCGCGCAGCCAGGCTTTCCTCCCACGGACAAGCCCAATCCAAGCGCTGAGTACATCGCTACCGACGACGCATTGGATCTTGCCAGGGTCTACGGAGGGCGCATGGAATGGGATCCCGTCGACCGTTCTTCCTGGTTTTTCTTTTATCGCGATGACATGCGCGAATGGATTTTTTTCACCGACGCGCACACCTTCCGCGAGCGCTATTCCCTAGTGAAAGACCGCGGCCTGCAGGGATTCTGCTCCTGGGTTCTTGGGACGGAGGACGCCGGCATCTGGGATCTCTTGCCTTCGCACAAGTGAGCGGGCAGCACGCGATCGCTTCGCCTGCTGCGATTTGCAAATCCTGGGGTCTTCCCTCATCATTACTAATTTGTTTGGGGACGCAGCACGCTTCCGCTGCGGTGATTCTTGTCTTGAGTTCAGTCTTACCGTCGATCGCATTCTGATCGTCCAACAAAAAGGAGCGGCATGGAAAAGCCTTCCAAAATCGCGCCCGCGAAGGGGAAACTGGGGATCCTGCTTCCGGGCATGGGTGCTGTCAGCACCACCTTTATGGCTGGAGTGGAGCTTGTACGCAAAGGCAAGTCCCAGCCCGTGGGATCGCTCACGCAGATGGGCACGATTCGGCTGGGCAAGCGTACGGACGCACGGTCGCCACTCATTAAGAAATTTGTCCCGCTTGCCGAGCTGTCGGACCTCACCTTCGGCGGCTGGGATATTTTTAAGGACAACGCTTACCAGTCCGCGGCGAATGCGGGCGTCCTGAATCCGCAAGATCTGGAAAAGGTGAAGCCCTTTCTTTCCACGATCAAGCCGATGAAGGCTGCGTTCGATCACGATTTCGTGAAGATGATCGACGGTCCAAACATCAAGAAGGGCAAGAACAAGTACGAGATGGCGCTGCAAATCAAGGAAGACATTGCCAACTTCCGCAAGGCTTCGCGAGTTTCCCGCCTGGTGACTTGCTGGTGCGCGTCGACCGAATCGTTCGTTAAGCCCGAAGAGGTGCACTCCACGCCGGAAAAATTTGTCGAGGCCATGCAGTCCAATCATCCGGCAATTGCCCCTTCTATGCTTTACGCCTGGGCGTCGGTGACCAGCGGCGTGCCTTTTGCCAACGGCGCGCCCAACCTGACCGTGGATATCCCTGCGATCCAGAAGCTTGCACACGACCACAACGTGGCCATCTGCGGAAAAGATTTCAAGACGGGTCAGACGTTGATGAAGACTATTCTCGCGCCGGGCTTCAAGGCTCGCATGCTGGGGCTGGAAGGCTGGTTCTCCACCAACATCCTCGGCAACCGGGACGGCGAAGTTCTCGAGGACCCAGGTTCCTTCAAAACCAAGGAGGAGTCCAAGCTCAGCGTCCTGGAATACATTCTTCAGCCACAGTTGTACCCACAGCTTTACGGCAAGATGTGCCACAAAGTGCGCATCAACTACTACCCGCCGCGCGGCGACAACAAAGAAGGCTGGGACAATATCGACATCTTCGGCTGGCTTGGCTACCCGATGCAAATCAAGGTGGACTTCTTATGCCGGGATTCCATTTTGGCTGCGCCGATCGTGCTCGACCTCGTGCTGTTCCTCGACCTAGCGCAACGCGCGGGTATGCGCGGTATTCAGGAATGGCTCAGCTTTTACTTCAAGTCGCCGATGACCGCGCCGGGACTATACCCCGAGCACGACCTGTTCATTCAGTCCATGAAGCTGAAGAACACGCTTCGGTGGATGAAGGGCGAGGACCTCATCACCCACCTCGGCCAGGAGTATTACGACTAGTTCAGGCTAGCCAGCGTGGGCGGCAGCGGATTTTGCTTCGACGGCGTCGAGAACGCGAGCCGAATAAATCAAAGCGGCCCCAGCGTTCATGCTGACGGCAACACCCAGGGCTTCGGAAATCTCCTCCCTGGTCGCGCCAGCCTTCAGGGCGGCGTCCGTGTGGAATACAATGCAACCGTCGCAACGAGTGGTGACTGCGACAGCAAGGGAAATTAACTGCCGCGTCTTTTCGCCCAGTTTGGTCGTCTTCGAGTTGGCGGCGCTCAACGTCTGGTACCCGCGAAGCGTGTCAGGCGAAAGCTTGCCAAGCTCGCCCACTCTGCCACCGATTTCCTTATGGTATTGATTCCAATCCATGACCATGGTGATTTCTCCTGTCTTGAGAAGTTCGGATCGCGCGCGATTATACTCCCCGCCCGCGCGAATATGATATCTTCTCCAGTTCACCCGAACCTGCCAGGTGCTAAGGCGGTCCTAGCGGTGTGGCGCAGCCCTCTCCTCGTGTGCCGCCGGAGCAGTGGAACTTATTCCAAGGAGCTGTATTCATGAAGAGTTCGTATAACGGGAAGCCTGCTCCCTCCGAAGGCAAGCCGATCGGCTACAGCGGAGGCGAGCTGCAAGTGCCGGACACTCCGATTATTCCATTCATTGAAGGAGATGGCACGGGACGTGACATCTGGAAGGCGTCGCGGCGGGTGTTCGATGCGGCTGTGGACCACGCTTATGGCGGCAAACGCCGCGTGGCCTGGTTCGAAGTTTTCGCTGGCGAGAAAGCTTTTAAGACCTTCAACGAGTGGCTGCCGAATGACACCGTCGACGCGATCCGTGATTTTCGTGTTGCCATCAAAGGGCCGCTGACGACGCCCGTCGGCGGCGGCATACGCTCCCTGAACGTCGCGCTGCGCCAGCTTCTGGACCTTTATTCCTGCGAACGCCCCGTGCGCTATTTTAAGGGCGTGCCTTCCCCGGTTCGCGAACCGGAAAAAATGGATGTGTTCATCTTCCGCGAGAATACCGAGGACGTTTACATCGGCATCGAGTGGAAATCCGGCTCGCCGGAAGCGAAAAAACTCCTCGAATTTTTGAACAACGAAATGCTGAAAGACGGCAAGAAGCAGATTCGCTGGGATTCCGGCGTGGGCATCAAGCCCATTTCTCCGACGGGAACGAAGCGCCTGGTCCGCCGCGCCATCAAGTATGCCCTTACAAACAAGAAGAAGAGCGTGACGCTGGTACACAAGGGCAACATCCAGAAGTTTACCGAGGGCGGCTTCCGTGATTGGGGCTACGAACTGGCGCGCGAAGAGTTTCGCGTTCAGACCATTACCGAGCGCGAGAGCTGGATCGTCGACAATCGCGACAGGAATCCCTCTCTCACCGTGGAGCAGAACGCGACGATGATCGAGCCGGGACTCGAACAAGCCACGGAGGCGTTCAAGAAAACGGTCTACGCCGAAGTGAAGCAAACGCTGGACACGATTTACGCAACTCATGGCAAAGGACAGTGGAAGCAGAAGCTCATGATCAACGACCGCATCGCCGACTCCGTATTTCAACAAGTCCTGATGCGTGCGGATGAATACAGCGTTCTGGCCACTTCCAATTTGAACGGAGATTATTTGTCCGATGCCTGCGCCGCGCAAGTAGGCGGGCTGGGTATGGCGCCGGGCTCAAATATCGGCGATGGTTTCGGCGTCTTTGAAGCCACTCACGGCACTGCGCCGAAATATGCCGATAAAGATGTCATCAATCCGAGTTCTGTGATGCTTTCGGGCGCGATGATGTTTGAGTTCCTCGGGTGGAAGGAAGCCTCGAGACTGATTGAGGATGGCATCGCCCGCACCATTCAACAGAAACGCGTGACCTACGACCTCGAACGCCTGATGCCCGGCGCGACGAAAGTGGGCACCTCCGCTTTTGCATCCGCCATCATTGAAAATATGAAGGGCGCCGCTGTGGCCCGCTAGCAAAAGAAGTTTGTTCGACACACAAGGAGAGGCATGAGCAGAAAAAAAGTGACCGTCGTAGGCGGCGGATTCGTGGGCTCGACCACTGCCCAGCGCATCCTGGACATGGAACTGGCCGACGTCGTTCTGACCGACATTTTGGACGGCCCCCCGGCCGGAAAAGCGCTGGACATGATGGAATCCGGTCCAATCACGCGAACGGATTCGCGCGCGACGGGCATTTCCACGGCGAACGGTGACTATTCCGCAACGGCGGGCAGCGACGTGGTCGTGATCACCGCCGGGTTCCCGCGCAAGCCCGGAATGAGCCGCGACGAGTTGCTGAAAGCCAACTACGACGTCGTAAAAGCCGTCGTCGAGCAAATCGTAAAGCATTCGCCAAAGTGCACCATCATCGTGGTCACGAATCCCCTCGATGCTATGGCCCAGGCGGCGCTCAAGGTCAGTGGCTTCCCGAAAAATCGCGTCATTGGAATGGCGGGCGTTCTGGACTCCGCGCGCATGAGCACGTTCGTGGCGATGGAGTGCAAGGTTAGCGTGGAAAACGTGCACTCCTTCGTGCTTGGCGGGCATGGCGACGACATGGTGCCACTGCCCCGCTACTCGACCGTGGCGGGGATTCCCCTCCCCGATCTCCTGCCCAAGGAACGCATCGACGCCATCGTGGAGCGCACGCGCAAAGGCGGCGCCGAAATCGTGAACTTGTTGAAGACCGGGTCGGCCTATTACGCTCCCTCCGCGGCAGGTGTTGAGATGGTGGAGGCGATCCTCAAGGACAAGAAAAAAATTCTCCCCTGCGCCGTCTATCTCGAAGGCGAATACGGGATCAAGGGGCTGTTCGTTGGCGTGCCCGTCAAGCTCGGCGCGAACGGCGTCGAAGAAATCATCCAGATCAAGCTGACGCCGGAAGAAAACGCCGCGCTGCAAAAGTCCTCCGCCTCCGTGCGGGAGCTTGTGACGGTGCTCGGGCTGTAATTTCCACGAAGAGAACTCAGAGAGCGCGAAGTTCTGAGAAGAGAATGATGAAACGCCGTATAGCAGCCTTGATCGTGGGATGCTTGCCGCTTTTTGGCGTCGCATTCGCCCAAAATAGAGATGGCAGTGCAAATCCCGTTCGGGTCGCGCTCGTCAAGATGCCTTACGTGGGTGAACGGAATGTGCCCGATACTTCGCGTGGCCCCGATTATCTCGAGCAAGGCGGAATCCAGAAACTGCTCGAAGCTCAAGGCATCCAGACGAAACCGGTTTCGGCCACGGCGCTGACCGCCGACGAGGAGAAAGCCTACGGCTCCTGGAACAAACTCGCGCTAGCCAGCGGCGATCTCGCCAAACTGGTTTCCGAAGAGCGCCGCAGCGGCTACCTTCCCGTCGGGCTGCTTGCCAATTGCAACGGCATTCTCGGAATGCTTAGCGGCCTCCAGCATTCCGGTCCGAGCGCAAAGCCCTTGCGCGTCGGCATGGTTTTCATCGATGCTCACGGGGATTTCAACACTCCGGAGACTACGCTGAGCGGCATGCTCGGCGGAATGCCTGTCGCCATCGCTGCCGGGCAATGCCTTACGCGGATACGGCTCAAGGCCGGCCTCGAGCCTGCGGTGCCCACTCGGCACATCGTGGAGATGTGCGTGCGCGACACCGATCCCCTGGAACAGGAACTCTTGGACCGCTCTGACATTCAGCAGCTCACGCTCGAAGACGTACGCACGCGTTCCGCGAATCTTCACCGCGAGATGAAACGCCTATCTGAGGTCACGGACGTGATTTACATTCACGTGGATATGGATGCTCTCGATCCGCGCGAGGTGTCCGGCCATCCGCTGACCGTTCCCGGAGGCCCGACGAGCGTCGAGTTGGCGGCTGCTTTGACTGAAATGTTCAAATACGAGAAAGTGGCCGCATTCGGCGTCGCATCAACTCCATTCGATGATCACGATAAAGCTGGCCTCTCCCGCCAAGCCGCTTACAATCTAATTCTCGGCGCCGTGAAGGGAGTCCAGCAACGAAAAGAATAATCGACAGCTCCTCAGCTTCTTACCAGCCGAAGATTTTGCTGGCTCCATAGACCAAGGCCAGCGTAAACCCCGCGATCACCACTTCGCCAATCGCTCCCACTGCGAACGGCCGCAGGCCCTGCTTGCGCATCTCGCTGAAATTGGTACGCAGTCCAACGCCCGCAAACGTCAGCAGAAACGCCCAGCGCGAAAGATTGGCCAGCGCTCCGACTTGGTCCTTATTGAAAAAGTGATACGTCGCAAGCACCGAGATCAACAGGAAGCCAAGCACGAACTTCGGGAATTTCTGCCACAGGAACGCCGCTTTGTTCCCTACCGCCTTCGCCTGTCCCTGACTGGCCCAGTAAATGGCATAAGCCAGCACCACGAATCCAATCATCGCGTTCCGCGTGGACTTCACCAGCACGGCGAGTTTGCCGGCAGCATCTGAATAGAGCGCTCCCGCCGCTGTCGCTTCCGCCGTATTGTCCACGCCGAGACCGGCCCACAGGCCGTAAGCGCGGTCGCTAAGATGGAGAGCATGCCCAATCAGCGGAAAAGTGAAGAGCGCCAGCGCGCCAAGCGCGAGAATCGCCGCGATAGAAAAGGAAGAATCTTCGTCGTCGGCTTCAATGGCGCCTTTCGTGGCGATGATCGCACTGACGCCGCACACCGCCGAGCCGACCGCAAGCAGCGTCGTAAGTTTGGGCTTGAGCTTGAATAGCCTGCCCAGAAACGTCATGAACGCGAGCGAGCCGGCGATTTCAATGGCCACGAGAACCAGGCTGACTCCGCCGAGCTTCAAGATGTCGCCCAGCAGAAAACGTGAGCCGAGCAACACAATTCCAGCCTTCAGCCAGAATTCGTACGTAGCGACTCCCGTGCGGACAATTTCAGGAATGCCCACTGTATTCGAAATCACCAGTCCGAGAACGATGGCCCATAGCACGTACTCGATGTTCGGAAACGTCCAGTGATGCGCCTTGGCATACGCGCCAACATTTTGCTCCAGCAATTTGCCCGCATAGCCGACGGCGGCGAGCAACAGCACGCCGGGGATCACCCGCAGAAACCGCAGCGCCGGTTGCACCGGCTGAACCTGTGGAACCGTAATGACATCAGCCATGTTTCGTCATCTCCATTTGCAGAAAATCTTCACCAGGGGATGTGTTTGAAAACGCCTGTGCGTACCAGCAACGCTAAAAGAAAAGCCACCAGTACGGCCCAGGTGTCCAGCGACAGCTTCCAGCGATTTCTCGTCTTTGCTCCTACGGTTTCTGCACCCATAGATATGCTCCTAACGATTTAACTTATCGATCTGCGTTCACCATCTGGATCTCTTCGATTCCGGTCCCAAAACGATGCGCTGATTTCCGCAACATCGCGCGACGCCACACGGCCGACAATCAACAAAGCCGGGGCCGGAAGTCTCTCTTCGCTCGCAAGCCGCGCAACGCTCGACCACCGCACTTGCTGCTCGGAACCACTGGCGCGCGACACGATCACGCACGGAAGGTCCGCCGGCAGCCCGCCCGCCAGCAATCGATCGGAGACTTCCGCGTAATCCGCGCCGGGCATGTACAGAACAAGCGTGGTGGTGCTGGTAACGCATCCCCAGTCCATCACGCTGCCGTCGCTTCCCCGCGAAAACGTCGTAAAGACGATCTGCGAGGCTACCCGGCGATCCGTCAGCGAAATTCCCGCCGTTGCCGCGGCTCCCAGCGCCGCGCTAATGCCCGGAACGATTTCATATTCAATCCCGCCTTTGCGAAGCGCTTCGATCTCCTCCCCTGCGCGCCCAAAAATCGTCGGATCTCCGCCTTTCAAGCGGACAACGGTCTGGCGGGTCTGCGCATAGGAAACCAGCAGCGAGTTGATTTCATCCTGCGTAAGAAGCTTCTGGCCGGCGCGCTTACCGACGTTAATGACCTCGGCACCGGGCGAAATCAACGCCAAGACGCCATCACTGACGAGTGCATCGTGCAGAACGACATCGGCGCCAGCCAGCAAACGCGCCGCTTTCAAGGTGAGCAGTTCGGGATCGCCCGGCCCCGCCCCAACGAGATAGACCTTGCCACTCATGCCACGCACTCTCCACGGCCGAGCTTCAACGAATACGTTTCCGTGTCTCCCCAATCCACGAAAAGATCCTCAGTGGCGCTGTTAACTTCAGCCAACGGGCGGAGGCGCTCCTTAATGGTTGTGTCCGGCGTGCGCGTCACCCACGCGGAAAATGTTTCCGCCGGTTGCCGGTCCGCCTGATAGAACGCCAGCAGTTCACGAATAATCGCGGGGACGGGCCGCGCCGGCACGGACATGATTTGCCTGCCAAAGCGCACCCCATCAGCGTTCACTTTCCCACCCAGCAGGAGTTGGTAGTAAGGCGCTTGCTGTTCACCAACTTTCCTGACGTTGCCGTAAAATCCGATATCGGCGATGTGATGGTGCCCGCAGGAATTTGGGCAGCCGCTGATCTTGATGCGCAGTTTTTGGATTTCTGGATCGCTGTATCCATCCAATTCGCGGGAAAGCACGTCGGCTAGCGTCAACGAGCGTGTGATCCCGAGGTTGCAAGTAGTCGCTCCCGGGCAGCCGGTGACGTCGGAGATAGTACGCGCTCCGGGCGTAGCTAGGTCCAGTGTGCCAAGCTGGTCGTAGATTGCCCGCACGCGGTCAAAAGGAACCCATGGAATAACAAGATCCTGATTGACGGCAATCCGCACGCCCGTTAGTTCGTTCTTCTCCAATACATCCGCAAGGCCACGCATCTGATTGCTGTGGAACGTCCCAGCCGGCAGCTTGATCCACACCGCACCGTATCCCGTTTGGCGCTGAGACATCAGGTTGTGCTCCGCCCAGCGGTCGTACTCGGGATCGTTCTGCGTTTCCGTCGCAAATGACAAAGATGCCCCCGCGATCGTGACCAGTACAGGCCGGATAGGCGTAGGCACGGTGAAAACCTCCGCAGGAGCCTGTGAGACTTTGCGCTTCTCCGCCACCAGGCGGCGAAACTCCTCGATTCCCTTTGCGCGCAGAACGTACTTCAATCGTGCCAGCAGTTTGTTCTTGCGATTCCCCGTTTCCGTGAAAACGCGCAGGACAGCCTCAATGGTCGGGAGCAGTTCTTCCTCGGGCAGAAAGTCCGTCAGGACCGCGGCTTCCGTGGGCAAGCTTCCCAGTCCACCGCCGACAAGGACTTTGAATCCACGGCGCGAAGTCCCGTTGTTGCCCCGGACTTGCGCGATGAGTCCCACGTCATGGATTCCCGCCACGGCGCATGCGCCATCGTCCTCGCAGCCCGAAAAGGCAATCTTGAACTTGCGCGGCAAGTCGTGAAAATCGGGATGGCGCAGGAGATATCGCGACACGCCCAAAGCGTACGGCGTCACGTCGAACGCTTCGCCAGGGCAAATCCCTGCCACCGGACAGGCCGTGACGTTGCGCACGGTGTTCCCGCAAGCCTCGCGCGTGGTCAGTCCCGCATCAGCCAA
Source organism: Acidobacteria bacterium 13_2_20CM_57_17 (assembly GCA_001914785.1). Lineage (GTDB taxonomy): Bacteria > Acidobacteriota > Terriglobia > Acidiferrales > UBA7541 > Acidiferrum. The sequence continues at coordinate 28,703 of MNDE01000007.1, read as the reverse complement.
CAGGCGCATCGCCGCGGCTACGTTTTCGAGTTTCACAAAATGGAATTGCACGTTTTCGCGCGTGGTGAGGTGCCCCCGGCCGGTGGAGTACTCGTCCGCAATGTTCGCTAGGACGCGAAGCTGCGCAGGTTTCAACACGCCCGCCGCGATCTTGACGCGCAGCATTTGGAATCCCGGCTGCCGCTGGCCGTACGTGCCGTGCTTCAGGCGAAAGGGGCGGAATTGTTCCGCCGTGATGGCGCCGCCCTGCAGTTGTTGCACGCGCTCTTCAAAGCGCGCGATTTCCGCTTCGATGGCTTCGCGGCTGTGCCGCTCTTCGATTTCCGCTATAGCAGTTAATTCCGTCACACTCATAAATCCGTGGCCCCCAAGTTTCTCGGCACTGAAAATTTCCGCTCCAAAAACAAAAAGCCCACGATGCCTAGGTCTCTGGCACGTGGGCTTCGGAACTCTATGATTCAGCTACCGCTAAGTCCGGAAACTCCTCTGGCCAGAGATGCGTGCCTTGCGACACGCAGCGTTACACGCGCAACAGCAACACATCATCTGGCAATAGGTCTTCATGAAGCTAAAGAATACTTTCCCCTACGCTCCCCTGTCAAAGGGAAGCTCTCCACAAAGATTAGATGCACCGCATTCAAAAAAGTAATCAATGAAAACAACAATTACTATGGCTTGGCGGCTTCCGCCGGGGGTCCGACCAGAGTGGCACTCTTGATGGAATCCAGCTTCGGCCACCCTTTGTCAAGATACGCTTTGCCCAGCTTGGAGATTTGATCCTGCTCGGGGCCGGAGCTCTCGCTGTATTGGTCGTAAAACATGTCGACAACCTTCATTCCTTGCCCATCCACGACTCCGAATGGCGAGAAGCCTTGGCGGTCCAGCCCGGCATTATCTTTCAGGTTGATGAAGATTTGCGTCGAACGCGTATTGGGCAAGCTCGTCTTTGCGTACGTCAGGTAGCCGCGCTTGTTGGACTGGATAACCGGCTCGTCCTGAATATTGGCATTGTCCCACGCTGCTGAAACGGGCGGATAGGCGCTGATCCCGAACTGCACCACGAAGCCGGGCACCACGCGGAAAAAGCTGGCGTTGTCATAAAAGTGGCGCTTCACCAGATTGTAAAAGCGGTCCGCGCCGATGGGCGCCCACGCACGGTTCACGGTCACGGTAAAATCGCCCCGCGTTGTCGTGAACTTGACCTGAAACTTTTCCGGAGCTTTGTCTTTGAGGAGCACAGGGCGAAGCAGTGCGCGGTCATAGCCCGCCTTGCGCGGCGTTTCTGCCGGCGCGCTCGCGGCTGCCTCAGGTTGCGCGGGCGCTGCGGCCGGTGTCTCGGCCTTTGGCCGGGCAGGGGCCTCCGCTTTGGGCTTTTCCGGCGGCTGCGTTTCGGCGGTCTGCTCTTTCGCCTTGCATCCGAAAAACAGCGTTCCCACCACCACGGCGGCGACAAACCACTTTACTTGCTTCATTTTCCTAACGCCCCCTATGCGTGCGATTGAAAATGTTTCGCATCGCTCTACTTCCCGGCATTCAGTTCCCGGCTGACCCGCTCGACTTCCGTCATCACGCGAAGCGTATTTTCACCGAGAATCTTCCGTACGTCACCCTCGGAGTAGCCCTTCTGCAACAGCGCTTCCGTGATCTTTGGCAGCTTCGTGGCATCCTCCATCCCATACGGCATGTTGGCGCCATCGAAGTCTGAACCTAGGCCCACGTGTTCCACTCCGGCGACTTTCACCGCATGATCGATATGCTCGATGATCTTGCCGAACTCCACACGCGGTAGTTTGCCCTGCTCCACGTATTCACGCGTGATGTGGTCGCCCTCGATGAGCTGGCAGCCCTCATTGTCGCCGCAGCGTTTTGTCACTTCCGCGCTGATGGACTTATTGATCTCCGGATCGGCCTTTTCCGCGTCGCGAAACTCCTGACTCAGAAACCCGACGTGGTAGTTGATTTGCACGACTCCGCCCTTTGTTGCAAGATCCTTTATCATCTGGTCCGTCATGTTGCGCGGCGCGTCGCAAATCGCGCGGCAGGATGAGTGCGAGGCGAATAAGGGCGCCTTGCTGACTTCCAGCGCGTCGTAAAACGTCTTGTCGCTGACGTGGGAGATGTCCACGATAACGCCGAGACGGTTCATCTCGCGCACCACGTCTTTGCCAAAATCCGTGAGGCCATTGTGTACCGGCTTGTCGGTCGACGAATCCGCCCATTCGTCGTTGCCGCTGTGCGTCAGCGTCATGTAGCGGACGCCCAGCGCCGCGTAACTACGCAGCACGCCGAGGCTCGCATTGATCATGTGTCCGCCCTCGACTCCCATCAACGCGGCGATCCTGCCTTGCTTCCGCGCCTCGCGCACTTCCGCGGCAGTCGTAGCCAGAACCATGTCATTCGAATGCTTGCGAACCTGTTCCCGCACCGCATCGATCTGCACCAGCGCGCGGTCCACGGCTTCCGGTCCGGTCACTTTGCTGGGCATCCAAATGGAAAAGAAAATCGCGCTGAGGTTCCCTTCGCGCATGCGCGGAATGTCGATGCTGCCGGAGGAGCTGCGCGTTCCAAGGTCAAATTTGCCGTCGAGAAACCGCTGCGTCGTATCGTCGTGCGTGTCCACCACCATGGACGAAAAGTGCAGCTTGCGCGCCTTTTCCGATATCGAATCCGCGGAGATGGCCAGCCCGGCCAGGCAAACCGAAGATACACACACGACGACGAGCAACAGTGCGCGAACCATGCCTTCCCCCCAGTGAAGCGATTGATGGTAACGGAAATTGGTCTAGTGCGCCACGTGATTAGCCGACAAGCCAGCTCAGCAGCGCCTGCTTCCACGCATCCCGATTGACTTCAGCAATGGACTCGGTCAGTGGAATTCCCTTGGGACAAGCGTGCACGCAGTTTTGTGCGTTGGCGCATTCCTGAATTCCTCCCGGCCCTATGATTGCCGCGATCCGCTCGCTCTTGTTCATCGCTCCCGTGGGATGCATATTGAAGAGACGCACCTGGCTGATGATCGCTGCGCCCACGAACTGGTTGTGCTCATTCACCTGTGGGCAAACCTCTAGGCAATTCCCGCAAGTGATGCAATTCGAAAGCGGATACCCTTTTTCCTGCACTTCGGGCGAGACCCGCGGTCCCTCACCAAGATTGTAAGTGCCATCAATGGGAATCCAGGCCTTCACGCGCTTCAGGCTTTCAAACATAAACTGCCGGTCGACCGCCAGATCCCGCACCAGCGGGAACTTGGACATCGGCTCGATTCGAATCGGCTGTTCGAGTTGATCCACCAGCGCCGAACATGCCATGCGCGCCTTCCCGTTAATCAGCATCGCGCAGGATCCGCAAATTTCCTCCAGGCAATTCGAATCGTAAGTGATCGGCGTTGTCTTTTTCCCGTCGTGCGTAACGGGATTCTCCGCGATGTCCCGCAAGCAAATGATCACGTTCATCGACGGCCGCCATTTGAGAGAAAATTCCTCCCATCGCGCGGCTTCTTTCGGCCCCGCTTGCCGTTTTACTTTGACGATGACCTGTTTTGTTTCCGCCATAATTCCTCGGCCGATTCCCGCCTCGTTCCTAAGCTTCTACACTTACTTCGCGGCGTCGTAACGCCGCGGCCGCGGCTTGATCAAGGAAATATCCACCGGCTCATACGTAAGCTGGATGTCGTTATTCACCCACTTCGCGCGCGTGGTCTTCAACCAATTCGCGTCGTCGCGTTCCGGAAAATCCGGCTTGTAGTGCGCCCCGCGCGATTCGTTGCGAGCCAGCGCGCCTAGAGTGATCACTCGCGCCAAAACAATCATATTCTCCAATTCGCGCCCAAAGTTCAGCGTTTGGTTCGACCACTTCGTGCGGTCGCTCAGATTGATCTTCTTGTAGCGCTCTTGTAAAGCGCGAATCTTTCCGTCGGTCATTTCCAAATCCTTGTTGATGCGCGTGACGGTCACGTGCTCCGTCATCACCTGTCCCAGTTCGCGCCAAATTGTAATGGGATTCTCCGAGCCATCCTGGTTGATGAGCTTATGATTTTTCTCTTCCTGGCGTTTTCTTTCGCCGTCAAAAACTGCAGCTGGTGTGGACTCCGCGCTATTCTCGAGATTCTTCGCGTACTTCACCGCCGCTGGTCCCGCGATTCCTCCGCCAAAAATGCATGACACCAGCGAGTTCGCTCCCAGCCGGTTCGCGCCGTGATACTGGTATTCGCACTCGCCCGCCGCGTAAATTCCGGGAACGTTGCTGGCCTGATCCTCGCCATTCACCCAGATTCCGCCCATCGTGTAGTGCATCGCCGGAAACACTTTCATCGGTTCGACGCGGGGATCGACGCCCAGGAATTTTTCGTAGATTTCCAAAATTCCTTCGAGCTTGCGGTCCAGTGTTTCTCGCGGAATGTGCGTCACATCCAAATAAACGGCCGACCGCCCATCGATCCCCAATTTTTCCTGATACACGATGCGGTGAATCGCGCGCGTGGCAATGTCGCGCGGAACCAAATTGCCGTACTTTGGGTACCACTCTTCCAGAAAATAAAACCGCTCCGCCTCCGGAATGCTTCTCGGTGCCCGCTTCTCCGCGGGATTCCGCGGCACCCACACGCGCCCGCCCTCGCCGCGAGCCGATTCGCTCATCAGGCGCAGCTTGTCTTCGCCGGGGATCGCCGTCGGGTGTACCTGGATGAATTCTCCATTGGCGTAGTCCACGCCCTGCTGAAAAAGCGCGGCCTGTGCAGAGCCCGTGCACACCACCGAATTCGTCGAGCGTCCGAAGATCGCGCCGTTTCCGCCAGTGGCAAAAATCACCGCGTCCGCCGCGAACGTTTTTATTTCCATCGTCCGCAAATCCATCGCGCAAATGCCGCGGCACACGCCACCGCCATCGATCACCGCGGAAAGAAACGTCGCTCCCTCAAACTTTTTGACTTTGCCTTCCGCTTCGTGCCGCCGCACTTGCTCGTCCAGCGCGTAAAGCAATTGCTGTCCAGTCGTCGCGCCAGCAAACGCCGTGCGGTGATACAACGTTCCGCCAAATCGCCGGTAGTCCAGCAATCCTTCCGGCGTGCGATTGAACATCACGCCCATGCGGTCCAGCAGATCGATAATTCCCGGCGCTGCCTCGCACATTCTTTTCACCAGCGGCTGATTCGCCAGGAAATCCCCGCCATAAATCGTGTCGTCAAAATGTTTGTCGACCGTGTCGCCTTCACCCTTCTGATTTTTCGCCGCGTTGATACCACCCTGCGCGCAAACCGAATGTGAACGCTTCACCGGCACAATCGACAATAAATCCACCGGGATTCCCGCTTCCGCAACGCGGATGGTCGCCATCAGTCCGGCCAGACCGCCGCCTACCACTATGATTTTGGGCTGTCTCATTTGTTTGGCAGGTATACCGAGAAGGGATGCCAGTCGTATCGGAAGCTAATAATGATCAAAATTCCCACCAAGCTGAACGCCACTCCCACCAGCGCGCCTAAACGTCCCGCGGCCTGTTGCGCTTTAACGGTAGCCGCGAGTCCCCATTTACACAAAAAATTCCAGATGCCCGCCCCGAGATGGAACGAAGACGCGAGCACCCCAATCACAAAGAATGTCAGGTACCACGGATTCCGGATGTCCGCAGCTACATTCGCATACGTCGACCGGCCATGCGTCAGCCAGCGTTCGGTGTAAAGATGCCACCCAATGTAAGCAAACGCGATCAGTCCCGTATAGCGCTGCGTCGTGTACAGCCAATTCCCTACCCATGGATACGCCGAAACATTTGATTTCCCGCGCAGCCAAATGTAAATCCCATAGCCGCCATGGAACAGCATCGGCAGAAAAATCGTTCCCCATTCCACGATCAGCCGGAACGGAATCGTCTGCAGCTCTTGGGATACCGTGTTGTATTTTTCCGAACTCACCAGTGCGGCGCTGTTGGACCAAAAGTGTTCCGCCAGGAATGCGCCAACAGGAAGGATGCCGGTAAAGGAATGCAGCTTTCGGAGCAGATAACTTGTGTCAGGCCGGGTTGCCGTCGAAGACATGCCCTCTCCGCCGCGTAAGTCCCAGCCGGGTCACGCTGCATGACTCGGAAGGAGCGTAGAGAACCGCGGCAAAATCAGTATAGGCAGATGGTTGAGCCTATGCAAGTTTGACTGTTCTTTCAGCGAGCACAAACAATTCGAAATTTTCTTGCCGTGAAGTCACGAGTACCGGAAAATAGTACCCTGACGAACGGGATTTGCTGGGCCACATCTCTCCCGGCCTCGGCTGCAAGATTCCCCACATTACCATGACCGCGACAACGAGCTTGGTGTCGGAGATGGAGCGCATCGCCAATGCCCTCGGTGCGGAAGTAGAGGGCGCACCGGGCGTTTCTCTTTCTGTCGTGGCGGAAAAAATCGCCAAAAACCTCGGTGTCAAACACGATGAAGTAGCCATCCTCGCGGTTTCCACGCGCTGGCGTCACCTTCACTTTCTGGTTCCAGAAGCTTTGAAAAATGTCGGCTTTGTTCCGCTCTCCAGCAATTCGGCGCTCGCCGCGCGCACCGCCCGTGAGAGCCGGCCCGAAATCGAAAACAATTTCGCTGCCACGCGGCACGCCACCGTTTTCGAAAGTGTGAAGTTCGCTTCGGATGCCTCTGGAGCGATCCAGAAGATGGTCAGCGCGCCGATTTTGCTGGATGGCAAGGTCATCGGCGTCATCCAAATCAGCCGCAAAGGCGCAAATCCGCACAGCGCCGGCCCGGACTTTACTGCTCAAGACCTCGGAAACATCCTGGCTCTTTGCAAGCCGCTCGGCAAAATGCTGCGTCACGTTGCCGGCGAATGATCTCTGGTGTCCCCGGCTGTCATCGCGCGTTCACAATTCTTTCGCACTTTGCGCTCGCAGATTCGGAATTGCGTTGACACTGCAATACCTTCTTGTTACTTTTCCACAGCGGTTGAATTTTTCGCTCCCACACTAAATCACGGAGGCACGGCAAACCGGCACCATGGCGTTCGTTGCGAAGAAAATTTTCCTCACCAAAGGCGTCGGTAAACATCGTGAAAGACTTTCGAGCTTCGAGCTCGCCCTCCGCAACGCGGGCATCGCCGCGTGCAACATCGTTCGCGTCTCCTCGATTTTCCCTCCCAACTGTAAATTAATTTCCCGCAGCGAAGGGCTGAAGCACATGAAGCCCGGGCAAGTGGCGTTCACCGTTATCAGCGAGAATTCCACCAAGGAAGCGCACCGCCTCATCGCCGCCAGCATCGGCCTGGCGCTGCCCAGTGACAAATCCATGTACGGATATTTGTCCGAGCATCACTCGTTCGGTGAAACCGAAGAAGTCGCCGGCGAATACGCCGAAGAGCTGGCCGCCGAAATGCTCGCGACCACTCTGAACGTGGAATTTGACCCGGATTTGTCCTTCGATGAGAAAAAAGAGGTCTACCGCATCTCCAACAAAATCGTCCGCACTATGAACGTCACGCAATCCGCCGTCGGCGACAAGCGCGGCCTTTGGACCACTGTTCTCGGCGCCGCCATCCTCATCGGCGAGGACGATTAACTTGTAGTGGCGGATCTTCAGACTCGTTCTTTACTTTTCATCTAGGTTATACGCCGTCTTCAGCCACTTCTTCACGTCGCCATCAATCTGCTCCGCGGCCGTAATTTCAATGCGATGCGTGATGCGGTCCTTCTTCGCCAGCCCGCCTGTATCGATCAGCCGCTTGGGCAGTTTTCCTTTGTAATGCGTCAGGGCGAAGCCCAGATCGATCCGCGAATTCGTCGTCGGCTTGATCTGCGCAAACACATGCTGGCGATACAGCGGCACAATCGTCTTGCACGGGCAAGCTTTCACGTCATCGCCAAGCGATTTGCCCAGCGTCAGCAACTCTTCATAAATCGGCCGCAGCTTTTCTTTCGGACCTGCGTACTGTTCTTCCACATACCGGACCGCGCTCTTCAAATACACTTCTGGCGTGTCTAAATCCCCGCCCTTTCCGTCTCCGCGCTCCGCGATCCACCCCGCGCGATTCATTCCCAACTTATGCTTCGTCTTCAGCCATGCGAACCGCGACTTCTCATCTTTTGGTCCGTCCTTCTGCACAATCGCAATCCATTCTTCCAGCGAACGCCCAGTGTTTTCCTTCAACTCCGCCAGCGACTTCTGCACCATCGCCACGCCGGGGTGAACGTCATAGATCGTTTTCGACTTTGCTTGCGCCATTGGTCAACTCCTTGCAACCGTCTCGCTCTTGACGAAAGCAGCGATGACAAAACCCGCCAGCACGAACCCCACAATTTGCGTGGTCATGTACCCGGCGATGTAGTTTCCCGGGAAGTCATACCAGATCCAATCTTCAACGTTGCTGCTTATCGCGGCAAGAACACCGGCGACGGTCACGACACCCACCCGCGCGCTGTAATTTCGTCCGCTCGCGGCCCACCAGACAAGCCACGCAGAAAGCAATGCCTGCAGAACATTAAGTGCAAATTCGCGGCCAAGCGCCGCGCTAAAGTGAAACGGACCTGACGGCGGATGGTAGACCAGCACTCCATGCGGAGATTGTTCATACTTCTTCATATATTCGGGCATTGCCGCGTTTCGCTGCGCGCTGGTTGGCTTTGGACCCAGTCCGAAGCCCGGAAAAAGATAGAAGCCGGCTTCGGGAATTGCTCCTCGCATGGCGGTCAGCGCAACAGCTTCGTTTGGAATCTCTCTCACGCCCATTTCACCGAGCCCGAGTAAGTCGTGCGCCACATACATCCACACAAACAGAGTCAAGCCACCCAGGATAGCCGCCAGCACGATTCGCTTCATTTTCGGTTCTCCTTCTGCAAATTACTCTGGACTCCGGGGACCCGCTGCTAAACTTTTTGAAGCAACCAATCCTCTCCAATCATGCTGACGATCAACGGCAGCACCTATCTTATTTTTTGCGCTTGAAGTACCCGATGCGTTCCAGCACGGCCCTGGCGATCAAAGGCAGCGCCACCGTGGCATCATCGAATACTTCCGCGAAACGTCCGCCTTCTTCCGGCGGCACAAACTTTCCCCAGGAAACTGCTTCCGTGTACGTGCTTCCGCTCAAGCCACCCCAATGGACCGGCTCCGGGCAAATCCGCACGCCATAGTTGTAGCGCTTCAGTGGAAGTTTCTTGTAGCCGCGCCGCGCCAGCAGCTCCGCGTAGACGCCGAACTGCTGCGACCAATTGCGAGGAACTCCTCCGCCGATCGTCAGAATCCCCATGCGCCTGGTGGCCAGCATGGTGTCGGCAAACTTCTCGAAATCCAGGAACGGGTCGAAGCGCAGCAGCGGGCGCTTATCCTTCTGCCGGGCGATTTTGTGCAGCGCAAAATCAATGCCCAACTCCGAGTCGCTGAACGCGGGAACAAAAATAGGGACATTGTGCTCGAAAGCGGATTTTAGGATACCTCGCCCTTGCGCCGTCTTGTGCAGGTACTCGCCGATACGCCGGTGAATTTTCCAGCTGCACGCCGTGTCTTCCGCGTCCCATGCCTTGAAAATGTGGTCCATCACCTCTTCGACGTGATCGAGGTTCGTTTCCGGCTCGAGCGAGTCGTACACGCGGTTGTATCCTGCGTGGAAAAGTTCCTTGTCGCCCATATTGGGGTTGTAGCGGAAATGCGAGTAACCCGTCGCTTCCACCAGTCCATGCGCCATCAGCGCGCCCGTTGAGACAATCGCGTTGACCACGCCTGATTCGATCAGGTCGCAGAAAATGAGCCCCATCTTGCCGACCGTCAAAGCGCCCGAGAGCGTCATCACCACGAAGCAATCCTTGTCGCGGGCCATTTGTTCGAAAACGTCGGCGGCATCGCCGATCTGCCGTCCCGTGAACGCGGTGTCCCCCATCGCGCGGACCAGCTCGTCGACAGTGCGGCATTTGGACAAATCCAGCGGAAACATCGGCCGGAGTTTGTCTTTTACTGGATCGTGGAGCACTCTCCCGGTCACAGTTTTCTCTCGCTGCTTCGCCATCGGGTCTCCTGGACGAAAATAAATTCGGAATCACGGATAAAATGCTGCTTCGCGGGCAACCGCGCGATTGCAGTCTGATTGATATTACAAATGCTGTTGCAAAAGATACTACAAAACGCGTGCAAATATTTTATTTCCGGCTCATGCTAGACTGAATTTCATGGCGGACAAATTTACCATCGGGCTCGTGCAGATGAAATGCACGGCGAACGCGGATGAGAATCTTGCGCGGGGCATCGGGAAAATTCGCGAAGCCGCCGCGCGCGGCGCGCAAATCATTTCCCTGCACGAACTTTTTCACGGCGAATACTTTTGCCGCAAGGAAGACGCCGAGCTTTTCAATCTCTCGGAGCCGGTTCCCGGCCCTACCACCGAAAAACTCGCGCAAATCGCCAAGGAGAAAAAAGTGGCGCTGGTCGTTTCTCTTTTTGAGCGCCGCGCTCCCGGCATCTATCACAATTCTTGCGCCGTACTCGACGCCGACGGATCATTTCTCGGCAAATACCGCAAGATGCACATTCCCGACGATCCGCTCTATTACGAAAAGTTTTATTTCACGCCGGGCGATCTCGGCTTCCCGAATTTCGACACAAAATATGCGCGTGTCGGCGTGCAAATCTGCTGGGACCAGTGGTATCCCGAAGGGTCGCGCCTCACCGCTCTTGGCGGCGCGAACGTGATCTTTTATCCCACCAGCATTGGCTGGCATCCCCACGAAAAAGCGCAATTCGGCGCCGCGCAGCTCGACGCGTGGAAAACCATTCAGCGCGGCCACGCCATCGCTAACGGTGTCTACGCAGCCGTGGTGAATCGCGTCGGTTTCGAAGGCAAGCCGCAGAATGGCGACCCCGGTTTGGAATTCTGGGGAAATTCTTTCATCGCCGATCCTTTCGGCCAAATCGTCGCGGAAGCTTCGAACGACAAGGAAGAAGTGCTCGTCGTCGAATGCGACCCCGCCAAGAGCGAAGATACACGCCGCAACTGGCCTTTCCTGCGCGACCGCCGCATCGACGCCTATCAACCTATCCTCAACCGCTGGCTCGGCGAAAAGTAGCGTGCTCTTCTCTCCCCGCTTTTTAGTTTCCGTGTTTTATGCGTTCCTTTCTTTCTCTGCCCTCTTTGTTAATTCTTCCCTCCTTGTTTTCTCTGCGTTCTCTGTGCTCCAACCTCGGTGATCTCTGTGTTAAATTCCTTTTCCCAATGAAGACCCCGTTGCAAATAAAAACGCCCGGCTCTCTCGGCTTTCGCATGCCACTAGTAGGACAGGCTTCAGCCTGTCTGCCTCTCCACGATCGAGGTCCAGCCAGTGCCTAGAGATCAACTTATCTCTACTCCCTTCTCTCTCGGCTTTCGTATGCCCGCCGAATGGGAACCTCACGAAGCCACCTGGCTCGGCTGGCCGCACGAAGTAACCGACTGGCCCGGAAAATTCGCCGCCATTCCCTGGGCCTTCGCAGAAATCGTCCGCCACTTGTCGCATGTCGAGCGCGTCTATCTCCTCGTCGACAATCGCGCCGCCGAAGCGCGCGTTCGAAGCATGCTGAAACAATCTGGAGCAAATCTCGATGCCGTCGAATTTTTCCGCGTGCCTACCGATCGCGGCTGGATGCGCGACTCCGGCCCTATCTGCGTTCGAAACCAAGCCGGAGAAGTCGCCTACAACAATTTTCTTTTCAACGGCTGGGCCAAATATCCAAATCACAAAAAAGACGCCGCCGTCGCCGCCAAAACCAATCAACAATTAAAACGCCGCGTCTGGCAGCCGCGGCACAAAGGCCGCCGCGTGATCCTCGAAGGCGGCAGCATTGACGTCAACGGCCGCGGGACGCTTCTTACCACGGAAGAATGCCTGCTCAGCAAAGTGCAGGAAAGAAATCGCGGATTCGCCAAAGAGGATTACGCCGAAGTCTTTCGCGAATACTTTGGCGTAATAAACGTTCTCTGGCTGAAAAATGGAATCGCCGGCGATGACACCCACGGCCATGTCGACGATCTTGCGCGTTTCGTCAATCCGTCAACGGTCGTAACGATTGTCGAGGATGATCCGAAAGATGTAAATTACGACGTGCTGCAAGACAATCTCGCACTACTGAAAGCGATGAAAGATCAGGACGGGCGACAGCTGCGTTTGGAAACGCTGCCGATGCCCGCACCGGTTTATTTCGAAGATTTTCGGCTTCCCGCGAGCTACGCGAATTTTTACATCGCCAACAAAATTGTGCTCGTGCCCACGTTCAACGATCCGAATGACCGCGTCGCGCTGAACACTCTGGCAAAACTATTTCCCGATCGCGAAGTCGTTGGCATCGCCTGCCGCGATTTAGTGCTGGGCCTCGGCACAATTCATTGCATGACGCAGCAGCAACCGAGCATACGATGACGGATGTGCGCGTTTTTGCATCCCGCACGTTCTTCCGGGACGAGTCCTGAGCGAGTGTCAACAGGTCGAAGGATCAGATCTCCCTCGCGACTTCCTGTTCGCACCCGATTATGGACTGACATTCAGGGTAGGTCAGCTACAATCAGTGCTCGCTCTGGAGGCTTCATGTTCGCCGCACACTTGCTCTTTCAGCAGGGTTTCGGAATCTGGTTCCAATCGCACGGCTTCGTTTCGTGGCTTCTACTTGGCCTGGTCGCAGGATGGCTCGCGGGAAAAATTGCGCGTGGACGCGGATTTGGATGCATCGCGGACATTGTGCTTGGCTTGATTGGTTCCTACATCGGAGGCTGGGTCTTTGTGAAGCTCGGAATCTTCGGCGGTGGATTTCTTTACTCACTCGCCGCCGCGACACTCGGCGCGGTCATTCTCGTATCCATCGCTCATCTTTTTGTTGGCGGCAATCATCACTGAACGCGCGAGTTCATCCAATTTGTTTACGAGCAATTGTTTTTGCGAGGTTACGAGTCACCAGTTACGAATCAGTTCCTATGATACGATTCTCGTTTGCGTCCCGGAGCTGACGCTTCATTGAGCAAGACCGCGCAATCCCTCACTGCCATCCCCCTGGGTGGCCTCGGCGAATTCGGAATGAACATGATGGCATTGCGGCTCGGCGACGAGATCATCGTCATCGACGCGGGCATGATGTTCCCGGAATCGGAACTGCTGGGCGTCGACCTGGTGATTCCCGACATCACTTACTTGAAACAGAACCGCGCGCACGTTCGCGCAATTGTGCTGACGCACGGGCATGAAGATCACATCGGGGCGCTGCCGTATATCCTGCGCGATTTGAACGTTCCGGTGTACGGGACGCGTTTCACGCTGGCGCTGGTGAAAAAACGGCTGGATGAAGCGGGCTTGCTGGAGTCGAGCACGCTGCGCGAAGTGCTGCCCGGGCGGCTGGTGGAGATCGGGCCGTTTGAGATTGAATTCATTTCCGTGACGCACAGCACGGTGGATTGCGTGGCGCTGGCGATTCGCACGCCGCTGGGCGTGGTGATTCACACTGGAGATTTTAAGATCGATCAGACACCGGTGGGCGGTGCGCCGTTTGATTTGCACTCGTTCGCAAAATACGGAACGGAGGGAGTGCTGGCACTGTTCAGCGATTCGACGAACGTGGAGCGCCCCGGGTTTACGCCATCGGAGCGGGCTGTCGTTCCGCGAATTGAAGAATTGTGCCGCTCGGCACCGCGGCGCGTGATTTTGTCGTGCTTCGCTTCGTCGATTCATCGCATTCAGCAGGTCATCGACATTGGGTCGCGCGTGGGCCGCAAAGTGGCGTTCGTCGGGCGCAGCATGGTCGACAACGTGGAGATCGCGCACTCCCTGGAAATTTTGCAAATTCCGGATGGAATGGTCGTTCGCCCGCAGGACATTCGCGGATTCGATCCGAAGCGCATCATCATTTTGGCGAGCGGCAGCCAGGCGGAGCCGATGTCGTCACTTTCGCGAATCGCCGTGGACAATCACCGGTTTGTTTCCGTGGATGAAAACGACAGCGTGATTCTTTCCGCGCGCATCATTCCGGGGAATGAAAAATCCATTTTCCGCATGCTGGATCACATGTTCCGGCGGCGCGCGCTGGTTTATTACGACAATTCCGGCGGAATCATCCACGTTTCCGGCCACGGCAGCCAGGAAGAGCAGAAACTTTTGCTGCAACTGGTGAAACCGAAATATTTCATCCCGGTACACGGGGAATACCGTCACCTGTTCCGGCACGCGGCGCTGGCGCATCAACTGGGATCCGTTTCGCAAGAAATTTTGCTGCTCGAAGACGGCAGGCCGGTCGAATTCACGGAAGATGGCGCGCGACGACTGGAACCGGTGACGGCCGGGCGCGTTTGCGTGGATTCCGGTTCGCTCGAAGAGATTGAAGAGGTGGTGATTCGCGACCGCAAGCATCTTTCCGAGGACGGCATTGTGGTACCGATCATTGCGATCGACAAGCACACCGGAAAAATGGAATCACACCCGGAAATCGTGACGCGCGGATTGATGAGCGACAACGGACAGGAACTGATCACGGGCGCACGAGTGGTAGTCATGAAGACCGTCGAGGAATCCAACGCCGAGGAAAAATCGGACTGGGGCGTCATCAAGGAAAAAATTCGCGTGGACCTGAAGCGCTACATCAACAAACAAACTTCCAAGCGGCCGCTGATTCTTCCCGTGATTCTCGAGGTCTAGCAGGCTGCCCTGCCAATGCCTGAACCCACCAATACGCCCGCGCCGAGCGTTGGCCGGGCCGCTTTTACTTTCATCCTGATCGTAGTGGCGTTTGACATGGTGGCGTTTGGCATCATCGCGCCGGTGCTGCCAGACCTCATCCGGCAATTCGAGGGCGGAGATTTTGCCCGCGCTTCCAGCGTCACCGGCTATTTCGGATTTGCGTGGGCCACCATGCAATTTATTTTTTCGCCGATTCTGGGCGCATGGTCGGACCGCTTTGGACGGCGCCCGGTGATTTTGATTTCGTGCTTCGGATTGAGCATCGATTACGTTTTCATGGCGGTGGCGCCGTCGCTGCGGTGGCTTCTGGTGGGCCGCATCATTTCGGGCATCACGACTTCCAACATATCCACGGCGTTCGCTTATGTCACCGATGTGACGAAGCCAGAGGAGCGGGCGAAACCGTTCGGCCTGATTAGCGCGGTGTTCGGTTTGGGGTTTGTGATTGGGCCGGCCGTGGGAGGCTGGCTGGGCAACATGAATCTGCGTTTTCCGTTCTGGGCGGCTGCGGCATTGAGCCTGGGCAATGCGCTCTACGGTTATTTCGTGCTGCCGGAATCGTTGCCGCCGGAGCGGCGCGCGAAGAGCGCCTGGCACATGGCAAATCCTCTGGGGTCACTGAGGCTTCTTAGCGCGAATCGAGAACTCGGCGGGCTTGCCGTGGTGACAACGCTTTACTATCTGGCACACAACTCGCTGCCTTCGATGTGGGCGCTTTACACGGAATACCGCTACGCGTGGAGCCGGCGGGACGTTGGTCTTTCCCTGGCCGTTGTGGGTGTGTGTGCGGCGGTGGTTTCCGGGATGCTTGTCGGACCGTTTGTGAAACGCTTTGGCGAACGGCGCAGCCTTTTGTCTGGCTTGGTGTTTGGGACACTCGGCTTCGCGGGCTTTGCGCTGTCGGCGCACGGATGGGTCATCCTCGCTGTAATTCCTTTCATTGCGCTGTGGGGCATTGCGGCTCCCGCCATGCAGTCGCTGATGTCGCGGCACGTCGATCCGTCGTCCCAAGGCAAATTGCAAGGCGCTATTAATTCGCTTCGCGCCATCACGGGGATGGCGGGCCCGGTGCTGTTCACGCAAATTTTCACGATTGCCATTTCGCCTCGTTACGGGCTTCATCTGCCGGGAGCGCCGTACTATCTGGCGGCGTTGCTTCTGGGAGCGAGCCTGCTGCTGGCGGTGTACGTGACAAGGCCGAGTGAAGCGGTCCAGCCTACTCCGTACGAGGCTGTGAGAGACCTGATCGGAGTGGTTCATGGAGGGAGTCCGAAGGGGTCTCAGCAGACGGGCCGACGCTTTGCCAACCTCCTTAAGCGGCGCCGGAGCGGCCGTTGATCTCATGTTAAGAGAGGTCACTCGGTCGCGATGCTCCCTCGGGATAGAAATCCTTCTTGGGATTTCTAGTTAACAATAACTGGACCCCCCTCCCCTATTTTTAATAAGTGTTCATTCTAAAGATAGTTAAAACCCTTTGTTTTGATACAGTTTTGGAACACGATTATTCACTTCACAAAAGTAAGCGCGTAAGATACCCTCCGAAGCATGGGAGGACCGTCATGACGATGGTTGCGGGGTTTTGTTGCACGGATGGCATCGTTTTATGCGCGGATTCACAAGAAACTCTTGACGGCTACCTTAAAGTCGATACCCCCAAAGCCGAGATTCGGCCAGAAGGAAAGTCAAAACGAAAAGGATTGTTCGCAGTTTTTGTTGGCGCTGGGCACGGGCCACTCATCGACGCGTTGATAGAGGAAATGTGGGATGCGGCTGAGCGCGCGCGTGGGGGGATGAAAAATGCAAGCGACGCAATGAAAGCCGCGAATCGCAAGTACCACAAGGAACTGAAAGAAGTCTTTAGAGACGGCGACCCGGAATATCCTCGCGCTGAGATTATTTACGCTGCTCAGTTTTGACGGCAAGGTCCTGTATCTAGAAGCGAGAGTTGAAAAAATTCTGATTGCTCCCTGTCGCGAGGCAATGAAGACACCAGGGAACGACCTAGGGTTGATTCTGGCTACGGCTATATGTGCCGGTATCTCCGCAGCGAGCACGTTTTATGCGGGGAGGGAAGCAAAACGAGGTGAAGACAAAAGGTTTTTCACAGGTTTTGTAACTCGCTACATGCAGCTGCCTAGTCAGAAGCCGAACCATCGTATAGTTTGGGTTGAGTGGCTTTACAAGGATGTTCGGTGCGGGCTTGCCCACAACTTCACAATCATGCACGGGGGAATCGAGTACCAGATTTCTCCTTTATACACGGAGATAAGCCTGAGATAGAACCTCGGGGGCTACTACGAGATTTCGAAACCGGATGGTCTAAATATCTTGGAGATGTGAGAGCGGCAGGACCGGATTCGACGAGATATTTCACGATTAGCTTAAGCTAGACTTAAGCTGAAAGCTCACCGCGGGGGGCTGTGCTTCAAAATATACCTGTTTATGGGTAATTTTGGCGGGCGAGAAGGGATTCAAACACTCGGCTCCTCCCTGCGAACGAGGCGCTCTCCCGGCTGATGCGCACGACACAAGACATCGCATCTGCTTCGGGATGTTGGGAGGCCACCCACTTCATCTTGCGCTTCTTGGCCCAATCGAGAAGATGAAGATCGGAGCACAGCCAAGAGTGGCTGTGCCACAAACGGGGAAATGCCGGGCTGAAGCCCGGCGCTACGCGCCCGAAGAGAAGAGAGATTTCTCCGCATAAACCGCGGAGAGGAAGCGGTCTCTCTGCGCAAGCCGACCGATTCGTCCCGCAAAACCATCCGGAAGGTAAATGACGTGGGGCTTGGTGCGGCCGGGACGGAGTCGCGGTGGACGCCAGGTGCGGAGAGAGGCGCACAGCCAGGAGTGGCTGTGCCACAAAGAAGGGAGCACAGCCAGGAATGGCTATGCCACAAAAGAGGGGAAATGGCGGCCTGAAGGCCGCCGCTACGAGTGCAGTCGAGAAGATGAATCGGAGGACAGCCAGGAATGGCTGTCCCACAAGGAGAGGAAATGGGGGCCTGAAGGCCGCCGCTACGCAAGCCACTTCACGGTGAGGGTCACCCGCCATTTCATTTCCCTCGTCAGGAATCGGTTGAATTCATTTTTTGTAACTAACTGCTTTACTTCCGGCATCAAACGGGTTCACTGTAGGCCCACGAAAGGGGGATGAACATGAGTTCCAAGCAAGTAGTTTTTATCACCGGCTCCAGCACAGGGTTCGGCAGACTGTTCACCGAAACGCTGGCTCGCAAAGGGCACGCTGTTTTCGCAACGATGCGTGACCCCGGAGGCCGCAACGCCAAGAATGCCTCTGAAATCCGCGCGCTGGCGCAAAAGGATTCGCTGCCGATACACGTCCTTGAACTGGATGTAACCGACGACGCCTCGGTGCAGCGGGCCGTGGATGCCGCCGTCGCCAAAGCCGGCCGCATCGACGTGGCCATCAACAATGCCGGCTACTACCTTACGGGGCTGGAGGAAGCAGTCACCACCGAACAGGCGCGGCGCCTGATGGACACCAATTTTCTTGGTCCAGTGCGCGTAAATCGCGCGGTGCTCCCGCACATGCGCCGCCAACGCAGCGGGGTGCTCATGCACATCAGCAGCGTCGCCGGCCGCGTGGTTCTCCCTTCGGTGGGTTTCTATTGCGCCAGCAAATTTGCGCTCGAGGCCCTGGCCGAATCGTACCGCTACGAACTTGCCGGGCAAGGAATTGAATCCGTGATTGTCGAACCCGGCCAATATGAGACTTCTATTTTCGGCAATAACCTGGCGGGCGCCGACGAGGCTCGCGCCAATACGTATGGCGCTGTCAAGGAGATCCCCGCAAAGATCAACGCGGCACTTTCCTCCACGGCCGGCAACGCTCAGGAAGTCGCGGACGCCGTTCTGCGGATTGTCGAGACTCCCGCGGGAGAGAAGCAGCTGCGCTATGTGGTTAGCCCCCGAAGTATCGGTGTCGACGAGATCAACGCCCTTACAAAGCAAGTGCAAGCCAACATTCTAGAAGCGTTCGGCCTCGCTGCCGACACCAAATTCCGCAAAGGCAAAGCAGCCGGCTCGGCCTGACGCTCTCTTGCAGGAACACTTGCTGGAGGGATCCGAACTCACAGCTACCTCTTTGAGGATGCGGAGTTACCGGCGTATTGGAGCCGTGCTGCCCGGTCCGAGTACGCAATTCCCCATTGCTGCAAGCGCCTGGCAAGTTCGGCGGGAACGCCGGCATCACGGAACTGTTGTGCCGCTTCCCAAACGCTTCCACCACTGATATCACCGTAGGCCTGGGGAGGAGCATAGGGCCGCGCGGGCAACCCGCCCATCGGCAAGTACTTCGCGACCGGGTATTGGAGGTTCTTATCCATCCATGCGGCGAGCAGCGAAGCGGTTAGCGCGCGACGCAATTCGACCGGGAGCGGTTTGAAGATTGGTTCCCAAACGGGACTAATCAGGATGCGAGGATCGATGTTCTGCTCCGGCCGCCAACCTTGCCGGTAGTCGCCGGGACCTAAGCGAGGATCGGTGGACTGCAGCGCTTTGGTTACCGCGACAAGGAGCCGTGCCGGCTCCGGCTGGTGCGTCTGGGCATGCAGGTCGTTGAAGCGCCCGATCACATAAACCCAATCCACGGGAGCGCGATCGCGGTGTTGATGGTTGCCGCTGTTCAGGACGATTTGCAGTTCGTACCAGGCGGCCATGAAATATTCGTTGGTCAGCGCGCTGCCGCCGACTCCAGCGGCTCCATCCGGAATGAGCGCTGAGGATGGAGCAGTTTCTGCCGGAATGGTGTTGCACCAGGTGCGGGAATCCGCAAGGGATCCAAAAATTTCGCGGCCGCGTCCCTCCAGTCCAAACTCCTGCATCATCTCCCACGTCTTCATGAGCTGCCATAGCTGAGTCGAGTACACCTTGTCCGTCAACGCCGGCGACCACTCCATCTTTGGCTTGACGAAGCGTTTGAGGAAAGCACGCCGAGCTTGAGTCCAGTCGTCGAAGGCGGCAGGGACGGGGTGAGCGTTGCGATCGGAAGATTGGGTGGCCGCCAGAAGGGTGCGCAGCGGCTGCTTCGCGGTGCGTTTGCTCTTGCCCTCTGGCTGCGTTTCGCCATCGTACAAGGCTGCGAATTCGCTCTGTGCAAAGTCCGGCCCCCAAGCATCCTTGGGATGCACGCGCGGCAGCCAACCGCTCCAATCGGGAAGCTGCAAGGCAATGGGAATCTCGCGAGGATTGAGGTTGCCGTCAGGACGAAAGAGGTCGGGAGTGATCTTTCCCGCGAGTTCGCGGAGGGTGGAGAAATTTACTGGGGAATTGGCGGCGTCACCGTTCACTCGCGCGCCTTGCTGGTTGATCAGATATGGCAACGCATCCATATCCCGGTCAAGAACCCAGGAGAGTCCGGCACCAGCCGCCCAGCTCGAGACAGGCTGCTCGTCAAGGCCGGGCCCGGGCTGGTAAGGAGGGTTCCACGGGCGGCCCGGACTCGGTAACGGCAAGTTGCGAATATAGCTGGCGATCTGTTCACCCTGGAGTGTGGACAAGCCATGGAAGCGCGAACGGTCAACAATGCTGCCGTTGGAGAAGTTGAAGTATTTCAGGTCGCGCCCATCCCTGGCGTGACAGTCCGCACAGCGCGCCTGAATCCTGGGACTATTGGGGAGGCTGTTTGCCGCGAGTGAGGCGGTCTCCCAAAGTTCGCGCCCAGCCCGAATAGAGGCGGCATCCGGCAAGGGCGGAGCCCAGGTTTCGGGCGCATCTTGCACAAAATCGTTTGGAGTGAGGATCTTGCTTCCGTCGCTGGTCAGGAAGTTGAATGCCAGGACGCGATAGGCGCTGACGATACCGTCGGTCTGATTGAACCGGAAGCGGACTGTGTTAGCCCCAGGGACGACTGTGGCGTTCGGAAGGGAGAGAGTCATCACGAGCGTGGAGAAGCCTCCACCGATTCCGCCGAAACTCCTGGCGGGCTCGGGGATTGAGACCGTGCTGTTGTTGAGCGGCATCCAGGCGCTGGAGTTGACTTGGACGCTGGCCTGATCCGCATAGCGCAGCCCATGGACCTGCAACCAGAGCGACCGCGCCGACTCTGCTTGTCCATCCTGAAGGGTGATGGTCCTGCTCGTCGCCTTGCCCTCTGCGCCCAAAATTTCGACTGGCAACAAAATCCGGTCCGCGGTCGTACGGGCAGATCCCATGGAAACTGCAGCGGCAGCCAGGACGGCCGGAAATAGACGCGACGGCGACAACTGTTTGGGTCTCAATTTTTGCCCCAATAGGCAAAGCAGGACGGCTACTAGTCTCGAAGTATTCTTCCGATCGCAAATCGTGTCAATGAAGAACCTTCTCGCTGCGGGAGACTACCAATCTTTAGAAGAATTGCGGGATGCCGCTGTGCTAAACGGCGGAAGATTGCAGGAAAAAGGTCGGGCCGCCTCCGCTCCAAGACAAATGGATGTGGGGTACTAGGGTGGGGGCCCTGGACTCGGAGGCGGACCCGCTGTCCCGAATGTGAATGCATAGTGCACTAAGGCTGGGGAGTGTGGAATATAGTGGATACCTTGATTTGGCATCAGGTGTTTGCCCTAGTACGCGCCTCAGGGTAGCCCCAGGCTTTGGTGTAAGGACCAGGGACACGCTGCTTCGAATTGAACTTCCTTGCCTCCGCACTTCCACAGGTATAGGCTTCCGTCTCGCAACACGTTTGCGTCATGCGGGGCTTGCCCTTCCGCGAGGGGTAAAAGGGGTTGCCCTGCACCCACCTTTGTCATCGACGGCGAAGAGAGGCTTCTCGCTGCGCTCGAAATGACGGCGCGACGTACTGCTGAGAAGAGGAGGAATCCAAAATGGCTACAGCAACTGCAACGATGCAACCGAATGTGAAGATTGGACCGACCAAATTATTGATCAACGGTAAATGGGTCGATAGCGTTTCGGGAAAAACCTTCCCGACGATCAACCCGTCGACGGGTGAAGTGATTACGCAAGTGGCGGAAGCTGACGCTCCGGACGTGGACAAGGCGGTGGCGGCGGCACGCGGGGCGTTTGACAAAGGCCCGTGGCGGAAGAAGATGAGCTCTGCCGACCGCGGCGTTTTGATGAACAGGCTGGCGGACCTCATCGAGAAACACGCCGATGAGCTGGCGGAACTGGAAGCACTGGATAACGGAAAGCCGGCGCACGTCGCGAGAGCGGCGGACCTTCCGCTGACGATTGCCTGCTACCGCTATTACGCGGGATGGGCGGACAAGAATCATGGGAAGACGATTCCCGTGAGTGGCAACTATTTTTGCTACACGAAGCACGAACCTGTGGGCGTGGTGGGGCAAATTATTCCGTGGAATTTTCCGCTGCTGATGCAGGCGTGGAAGCTGGGGCCGGCGCTGGCGACGGGTTGCACGGTAGTGATGAAGCCTGCGGAGCAGACTCCGTTGACGGCACTGCGCGTGGGCGAGTTGATCATGGAAGCGGGATTTCCCGAAGGCGTGGTGAACCTGCTGCCGGGATACGGGCCGACGGCCGGCGCAGCGATTGCACGGCACATGGACGTCGACAAAGTGGCATTCACGGGATCAACGGAAGTGGGCCACTTGATTATGAAGAACGCGGCGGAAACAAACCTGAAGCGAGTGACGCTGGAGCTGGGCGGAAAAAGCCCGAACATCGTGTTCGCGGACGCGGACATGGATGAAGCCATCGAGGGCGCGCACTTTGCGCTGTTCTTCAACCAGGGACAGTGCTGCTGCGCGGGGTCGCGGTTGTACGTCGAGGAGAAGGCGTATGACGAATTCGTGGATCGCAGCGTGGCGCGCGCGAAGAAGCGCACCGTGGGCAGCCCGTTCGACAAGAATACGGAACAGGGGCCGCAGGTGGACCAGGATCAGTTCAACAAAGTGATGAGCTACATCGACGCCGGCAAGAAGGAGAAGGCGAAACTGGTGGCGGGCGGCAACCGCGTGGGTGACAAGGGCTACTTCATCGAGCCCACGGTGTTTGCCGACGTGCAAGACAACATGAAGATCGCACAGGAGGAAATCTTCGGGCCGGTGATGTCCATCCTGAAGTTCAAAGACCTGAACGAAGTGGTCGAGAGGGCGAACAAATCGCAGTATGGATTGGCAGCGGCGGTTTGGACCAAGGACATCAGCAAGGCGCATGCCATCGCGGACAGCGTTCGTGCGGGAACCGTGTGGGTGAATTGTTACGACGTGTTCGATGCGGGAGCGCCGTTCGGCGGGTTCAAGCAATCGGGGATCGGGCGCGAACTTGGCGAATATGGATTGGCAAATTACACCGAGGTGAAGACCGTCACCGTCAAACTATGAGCGAAACAATTCGAATCGGAACAGCAAGAGGGGCACGATTTATCGTGCCCCTACACTTTTTTGCGATGGTTGCGGCGCTGGCGGCGATCCTTTTCGGCGCGGAACCCGTCCAAGCACAATCCAATTCAACAACGGATGCGGCACAGCGCCACGCGCAGCATTTGCGTCATGGAATTAACTTGAGCGAGTGGTTTGCGCAGGTTTACGACCAGAAGGGGTACACCAAGGAACATTTTGAAGCATGGACGACGGCGCAGGACATCACGTTGATTAAGGCTATGGGATTCGACCACGTGCGGCTGAGCGTGAATCCGCAGCCGATGTTCCGGCGTGGGCAGGCCGATCGCATACCAGCGGATTACCTCGGATATCTCGACGCTGCGCTGAAGATGATTCTCGATCAGGGTCTGGGAGTGATTGTTGACATTCATCCCGACAGTGACTTCAAACAGAAGTTGGTGGCGGAGGATAGTTTTGTCGAACAATTTGCCGACTATTGGCGGGCGCTGGCGAGGCACTATTCTTCGACGAATCCTGAACTTGTTTCGTTCGAGATTCTAAACGAGCCGGAATTTCACGATCGTTACCGGTGGCAGGGCGTGCAGGCGAAGCTGGCCGTAGCGATTCGCGAAGGGGCGCCGCAGCATACAATTATTGTGGCCGGGGCGTACTGGTCTTCGGAGAACGAGCTGCTGTTTTTCGATCCGCTGCGGGATCCGAACATTATTTACAACTTTCACTTTTATGACCCACACATTTTTACGCACCAGGGAGCGAACTGGAGCACGAATTACGTCCACTATTTGAAGGAGCTGCCGTATCCTTCGACGCCGGAAAATGTGCAAGCGGCCGCGGCGCTGATTCCCGACGCGGTGAACCGCTTGGCGGCGATTCATTATGGCCTGGACCGATGGAACGCGGCGCGGATCGACGGTGAAATCGGGCAAGTGACGGCCTGGGCCAAACGCTGGAACGTGCCGGTGACTTGCAACGAGTTTGGCGTTTACCGCAAGGCGGCGAATCCGCAGGATCGCGCGGCGTGGATTTCCGACGTTCGAACGACGCTCGAAAAATATGGAATGGGATGGACGATGTGGGATTACAGCGGCGGATTCGGAGTCGTGACAAAACAAGAGGGCCATCCGGCTATTCCTGATGCGGTGACCGTGAAGGCGCTGGGAATGAAGATGCCACCCTCCGCGCCGTGACTGGCGCGCTGTTCAGCGGGTAAAGTTCAGCCTACAATCGCGCCATGCCGGTCACGCTGCGTGCCCATCAACCAGGGGACTTTGCTGCCCTGCTGCGGCTGGACCAGTCGTGCTTCCCTCCGGGGATCGCTTATTCCAAAACCATGCTGCGATATTTTCTGAAGCTGCCATCGGCAGACGGAATGGTGGCAGAGGACGCCGGGAAGATTGTGGGATTTATCTTGACGGAGGAAAATCCGCCGCTGGCGCACGTGATTACGCTGGATGTAGCGGAATCGCACCGGAGGCAAGGAGTGGGCTCGACGTTGCTGGCAGAGAGCGAGAAGAACCTGGCGCTGCGCGGCGTTCGAACAATTTTGCTGGAAACAGCAACAGAGAATGAGGCGGGCGTTGCGTTCTGGCAGCGGCATGGCTATCGTATCGAGGCGACGCTGAAGCGATATTACTTGCGGCGTATCGACGCGTACGAAATGCGGAAAATCCTGCCGGGGACGCGGAAAACGGCGAGGCATCCAGGAGAAAACGTTTGAGCGACTACTTGCTGTCCGTGCTGCTGGGAATCGTGGAAGGATTGACGGAATTTTTGCCGGTGAGCTCAACGGCGCACTTGCGCATCAGCGAAGCGCTGTTTCACATCGACCTAGCGAACGGCTACTGGAAGATGTACACGATCGTGATTCAACTGGGGGCGATCCTTTGCCTTCCGGTATATTTTCGCGACCGCATCGCAAAATTCTTGTCCACGTTTCCGAAGGGCGAGCGCGGCGACCGGGCGATTCTGACGCATCCGCTGAGTCTGGTGTGCGTGGCGTTTGTGGTGACGGCGCTGCCGGCGTTTTTGCTGACAAAGATCATCGGAAAGCATCTCGAAAGCCTGTACATCATGGGGAGTTCACTGTTGATTGGCGGTATTGTGATGTGGATTGTGGATGCCGTGAACGCGAAGTGGGAGGAAGCGGGGTCGGCGGCGATCGGCAGCCGGATTCATACGTGGCAGATGGAGAACATGATTTTGAGCCAGGCGATTTGGATTGGTGCTTGCCAAATTCTTTCGGCCGTATTCCCAGGCACATCGAGATCGATGTCGACAATAGCGGCGGGACAGATTGCCGGAATGTCGCGGGCGTCGGCACTGGAGTTTTCGTTTTTCCTTTCGATTCCAACGATGGTGGTGGCGACGGGATACGACTTGCTGAAATCCTTGCGCGGCAAAGGCGAGAACGCCATCGGAGTGACGCACATCGATCCGCACGGCTGGGTGGTGCTGGCGATCGGATTCGTCGTGGCGTTCATCGTGGCGTACGGGGCGGTGGCGTGGTTCTTGGCGTGGGTGAGGAAGCATGGCTTCGCGCCCTTTGCGGTGTACCGAATTGTTGTGGGCGCAGCGGTGCTGGCGTGGGCTACGGGAATACTGCACTGATCCTTCCCGGATGACTGAACTTGGCGCAGAACTGCGAGGTCTCCCATGAGCGACGTGAGCCGATTCGTGATCTTCATGGTTGTGTCGGCGGCTGCCTTCATTGCTCTTCTAATGTTCGTTACGCGCAACCGGAACAACAGGCCCGGGGTAAGAGCGTTAGCCTCAACAACGTTCGTGGTGGTTGTGCTCGGAATGATCTTTGCACGATATGGCCACATCTTCTTTCGTCCGCCGTTGTGGATATATTACGGAGTGCCTGCACTTGTCACGTTTTTGTTGCCACCGGCAGTCTTGCGCATGAGGCGTGGCGAGATCCTGCAGTATGTTCCGCTAGCCGTTTTGATGGCCCCTGCTATTCACGTAATCTTCTCGTTGTTTGTGGACTGGCATGACTACATGCCATTTCCGTTTTATGTTCCGTCGGTTTTTGAGCTGGTTACGGAACCGGTTCACCGCTTTGGAAACACGGGCACATAAAGTTTTTGATTTTTGCGGGCGGTAGTTTGCTATATTCAGTGTGTTTGGAAGTTCCTCCAGGCGGGAGTGCGATAGCGCCAGCCCCCGCCGCGACACTCAGCCTTCCCCACAAAGCTGAGGAGATTCTTCTTGCGCTTACTGACTCCGACTGGAAACAAGCGTTTCAACGAGCTGATTGGATTTTTGTGTATCACGCTGGCGGTGCTGATCGCGCTGGCGTTGCTGTCCTATTCTCCGAAAGACGCGTCGTTCAACGTAAGTGCGGCAGCCTTCGACGGAAGCCCGGCGCGGAACTGGATTGGGCCCGCGGGGGCATACGGCGCGGACCTGCTTTTCCAGATCTTCGGGTTTGCGGCGTTTTTGTTGCCGGCGGCGATCCTCGTTTTGGGATGGCGGTGGCTCCGGAGCCGGGCGCTGGATTCGCAGGTTGCCACGGTCGTGGGCTTCGGGCTGCTGCTTGTTTCGCTGCCGACGCTGCTTTCGCTATGGCACGTCTGGGATGTGCGTGGCGCCGTGCCGCCAGGGGGGTTGCTGGGCGAGCTGATTTCCGGCGGGCTGCGCACCGGGTTCAACTTGTGGGGCGCGAATCTGGTGACCGTCGCGCTGCTGGTGACGGCGCTGTTTATGACCACGCGGTTTTCTTTTTCCGGCGCGCATGCATGGGCAAGCGGCCCGAATGGTCCGATCGGAAGAGTGGAGAAGCTGGGAATTTTGCAGAAAGCGCAGGCGCGTTGGCACGCGTGGCGCGAAGAGCGCGAACAACAACGCATGCGTCGCCGCGTGGAGGAGTCCCGCCTTTCGGGCAGGAAGCCCGTTCCGCCCCAATTGATCGCAAAGGCCGAGTTGCTGAATGAGGCTTCCAAAACAATTCGCCTGGCCGACGAAAGCGAAGAGGAGGAGGACGAGAAGGAGACAAAGGACTCGTCCCGCAAGACGCCGATCTTCGTGCTGAATCGCGACACGGAGAAATCTGCCGCCAAAAAAGGCGAGCCGAAAATCGCGAAGGGCAATCCTAATTACAAGCTGCCGTCCCCTTCCCTGCTCCGCGAAGGCGAGCGCGGGCAGAAACTTGATGAAGAAGAGCTGAAACAGCGGGCACGCGCGATTGAAGCAAAGTGCCTGGAATTTGACATCCAGGGCCGCGTGACGCAAATCAATCCCGGGCCAGTCGTCACGACATTCGAATTCAAGCCGGACGCGGGCATCAAGTACAGCCGGATTATCGGGCTGACGGAGGATTTGTGCCTCGCGTTGCAAGCCGAATCCATTTTGATCGAGCGCATCCCAGGCAAATCGACCATTGGCATCGAAGTCCCGAACGACAAGCGCCAGACGATTGCACTGCGGGAAATTATCGAAGCGCCGGAGTTCATGAATTCTCCGAGCAAGCTGACGCTGGCGATGGGGCGGGATTTGCACGGCCGGATTCGCGTGACGGAGCTTGCGGCCATGCCACACTTGCTGATCGCCGGCTCCACCGGTACCGGCAAGAGCGTGTTCATCAACTCGCTCATGATGTCGATTCTGTACAAGGCGAGTCCGGACGAAGTGAAAATGGTGCTGGTGGATCCCAAGCGGCTGGAGCTGAATCTCTACGAGAACATTCCTCACTTGATCGCGCCGGTGGTAACCGATCCGAAGATCGCCTCCAACGTGCTGCGAAACGCGACGCGCGAAATGGAAAACCGTTTGAAGCTACTGGCGCAGCGCGGCGTGCGAAACATCGACCAGTACAATCGTACCTTCAAGAAAGAACACTCGTTGTCGCTGTTCGACAATCTGGAAGAGACCGAGCACAAGCCGCTTCCCTACCTGATTATCGTGATTGACGAATTGGCCGACCTGATGATGGTGGACACCAACAACGTGGAAGAGTCCATCACAAGGCTGGCGCAAATGGCGCGCGCGGTGGGTATCCACTTGATCCTTGCGACGCAGCGGCCCTCCGTGGACGTGATCACTGGTTTGATCAAAGCGAACTTCCCTGCCCGCATATCGTTCCGGGTGGCCAGCAAGGTGGACTCACGCACCATTCTCGATTCAAACGGTTCGGAATCACTGCTGGGAAGAGGCGACATGCTGTATTTGCCGGCAGGATCGGCGAGGCTGCATCGCATTCACGGGCCGCTGGTGACGGAAGAGGAAATCACCTCGGTGTGCGACTTCTGGCGCGAACAGGCCCAGGCGAAGTATCAGGAAGAGCTGCTTGCGGCGCCGAAGGATGAGGACGGCAAAACGGAAGGCGCAGCTGACGGCGATGCCGAGGGCGGCGAAGACGTCGATGATGCTCTTTACCAGGACGCGATCCGCGTGGTCTGCGACGCGGGGCGCGCTTCCACTTCCACGTTGCAGCGGCGTTTGCGAATTGGCTACGGCCGCGCCGCGCGCCTGATCGACCTCATGGAAAAAGACGGAATCGTGGGTCCACCCGATGGAACCAAGCCACGCGAGGTCCTGAAGAACCGCAATTGGATGAAGGAATTCGACGAGTCGTCGCACTGATTTTGCGTAGCATCCTTCGGTGAATTGACACAACTTCGCATCACCCCTACAATTTCTAAATCACCTGTGCCGGGGTAGCTCATTGGTAGAGCGCCGCCCTGAAAAGGCGGGCGTAGCCAGTTCGATTCTGGCCCC
>MNDE01000034.1 GCA_001914785.1 Acidobacteria bacterium 13_2_20CM_57_17 | reverse complement strand
ACTTCCGGCGGCCCAGGTTCTCGGCAACTAACTCCCAAGCCAGTTTTGGGATCAAGGGGGAGGAAGCTTTACTTCCTCCCTTTTTTTTCGGCTCGAGATGGAAAGCAGAATAGTAGACGCCGGACGTTTCTGTATTTGGCATTCCTCGTGCTCATTGTTAATATCGGGTAGTCTTTCTGTCGACGTCCAGGAGCCACCTCTTCAGGTGAGGTTATGAGCAGACAAAGGGGTTTCTCTCTCATCGAATTGCTGATCGTCGTCGCGATTATTTTGATTATCAGCGCGATCGCCATACCGAGCTTGCTGCGCTCCAGGATCGCGGCAAATGAATCATCCGCCGTGGGCTCGGTTCGCACCATTACCACAGCCGAAGCGACATACGCAGCGAGTTGGGGCACGGGTTACGCAGCGAACTTGGGGAACCTTGGGGGCACGCCGGCAGCTTGCTTGGCGGGTGTGACTGCTGCGAGTGCCTGTATCGTCGATCCTATTTTGACCACTGGTGCCAAGAACGGCTACGGGTTGGTCGCTCTGGGAAACAGTCCGTCGGCGGGTGTTAATGGGGGATTCGAAGTAAACGCCACCCCATTCGTCGTGGGTGTGACTGGTCAGCGCGCGTTTTGCGCGGACGAGTCGGGAGTGATTCGATACAACACTACGGGTGTGGCAATCGGAACCGGCCACGGGACATGCAGCGCCGTGGCAACCCTACTCTTGGGTAACTAGCTCCCCAAGGTGATTCTTGGCCAGGGCGTCGATTTTCCTTCTTCCTTTTTTCTCGCACCTGTTGGAAGTTAGGGCTGTCTTTCGGCTGGCCCAGACACCATGTAAGATAGCAACGTGATTTCTCCTATCCCTGCCGCACTAGGCTGTCTTCTTTTAACGCCCTCGTTCGTTGACACCTCGAATCATGTTAAGCGGCTGGAGGCCACGTATCGGGCCGCCCGTACCATGCAGGTAATTTTTCTTGAGCAGTACTCCGAGAATGGACGTGTCATTCGTATTGAGGCCGGTGCCGCGTATTTCCGCCGGCCCGGCAAGATGCGCTGGGAATACCAGTCACCCGAAAAGAATCTGTTTCTCGTCGACGGCAAGACAGCTTGGTTTTACGTTCCCGCTGACCACACGGTGACCCGTATTCCTGCGAAGCAGAGCACCGACTGGCGAACGCCCCTGGCTCTGCTTGCAGGCGAAATGAAACTGTCTCGAATTTGCGCACGAGTTGATTTTGCTACTGATGAGAAGCCAGACAAGGATGGCGACGTCCTGCTGTCCTGTCAGCTCGAGGGCTCGGAGAACATGGCCGATCCTGCCTCGAAGAACGGCGCTCCTCATGCGAAAAGAGATTTGCTTCTTCTCGAAGTCGCCCACGATACGAATCAACTCGTACGGATTGTCGTGCGAGAGGCTGGTGGTGTCGAGATCGAATTCAAATTCAAGGACTGGCAGTTTGATCCTCCCGTTCCTGACTCTTTCTTTCGCTTCGAAGTCCCTCCGGGAGTAGCCATTGTGAACGGTGAGTTGCCTTCTGAGAGCAAATCTCTAAACTAGACTAGAATAGAGCCAGCCCAGCCTGCGGGCGTTTGCGGCGAAAGAAACGGCCAACCATTGAGTCCTACCCCGCATATCAAGTAGATGAGGTAAACTGAGGGAGTTATGGGTCAATTCCTCTGCCGAGTGGCGGATGCCGAAGGACGTGTCTTCTCCCACGTGGAGCCCGCGACTTCTCTAGAAGAAGCACGCCAGAAGCTCGTGGAACGGGGGTTGTACGTCTATTCAGTGGAGTCCCGGGGCGGCCGCCTGGCCGGCTTGCTTCGCCAAAGGAGTGGACGCCAAATTGGCGGTTCGGAATTCGTCATTCTCAACCAGCAATTCAACACGCTTATCAAAGCGGGCTTGCCCATCCTGAAGTCTTTGGATCTTCTTGCCACGCGCGCTACCGCTCCTAAACTCCGCCCGGTCATCAGCCAGATTCGCGATCGGGTCCGGGAAGGGAAGTCGCTTTCGGAGGCGGTTGACGAAGCCGGCGTATTCTCCAAAGTCTATTCCACGGCAATTCTTGCCGGAGAGAAGAGCGGGAATTTGCCCGGAGTCCTGGACTACTACATCGCCTATCAGCGCGTCAGCACCGGCGTCCGCAAAAAAATTCTCGCTTCGCTCGTCTACCCCACACTATTGATTTGCGTGGCGGTCATTATCGTCACGTACTTGGTTACTGCCGTGATTCCAAAGTTTGCCCTGCTCTACCATGATTTGAACGTGGAGCTCCCCGGCCCCACGCGTTTGTTGATCGCCTTGACGGTGGATTACCGTTTTGTTTTTCTAGGAGTCGTAGCGTCTTTAGCGGTGGCTGCCGCCGTCATTTTTCTCTGGTCCCGTACGGAGGAAGGCGGAGCCGCCTTTGATCGCTTCAAATTCCGGCTTCCCGTAATTGGCGATACGCTCCTCAAATTTCAGGTCGCCCAATTCTCGCGCACGCTTTCCACACTGTTGACGGGAGGCACCCCTCTGGTAGCTGGACTTCAGACGGCCTGTGACGCCATCACCAGCAAATTGCTGCGCTCTACCGTCAGCCGCTCAACCCAGATGGTGCGCGAAGGGGAATCTTTGCACGGCGCCCTGGCCTCCAGCGGCACCGTCCCAGAGCTGGCGCTGGACATGATCGAGGTCGGAGAATCCAGCGGCGCGCTTGCCCCCATGCTGAACAGTGTTGCGGAATTTTATGAGGAAGAAGTCAGCCTGCGATTGTCCACCCTTGTTTCCCTCATCGAGCCGATTTTGCTGATCTTTATGGGATTGATCGTCGCTTTTATTCTGATTTCTCTGTATTTGCCCATCTTCTCGTTTTCCATGACGGGGGCGAAGTAAGGAATCTATGGCCACTACGGAACAACTGCCTCCAGCGCCCGGGCTTCCCGGCGACGAACAGCAAGAACGCGAGTTCGCACGTAAACTCGCGGAGCGATATCGCTTTGCCTTCATTGATCTCCGCGAGCAGCGTATCGATGCGGAACTTTTTCGTACCATCCCGGCCGACCTGATGTTCCGCTACAACTTCGTGCCCCTGGAAGTGCAGAACAATGTTCTGGCCATTGCCGCGGCCGATCCCGGCCAGGTGCAGATGAGCGACGAGCTGCCCCTTCTGCTGGGCAAGAAGCTCTTGATTCGCGTTGCTACTGCCCGCCAGATCGGCGACATTCTGAAGCGCACCGAGCAGTCTCAGCGAGTGCTCGAGCAAGCGACCGAAGCTTTCACTCTTCAGACTTCCAAGGAAGAAGACGAGAGCGAAGAGACTATTTCCGGCGACCGCTTGACCCGCGATAGCACCGCGAGCCCTGTTGTGCGCCTCGTGGAAACCATCATATTCACCGCGCTCGAGCGCCGCGCCAGTGACGTTCATATCGAAGCGCGCGACACGGAAGTCGCCGTCAAATACCGCATCGACGGGGTGCTGCAGCACGCCATGCAGCCCATTGCCAAGGAATGGCATTCCACGGTGCTCTCGCGCATCAAAGTGTTGAGTGATTTGGACATTGCCGAGCGTCGCGTCCCTCAGGACGGCCGCTTCCGTGTGAAATACAAAGGCCGCTACATCGATTTGCGCGTCTCCATCATGCCCGCCAGTCACGGGGAAGACGCCGTTCTCCGCGTTCTTGACAAGGAAACGCTTTCAGAAAAATTCTCCAGCCTTACTTTGGACGTGGTTGGTTTTTCTGACGAAGAGACTCGCCGCTTCCGCCGCTACATCCGCGAACCCTATGGCATGGTCCTGGTCACAGGTCCCACGGGCTCCGGAAAAACCACCACACTCTATGCCGCCATCAACGAGATCAAGAGCGACGAAGACAAAATCGTCACCATCGAAGATCCCGTCGAGTATCAGCTCCGCGGTATCACCCAGATTCCGGTGAATGAGAAGAAGGGGCTCACTTTTGCGCGCGGCTTGCGTTCCATCCTGCGCCACGATCCTGACAAAATCATGGTCGGCGAAATCCGCGACCAGGAGACCGCGCAAATCGCTATCCAGTCCGCCCTCACCGGCCACCTCGTTTTCACCACCGTCCACGCTAACAACGTGACCGACGTTATCGGCCGCTTCATCAACATGGGCGTCGAGCCTTACAACTTTGTTTCCGCCCTCAACTGCATCATGGCCCAGCGGCTGGTTCGCGTGATCTGCAAGAGCTGCAAGAAGCCCAAAAGGTATTCTCATCAAGAATTGCAGGAAGCGGGTCTCGATCCCGCTGTATGGGGCGACGTCACGTTTGCCGAAGGCGCAGGATGCCTGGAGTGCTCGGGGACTGGTTATCACGGCCGCACCGCGATTTGCGAATTGCTCGATCTGACTGACCGCATCCGGGAAATGATCGTGGATCGCCGCCCAACTTCAGAAATTAAACGCGTAGCCTGCGAAGAGGGCATGACGGCGTTGCGCGAAAGCGGATTGGCCAAGATTCGCGCAGGCATCACCACTCTGAAAGAGATTAACAAGGTGACTTTCGTTGAGTAGCGCCGCCACATTCCGACAGGGAATTTACCAGTTTCAGTGGGCGCGCAACCTGGCGCGCTGGCTGGATGCCTTCCCCAATGTTTCGTTAGTCCTCGAAGTCTCTCCGAATCGCGTGGCCGCGGCCCGTTGGAGCCGCACGGGTTCGCTGGACGGATACGCTGTCGAATCGTTGCCCCCTGGAGCCCTGGTTCCCTCGGCCGTCGAAATCAACGTCGCCAACAGCCCCGCCGTTAAGGCCGCAGTCGCAGCTGCCTGCGGCCGGTTGCGCGCACGCGACGAAGACGTTGCCATGATTCTTCCCGATACCGTCATTCGCGTCTTCGTGCAGCATTTTGAGGAATTCCCGCGCTCAGCGGAAGAAGCTGTCCCGATGCTGCGCTGGAAGCTCAAGAAGTGCGTGCCTTTTGAGGCCGACGAGACGCTCATTTCTTACATGCGGCAGGCTGCACGAGAAGCTGGCGTTGACGTTGTCACTGCGCTTGCCCGTCTGCGCATCGTCCGCGAATATGAAACGCTCGTTGAGGGCATCGGGCTGCTTCCAGGCGTGGTGTTGAGTTCTTCGCTCGCCGCGCTCTCCCTTCTTGACGATGAGAAGCCGACGCTCCTCGCGCGGGTGTCAGGCTCCTCCCTGACAACGGCAATCGTGCGCCGCGATGTCCTGTGCGGCTACCGTTGCACTGAGCTTCCGGCACACGGCCCCAACCTCACGCCGCAGATGCTTCTTGAAGAAATCTTCCCCGTGGCGGCGTATTATCAAGACACCTGGAACGAGACGATCAAATCCGTTCGACTTGCCGGGCTCGGCTCCCGCCTTCCCGAATTCATCAAACCCCTTGAGGAGGAATTCCGTTGCGATGTGCGTTCGCTGCTGAGCTCTGCGATTTCGCAGGGGCTCGTCAAAGAAGACGCGCGTCCGCTGGCAGACCGCGATTTGGAAGGACTAATCGGCTGGGTGCTTCAGCGGGGTTAAAATAGGTTTCCGGAGTTAGGCGGAAGAGGGCATGAAAGTTCGGCTCAACATTGCGACCAAGGCGTTGGAAACTCACCGCCGCTTCCTGGCCGGCGCGAGTCTCACGGCTTTTTTTGCCGCCGTGGCTTTTATCGGGCTGGGATGGCATGTGTATTCTGCCCGCAAGGCCGATGTTGAACTGCGCGCCCGCACCAATAAATCGCGCCATGAAATGGCCGAGCTGGAAGCTCAGCGCAAGGAGATCCTGCGTTATTTCGGCCAAAAGGATGTCGCGACTCTGCACGATCGCGCCGCCTTTATAAATGGCATCCTTGACGCCAGGAGCTTCAACTGGACGCTGATGTTCATGGACCTGGAGCGGACACTGCCAGGCGGCGTGCGTGTCATCAGCATCGCGCCAACGCAAGCAGGCGGGCACGTCGAATTGAAATTGACCGTGGGCGCCACCGACGACGAAGCCGAGTTGAAATTTGAGCGGGCCCTCGAGCAATCGAAGGAATTTACAGAGGTCCAGATCCAGAGCGTGCGTTCGGCTGACCCTACCGCCAGCAAGAGTGGTGATCAAAAGGTTGTCCAGTTGACCACAGTTTATTCGAGGAGCTGATGCGGCGCGATTTCACAGCGCGGAAACGAGTCATTCTCGGGGGCCTGATTCTTCTTGTCCTCGCGGATGTCGCCTTGGCGGCCTACAGTTGGCAGCTTTCTTCAGCCCCGCGCGGGCCCCAGCATCGCGTGCAGGAAATAACGCAGCAAGATCTCTTGCGGGCCGACATTCGGCGCGCTCAGGCGATCCGCGATAGTATTCCCGCCATCCAGAAAGATTGCGAACGTTTCGAACAATCGCTTTCTCCGGCAAGCTCAGGCTATTCCTCGGTCAGAGCTGAACTCGGCTCTATTGCAAGGAAGAGTGGAAGCCGCCTCGACGGCATTTCCTTCAAACCGACGGACATCGCCAACCGCGGTATGACGGAAATAGCCATCGATGCAACAGTCGATGGCGATTATAAAAGCGTGATTGGGTTTCTCAACGGCTTGCAGCGCTCCACCAGCCTTTACGCAGTGGACTCTCTGGCTCTTGCCCCCGAGAACACGAATCAGAACGCGATTCAAGCCCCCACGCATGTAATCAAAGTCGCGCTGCACCTCAAAACCTACTTCCGGACGGGAGCATGAAGCAAAAGAAACAGCTCGTCGTGCTCGCCTTCTTCTTGCTGATCGCGGGGTTCATCTGGTTCGTCTATTTTAACCATGACAAGCCGATTGTGACCGCGGATGCCATTCCCGCGCCCCAGAGCTATCCGCCGATCGGAGTGGATAATCCTCAGCTCCATAACGACGCAGTCGAGCGGGCCCGCAAGACCGAATACAAGGGCAGCGGCCGCAATCCTTTCAGTCGAGAACTTCCGCCTCCGACGAGACCCCCGCATCCTAAACCGGATCCTAAACAACCGGAGCTTCCGCCAGCTCCGGCAGCACCTCCTACTCCGACGGTATCCCCGCTGCCTGTGAAGTTTTTTGGATACGGCACCGTTCCCAACAGCTTGTCACGCCGGGCCTTCTTCACCGATGGCGAAGACGTTTACATCGTGGGAGAAGGCGAAGTTTTGCTGAACCGATTTCGCATTCTAAGAATTGGCAACGCCAGTCTCGAATACGAAGACATAACCACGGGACTTCGTGGGACGGCCATTCTCGAAGAACAGGCGGCGCCGCCAACCCCATGAACGGTGCGCGCCAACAAACAGCAGGGAAGCGCGGCGAGCGCGGCTATGCTCTCCTCCTGATCGTTTTCCTCGCCACCCTCTTGCTCCTCTCCACGATGGTCGTTGCACCGAACATTCTTACCGAAGGTCGGCGCGAAAAAGAGAAAGAGATGATTTGGCGCGGAAAACAATACACCCGCGGCATAAAACTTTACTACCGCAAGATGGGGCGCTTCCCGACTTCTCTCGACGATCTCACTAAACCCAAGGTGGGCTCTCTCCGCTTCATGCGCCAAGCCTACAAAGATCCCACGAACAAGGAAGACGGTTCGTGGCGCCTAATCTACGTTGGCGCAGCCGGCCAGTTGATTGGAAGCCTGAAACCACGCCCAAATCTCCAGCTTCCGCAAGCCGGCGGAACCGGCACACCTCCGAATGCGTTGAGTGGATCGTCTGCCGCTGGACAATCTGGAGCGTCGGGCCAACCGCTAGGACAGCCGAATGCAGGCGGGCAACCAGGTCAGGGCGGAACCCAGCCTGCTGGCTCGACTTCCGGCACAAATCCCCCCGCAACAACAGGAAATCCCGTAAGCGCCGACCAGGGCGATGCTCCGATTCCCACGGGCGACACGCCGACAATCATGGGCGGCAACATTATTGGAGTAGGTGGCAAGATCAATAAATCCTCCATCATCGTCTACGACAAATCGAAAAATTACCGGCTCTTCGAATTTATTTGGGATCCTTCGAAAGACACTTTCGCGGTGGGCCAACCGGGTCTGCAGACGGGAACAGGATTGGGCCAGCCTCTCGGCCAACCCAGTCAGAACCCAACCAATACACCACAGAATCCGCCCCAAAATCCCCAGCCGCCTCCTCAGAATCCGCCACTGCAACAGTAGTCTAATTGAGACTAGTTCTTACTGAGATTGAGATGTGCGAGGCGGCGTAGCCGCAGCGACTGGCCCGGGCGGAGCGGGCGCTTTGGCGGGAGCTTGCGATTTGCTTTTTTCGTAGCCGCGCTTGACGCGCTTCACGTAGGAAATCGTTTCCGCAAAGGGCGGGACGCGGCCGTAAAGCTGGACCTTTTCGGTTCCCGCGTTGTAGGCCGCGAGCGCCAGCGCCACATCGTTGTTGTACTTCTGCAGCAAGTCCCGCAGGTAGCGCGTGCCCGCATCGATGTTTTCCGCCGGGTCGTCGATATTTTTTACGCCGAGTTGCGCCGCGGTTTCCGGCAAAAGTTGCATAAGCCCGCGGGCATTCTTGCGCGACACGGCTTTGGGATCGAAATTGGACTCCACGGCGATGACGCTGGTGATCAGGTCGGCATCCACGTTGTAGCGTTTGGCCGCGGCTTCCACCAGATCGCGGTAAAGCGGCTGCGCGGCAGCCGGCGCGGCAGCGGCCGGCGAAGGTGTAAAAACATCTTCCGGCTCGATCGCCGCAACATCGGCGGCGGCGACCTCTAGCTTGCCTCCGGTCATTTGCAAGCGATACTTGTCTCCCACGAGCTGGTAGCCCGTGACGTGCAGGCGCAGCCCGGTGCGAAGCACAATGTATTCTGCGCGCAGCGACGGAGCAGCGAGCACACCGAGTATGAGCAAGAGTGTCGCGCGTCCCGTAACACCATTCGGGACACAAAAGGCGT
Organism: Acidobacteria bacterium 13_2_20CM_57_17; assembly: GCA_001914785.1. Classification (GTDB taxonomy): domain Bacteria; phylum Acidobacteriota; class Terriglobia; order Acidiferrales; family UBA7541; genus Acidiferrum. The sequence goes on along the minus strand of MNDE01000034.1, from coordinate 14,629 downwards.
GTCTCAGAGGCAAGGTGCAGCCTCCCGCAAAGCAAATTGTTCGATGGCCAAAGCTACTCCGTTTTCGTCGTTCGTACCGGTTTCGTGCCAGCCGTACGTTTTTAAAGCCGGCACGCTGTTTCCCATCACGACCGGAATGCCTGCGAATGAGAGCATCTCGAGGTCGTTGTGATTGTCTCCGATGGCCATCACCTCTTCGCGAGCGAATCCGCGCAGAGCGGCCCATTCCGCTAGAGAAGATCCTTTTGAACACACCGGATTGATCACATCGATCATGGCGAAGTCTTTGCTCTCGTAGCTGGTCACGGCAAGCGCGAAATTTTCCGCGAAAGGTGCACCGCGCAGAGCAGACTCGGCCTCCCTCATCAGTGCGACTTTGCCGGAGAGCATCACCTGGATGGGATCTTCGGTCAGGCAGGTTTGCAGCGGTTTCGCGATGCCGATGAATTCCATGTTTCGCGAATAGTAGGCGTAACGCATGGAATCGTCCGGGTCCAGGACTTCCAGCATAAGCTGGTTTTCAAGCGGCCGGTCGAAAATTACGGCCGCGCCTTCCCGCCACGGCTTGGTCAGTTCCAAAACTTGGCGCGCAATGCTTTGCGGCAAGAGATGCCGCAGATGCGTGCGGCCTTCTTTTGAGCGGATGAGCGCGCCGTTGTTCACGATCATGGTCAGGGGAGAATCCAGCTTACGGGCCACCGGCATAGCGAAGTCATAGCGCCGACCGGTGACCAGGGCCACCTCGATGCCGCGGCGCGTCGCTTCGGCGATAGCTTGGCGGTTGGCCTCCGGAAGCTGCCAGCGGCTATCCAGCAGGGTACCGTCTATATCGAGCGCGATGAGTCTCACAGCCATAGCATCATTCTACCTTGGATGCGGGGGACTCTCGGCCACATTGAACCAAGTGCAAGGGTACCCCACCCCCGGGTGTTTTTGCGTAAAGAGTGCGCAATCGTTTGAAAACAAACGAGTTGAGTTCTTGGTGAGTGCAAAAGAGTGCGCAAGGGTGTGAAAAGAAAGAACTTGAATGAAAAAGCGACTTCTCGTCGCCGAGACCGCAAGGTTTTCCAAAATGGGAAGAATACCCCCACACCCCGGCAGTTTTCGTAAGAATGGCAAACACAGGGGTTAGGGCATACGGAACTTGGAAGAGCATACGGAGAACCGGATTCAGGAGCGGAAAAGGAATGGAGAAGACAGGCCCACGAGAGTGTAGAGCGACGATCACGGGGAAGGATAGCATGGAAGTAGGGTTTGGCTAAGTGATTTGCAGTGGATGGTCGAAATTGGGGGTTGAACGGCCGCAGGTGGGATTAAGCTGCAGCCGGACGCGGGCGATGGAACAAAAACGAAGAAGCCGGACGCGAACCTGGTCCGGCCTCTTGCATTTCAAGCTTTGAAGTCTGCGGGACCTGACAGCATTCCGACTAGAATACGATTCGCAGGGCTACCTGAGCGCGCCGCGCATTGGTACCATCCGGGCTGGTGGCCGTCGAACTGCCAGTTCCGTAAGAACCGATCAAGCCGAGATTTGTGGTTCCGGAGGTCAAGCTGTACTCGTCCGTCCGGCGGCTGGTGTCGTATGGCGTGTTGAACACATTGAACGCCTCGAATTGGAGGTAACCCGTAACGCGCTCCGTAAAGGGAAGCTTTTTCACGAGGCGAGCATCCACACGGTAGATCCGATCGAGATCCAGATTGTCAACCGGCTGGAAAGGAACGCGACTGAATCCACCGCCCAGCCCGTTTAGCGATCCCGCGACGAGAGCTCCCGTAAACGCGTTGCCGCCGACGAGGGTCGTAGAGTTGACCGGCCTTGCCGACTGCAGCGTCGTGACCTGGCTGAGCTCCCAATTGTTCACCAGGTAGCGGGCCCACGCATTGGTGCTCTTCGAAAATTTCGGAGTCCAGATAGAACTGACTACGAACCGGTGACGGATATCGCTCGCAGCGGAGCCCTTTTCAGACCGGAAGTCGCCGTTTGCATAGCTCGTTGGCGTGGAACCAAAGAAAATGTTGTTATCGGCGCTGCTTTGATTGAAGTCGATGGCATGGGACCAGGTGTAGGAGGCCGACGCCTGGAATCCTTTGGAGAAGCGCTTGTTGACTTGCACTGCTAACCCGTCGTAATAGCTCATGCCGGGGTTATCGATTTGAGAAATCCGACGGTATCTGGGATCCGGCCGCGGTGTGCGATACGTTGGCGTCGTGTAGGTGCCAGCCGGATTGCCCGAAGCATCCTGAAGAGTGTAGGTGATCGGAGGCCCCAGAGGTCCGACGTTGCGATCCCAAACTCCGTATAGGCGCACGCCACGGCTCCACAGATAGGAAACGTTGAGGCTCAGAGTTGAGGTGAGTTCGCGCTCGACCCCAAGATTGGCCTGATAGGTGTACGGATTTCGCAGATTGGGGCTTGCGAAAACAATATCCACGGTTCCGGGAGGCGGCGTAAAAGATGTAGACGGCAGATTATTAGGGTAGACCGGCCCAGCGGCGAGTTGGGCGGCATTGGACCTATTGTAGGTGATCAATTGCTGATACACGTTGTTGTTCAAAAACAAAGTGTTGATCAAACCGGTTTGATACCGCGCAAAAAAGATGCCATATCCGGCCCGCAGGAGGGTCTTACGATCATTCGTAAGAACATAGGAAAGCCCGGCGCGAGGGGCGAAGTTGTCTTTGGTCGACTGAATCACGCCGGTTTGAGGATAGTCGGGATTCACGACGGTCGGTTGCGGAATTGCGGAATAGTCGTAGCGCAGGCCAAAGCTTAGCAACAGCCGGGAGTTGAAGCGGTACTGGTCCTGCCCATAGAAGCCATACGTTACCAGATTGATGTCGACCTGAGGATTTCCGAAACGCTGCGAGTAGGTAGTCCAGTTTTTGGCGCCCGAAGTGTTGCCACTGAAGTCCAAGGCAAACGCGTTCAGCGAGGAGTAGGAATAGGCTCCAAATTGCCTGATGAGCTGCCTCTGAAAGTCCTCCGTATGCGCGATGTCAATACCGAACTTCATGGTATGCGCGCCCTTGGTCCAGCCCAGGTTGTCGGCGAAAGAAAAGCGCGTCTCACTCGGATTCAAGCGGGGATAGTTCTCGGCGACGCCTAGGTTAGTGGTGCTGTTGATGGTCAGGGTGGCCCTTCCAAGTCCGGGGAACAAGAAGTCGTCACTGGCTGGATCGAAAAGACGGTCCTTGAACCAGCCAAACCGTGCTTCGTTGAGAAGGTTAGCCGAAATGATGCTAGTCCACTGAGCGCGCCCATAGGCGTTGCGAACCGTGGAGTCGGCATTGTTCCCAATTGCATTTCCAGTGTTGAACACGATTCCCGTCGCTTGTATGCCGTGAGGGGAGATCCAGCGCAGCCCGCTAAGACTAAAACTTAGGCTATTCCTGTCAGACAGATGGTAGTCGATTTTGCCAAAACCGAGGTCTTGGGTAACTGTCCGCGAAACCGTCCCGGTGTTGCGCGTGTTAAGCATATCTATCGCCGCTTGGCATTGCGCCGCGGTTGCCTGGGGCGCAGTCCCCGGACAAAGATTCGTGGTCTGGTTGACAGTGCCGGTGGTTGTGAATAAATTTGGCGTCGTTACGGAGGCAATGGCCGGAAAATCCCGGCGTGTCGCTTCGTAGTTGAAGAAATAGAACAGCTTGTTCTTGACAATTCTACCGCCGAGGCTGACCCCGGCCTGATGCCGTATATCTTGGGGATTGAAACTGGCATAGCGGTCGCGGGCATTTAAGCTGCGGTTACGGAAGAACCAGTAGGCGGTGCCGTGCAAATCGTTTGTCCCGCTCTTGGTGACCGTGTTGATTACGCCGCCCATGGCATTGCCGTATTCCGCGGAGAAGTTATTGGAAACCACCTGGAACTCTTGCACGGCTTCCTGCGAAATCTGGCTTTGAATACGGGTGCGCCCAGCGTTCTCGTTGTAGTACTGGTTGGTTGTATCGTTTCCATCCGTAAGAAAGGCATTGTGACCCGCGATACCGCGAAAGCTGAGCAAGCCAAAGTTACCGTCCGGCACAACGGCCGGTGTCAATAATGCGAACGAGTCCACGCGGCGGCCGTTGATCGGGAGATCGAGAATCTGTTGGGAGTTGACCACTTGCGAAACGTCGGTCTTGGCGTCTTCCACCAGGGGCGCTGCCGCGACTTCCACGGTGGCAGAGACGGAAGAAACCTGGAGGGTAACGGCGAAGTCAACGACCTGGCCGACTTGGACCTGGAAATCCTTGACTTCCCAATCGGCGAATCCCTGGCCGGTAACTCTGATGCTGTAGCCTGTTGCGGGGACCAGTGCGGGGGCGGAAAACACACCGGCGTCGGTGGTCTGCATCGTGCGCCGGACACTTTTGGAATCGTTGGAAACAACTACGGTCGCGTTGGGCACTGCCGCGCCTGAGGCGTCCCGAACCGTGCCTGCAACTGCGCCCAGCCCGGCGACCGCCTGCGCAAACGCGCCAAGGGGGTACACGAGCGAGAACAAAGCGGATAGCGCCAACATTGCCGCGAATGTCCCGGGCAAACAGATTCTGCTCTTCACGAAAGCCTTCTCATTTGCCCGAAAGGCGGCCCGCGGCAAAAGTAGTGTTCTGGACAAGGACGCGAAGCAAAATCTTACGACAGGGGATTGCCCCCCACGAGTGCTCATATTACCTTCTTTCCTTTCTCTTGTTCCCGACGGCTCGCGCACTTGGGCGCTGCCCCGGAATCCTCCGGGGTGGCGTGGAGGGCTTCCTCATTTAGAAAACAGATTGCAGTGGCGGCAAACCACTCTCAACAGCAACCAACATCCAAACTTGTGCTTATTTTCTATCATAGGAATCACCTGTATTGAAGCAAAACTCTGTGGAAAACTTTGGCGTGCGCAAAGCAATAAATTCAATGCACGCCAGCACCAAGAATGATGTCCAAACACCGAACTAAATCGTTGCGTGAGACTAGAGAATGCAGATTGAGGCTTTATGAACGTTTTGCTAATGGCGGGTCAGAAGCGCGCCTTGCCCGCCGGACACGTGTGCGCTAGAGTCTCGGTGCCACGAACGGGGAAGAGGATGCCGAAACGCAGTAAGGCGAGACCGAAAAATGAGACAGCGTCGCGGGAACGCGTCCGAGTGCTGATTACGGGCGGGCGGCTTCAAAAGCGCATTCAGGAGCTGGCGCAGGAAATCCGCAAGGATTTTCCCAACGAGCCGCTGCATCTGGTGAGCGTATTGAAGGGCGGAGTTTTTTTCCTGACGGATCTGGCGAGAAATATTCCGGGAGAAGTTTCTTTCGACTTCATCGCAGTGTCGAGCTACGGGCAGAAGACGCACTCGTCGGGGCAAGTGCGGTTGACGCGAGACCTGGACTCCAGCATCGAGGGGAAAACGGTGATCGTTGTCGAAGACATCCTGGACACGGGAATGACGCTGCAATACCTCTTGCGGCTGTTCCAACAACGCAAGCCGAAGCATCTGCGCGTGGCGGTTCTGTTGGACAAACCGGAGCGGCGGATTGCAGCGGTGCACGCGGACTATATCGGATTCTCCATTCCCAATGAGTTTGTGGTTGGTTACGGGCTGGATTATGCCGAACGATATAGAAACTTGCCGTATGTTGGCGTGTTGCTGCTTGGCCCCGGTTTGAAGAAGAAACCGGCGGAAGCCTAGATTCGAGTCCGGCGCACGGCGCTCCCTCTTCACGGCCTGCTATAATAGTTAGACTTCATGAATCATACGAATGAACATGCGACGGTAACTGCGTTGAGCGGTGGAGCGGAGATCTCCGCCGAAGTCCTGTCCACACTGGCGGAAATCGGCGAAGAAGTGAACGCCTCGCTGGATTTGGACGAGGTCCTGGCGCGGACGGCAGCTCTCATCAAGCGGCACATCGACTACGAAATCTTTGGCGTGCTGATGATTGAAGGCGATGGAAGCTATCTGCGGCACAGGTTCTCAATAGGATATGCGCGCGAACTAGCAGAAAACTTGAGGATTCCGCTAGGACACGGAATTACGGGAACCGCGGCGGCAACCGGCCACTCCGTACGAATCAGCGATACTTCCAAGGACCCGCGGTACATCAATGCTATCGACAGCGTGCGGTCGGAGCTGGCGGTGCCGCTGATGCTGCAAGGAAAATGCGTCGGCGTGCTGGATATCCAAAGCCGGCATCTCGATTATTTTACAAAGGACCAGCAAAATATTTTGACGCTGCTGGCCAGCCGGCTGGCGGTTGCAATTGAAAACGCGCGGCTGTTCCAGAAGGTGCGGGCGCAGGCGGACACGCTACTGCTTTTGAGTGAAGTCGGGCGCGAAACCAGCGCGATCCTGGAGGTAGAAGAGCTGCTGCGGCGCGCAGCGGAACAGACCAAGCGAGTGATTGATTACCAGATCTTGAGCATCATGCTGTATGACGAGGAGCAGAAGATTTTTCGCCATCGCGTGGACATAAAGCATGGGCATCACGTGCAGGGAAAACTGCGATCAACTTCAAGCGACGGGATTGTTGGCGCGGCGGCAACACTGAAGGAGCCGGTGCTCGTTCCGGATGTGACGGTTGATCCGCGCTACCTGATGGTGAACCCAGAGACGCGTTCGGAACTGGCGATTCCCATGATCCACAAAGGGAAAGTGATCGGGGTGTTGGATTTGGAGAGTCCACAGCCGAATTATTTTACCGAGGATCACGTGCAGACGCTTTCGATCCTGGCGGCAAATCTCGCCGTCTCGCTAGAGAATGCGCGCTTGTATGAGCAATTAGCGCGTGACGAAGCGAGGCTGGAACGGGATTTGCAGGCGGCGAAACGAATTCAAGGCGCACTGCTGCGGCCGGTTCCGACGGAAGACTATGGATTGGAGATGGCGGCGCGGTACCTTTCGGCGCGGGAAGTGTGCGGCGATCTTTATGAATTTTTGCGCTATGGACCGCAGCAATTGGGAATTGCGCTGGGAGACGTGAGCGGGAAGGGGACGGCGGCGGCGCTCTATGGAGCGGTGGCGATCGGGATCATGCGGAGTTTGGCGCCACAAAAGCTGCAACCCGCGGAAATGTTGAAGCAGATGAATCAACTGGTCGGCGAGCGGCGCATCGAGGGGCGATTTATGACGGCGTGTTTCGCCACCTGGCAAAAAGGGCGGCAGAAACTGCGGGTGGCAAACGCCGGGCAGTCGCAGCCGCTGCTCTACAAGGATGGGCGCTGCGGAAAAATTGAGCTAACGGGATTTCCGCTGGGCATTTTTGAAGATGTGAACTATGACGAATGGGGAGTTACGCTCGAAGCGGGGAACATTCTGGTGTTTCACTCGGACGGAATCCCGGAGACGATGAACAGCGAGAGCCAGTTCTTCGGCACGACGCGGCTTATGAAGCTGATCGAACAGCACCATGAAGCGTCCGCGGCGGAAATTGCCGATGTGATCCTGCGCGAAGTGGATTGGTTCACGCAGGGAGCGCCGCTTTCGGATGATAGGACACTGGTGGTCGCGAAAGTCCGATGAGCCATTCGAATGAGTCTTCTTCCCGAAAAATAAAATACGTGGACCCAGCGACTTTCACACCGCATTTCGCGTGGGAAAGGAACGGGGCGCGAAACGCGAGCGGCGAAGAAGTCGTGTGTGAAAGAGTGGCGCTGGCATCGGTCGCGCAGAAATTTGGCACGCCAACATACGTTTATAGCCGCGCGGCGATTGACGATGCCTATCGGGAGCTGCGTCGGGGGTTTGGAACGCTGCCGCACACGTTGTGTTTTGCAGTAAAGTCCAACGGGAACTTGTCCATCCTGAAATACCTTGCCGAGATGGGGAGCGGTTTTGACATTGTGTCCGGCGGGGAGCTGCAGTATTTGCAGCGTATTGGCGTGCGAAGTGATCGCATTGTTTTTTCGGGAGTGGGCAAGGACAGGTATGAGATTCGCGAAGCGCTGAACTATCGCGCGAGTAGGCGAAGCGGGCACGCGGGGATTTTGCTTTTCAACGTGGAATCGGCGGCGGAGCTCGAAATCTTAGTGGAAGAAGCGGCGCGGCTGGCGGGACGAGGAGGCAAGCCGCCTGCGGCGGCGATTCGCGTGAATCCCAATGTGCAAGCCGGTGGACACCCGCACATTGCGACGGGGCTGCACGAACACAAGTTTGGATTGGACTGGCCGGAGGCGAAACGGCTTTACCTGGCGCATCGCGATTCGAAATGGATCCGGTGGCAGGGAATTAGCGCACATATTGGATCGCAGATTACGACGCTCGCTCCATTTCGACGCGCACTACAGCGACTGGCGGGATTCGTAGGAGAATTGCGGCGGGCGGGAATTGATTTGCGTTACCTGGACGTTGGAGGCGGGCTGGGGGTGCGCTATTCCGACCAAAGGCCGCCGACACGGACGGAGTACGCGCGGCTGGTTTCGCAAATGGTGCGCAAACTCGGAGTGCACCTGCTGCTGGAGCCGGGGCGCTCGATTATCGCTCCGGCGGGCGTGCTTTTGACGCGCGTGGTGTATACGAAGAGGAATCGGGGGAAGACGTTTGTCGTGGTGGACTCGGCGATGAACGACCTGATGCGGCCGGCGCTCTACGGAGCGATTCACCCGATCACGAGAATTGCGCGAGAGGGAAGGGAAAACGACACGGCGCGCAAACGAGTCGATATTGTTGGACCGGTTTGCGAGACGGGCGATTGTTTCTTGCGGGATTGGCCGCTTGGGGATGCGAAGGCGAGCGATTTGCTCGCGATTTGGGTTGCCGGGGCGTATGGGATGTCGCAGGCGTCAAACTACAATGCTCGATGTCGTCCGGCGGAAGTGTTGGTCGAAGGCAAGCGCATGCGGTTGATTCGCCGGCGTGAGACTCAGGACGATTTGCTGCGTACCGACGTCCTTGGCTAGTAGCTCCCCATTCGACATGGATTATTCACGGGCAGCGGTAACCGTTCCGTGTTAGCGGCCGGAAAAGCAGGAGCTAGCTCCCCCACTCCAAAAGGCTACGCCTCGCCCCACTTCAGCTTGCTGCGCAAGATCTCAAAATAAGATTTCTTTGGCGGATAGATGAGCATCAACGGCTCTTTCGCGCGAGAGACGCGGACCATATCCGTTGGTTGCAGCGGGATGCCGCGTTGCCCATCGAGGGTCAGAAAAACAGACTCGGTATTACCGGATAACTTCATCACGATGGAGGAAGAATCGCGGATTACCAATGGGCGGTCACTCAAGGTGTGCGGACAGATGGGAGTAATGACAAAGGATTCCACCGCGGGGTGAACGATGGGCCCGCCTGCAGAAAGGGAATAGGCGGTGGAACCGGTGGGGCTGGCTATGATCAGGCCGTCGGAGCGATAGCGGCAGACAAAAGCCTCGTCAATATGGAGTTCAAGCTCGATCATGCGGGCAAGAGCGCCCTTATTAATCACCACGTCGTTCAACACGCGTTGCGTATCGATCACTTTGCCGGCGCGTTCGAGCTCGGCGCTGATCATCACACGTTCACTGAGCGAAAAACGGCCCTCTAAAGTGTCATCGAGGGCCGGATGGAGCTCTTCCAGAGTGAAACTGGTGAGAAAACCCAAGCTACCCATGTTGATCGGGAGGATGGGAATCCTGCGGGGAGCGGCAAGGCGCGCGGCGGCGAGCATCGTGCCGTCACCCCCGAGCACGAGGAGAAGCTGCGATGCGTCGGCCACGCGCTGACGAGGCAGACCCTTCGAACCATCCGGCAAACATTGAGCTGTCTCTTCGTCAATGAGAGCTTGAACGCCACGCGCGCTGAGCCATTTCAGCAATGGCGGAACAACGACGACGAGATTCGAGCGGCGAGGGCGAGAAATGATGCCTATGGTTTGGAAAGATTGTCCGGAGTACATGTGCGTAAGGGATTCTACTCCAGGGCTTTTTTGCGCGCGTGGAGAAAATACTCCTGATTGCCTTCGGCTCCCAGAAGGCGGCTCGGGCGGACTCCGAGGCAATCCAGATCAAGAGATTCAACGAATTCGCGCACGGATCGAACCGCCTGATCGTGAAGCTTTTGATCTTCCACGATTCCGCCGCGGGCGATCTCTCGGCGGCGCAGTTCGAATTGGGGCTTGATCAGGATGAGAAAATCAGCACGAGCTTTTGCTATGGTCACTGCCGGCGCAATGACCTTGCAGACTGAAATGAAAGAAACATCCATCACGACTAAGTCGACACTTTCGGGAATGTCTTCCTTATGCAGTTCGCGCGCGTTGCGCTCAATGGCGGTGACGTGAGGATTCTGACGCAGCTTCCAGTCAAGCTGCTCCACGTTTACGTCAACAGCATAGACTCGCGCTGCGCCATGTTGGAGCAGGCAGTCTGTGAAGCCGCCGTTCGAGGCGCCGATATCCAGACAAACGCGGCCGCTCGGGTCAATGGCAAGGTCTTCCAGTGCGCCTTCCAGCTTCATGCCGCCGCGGCTGACGAATTTCTGCGCTCGGCTGACAATTTCAATGCGAGCGTCATTCGCAACGGGCATGCCAGCCTTTCCCGCTCGCTGGCCTTCCACCTGAACCTCACCGGCGAGAATCATGGCCATAGCTTTCTGGGGCGAGTCGGCGAAGCTTCGCTCGACAAGAAGAAGATCGAGCCGTTTGCGAGCTGCTTTTGGTTTCATGACGCTTCGAATAATCAAGCGCGGCGAAGCACGAGAAATTCGGCAATCTCGCGGAGTCGGACGGCGCGATCCAAGTAGGGAGCGAGCTCGGCGATGGCTTTGGTCGCGAGATCATTGGCAATCTGGTGAGAGCGCTCCAAGCCATATACCGCGGGATAAGTTGCCTTCTGCTGGGCCATGTCTTTTCCCGCCGTCTTGCCGAGCGCGGCGGAGGATTCCTCGACGTCCAGAATGTCGTCCGTGACCTGGAACGCCCAACCGATGGTTTCACCGAAACGGCGGAGGCGGCTGACATCCTCGGAGCCTGCGCCTGCGCACAAGGCACCAGCAGTGATGGAAGCACGGATCAGCGCCGCGGTCTTCGAGCGGTGAATGTACTCGAGCATTTGCGGATCGACAGGCTTGCCTTCGGCTTCGATGTCCGCGACCTGGCCGCCGACCATTCCATTGATGGTCCCGGCGGCAGCCGCGACTTCTGAGAGGATGGCGGCACGGCACTCCGCGGCGGCGGGCGTCGCACCAATGGTTTCAAACGCCAGCGTTAGGAGAGCATCGCCAGCGAGGATGGCAATGGCTTCGCCGAATTTCTTGTGGCAAGTGGGTTTGCCGCGGCGGAGGTCATCATTGTCCAGGGCCGGCAAATCGTCGTGGATCAGCGAATAAGTGTGGATGAATTCGATGGCGCAAGCGGGATAAAGCGCGGGAATGATATCGCTCGAAAAGATGCGCGCCGTCTCGAGACAAAGGATGGGACGAATGCGCTTGCCACCGGCAAAAACACTGTAGCGCATAGCAGTATGAATGGATGAGGGCTGCGCCGTTGCTGCCGGAAGGAGTTTCTCGAGAGCGGCATCGACAGCTAGGCGGTTCTCTTCGAAAAATGGGGGAAGTTTCATCGCTAGAGGGAATTGGCGCGCAGCGAGCGGCCAAAGCGCGTCACGACTCGGACTCCTGCTCGGGATCGAACGGCTCGGCCGCAAACTTGCCATCGGCTTTCTTCAGAAGGATTTCCACGCGTCCCTCCGCCTCTTCGAGTTGCTTCTGGCACTCGCGCGAAAGCGCGACGCCTTCTTCGAAAAGCTTCATCGCGTCGTCCAAAGAAAGCTGCGGGCTTTCTAATCGCCGGACGACTTCCTCAAGGCGGGCGAGCGAACGCTCAAAATCCGGCTTCTTCTGCGGTTCCGGTTTCTTGGGAGCAGGTGAATTCACGCGATTGGCCTGTATCCTTTAGTTGGCAATGGACGCCTACTTCTGGCAGCGCCCGCAATAGTAAGTTGAACGGCCGCCCTGCTCCCTGCGCCGGATCGGCTCACCGCAGCGCCGGCAGGGTTTTCCTTCGCGGCCGTATACGCGGAGAACCCTTTCGAGGCCCTGAAACCACCACTCCGGATTGCGAAAGTCGGGCGCCGGATGCAGACAGCATTCTAAGGCACGCGCGAGAACGGACACAATTGCTTTGTGCAGGCGGCGAGCCTCCTGCGATTGTAGGGTGTTGGCGCGGCGGCGCGGATTGAAGCGGGCGTGCCACAGAGACTCACAGGAGTAGATGTTGCCAATGCCGGCGACGTACGATTGGTCCAGTAAGAAATCCTTTAAGGGACGCTTTGACGCGGCGAGCAATTGGGCAAGTTGGCCCGAGGTGAAATCACGCGAGAGGGCGTCGATGCCCAGAACGCTGAGCCCGGAACAATCTTCGCCGGATTCCCAGAAATGGACCCGACCGAAATGGCGGCGGTCGGCGAAACCCAGAACACCCTTGTCCAGTTCAAGAGCTACATCGACGTGCACGTTGCTCTTGTTCTGATTGGCGCGTTTCAGTAGTTCTTTACCGTTTGCAAACCACAGGAGTTGGCCATCGAGGCGAAAGTGCATCGTCAGGAGGCCATGGCCCAGGATGAGAAGCAGGTATTTGCCTTTGCGATCGACGATGAGAATGCGCTGTCCTTGAGCATGACGCGCGACATGCGAAGCGGTTTGCGGTTTTGTGGCAATGGGATGAAAGACGTGAACGCAACGGATTCTTCGACTCTGGACGAGAGGACGAAGCGTGCGGGCAACGGCTTCCACTTCCGGAAGTTCGGGCATGGCTGCAGTATGGGATCAAGATCCCGGCTTGAGAGTGAGCGTGTGTTTTCGAGTCCGCTCTTCAGCAGCATCGCTGAACGGCGCGAAAATGGGTTTCCCCTCGTACCAATAGGAAAACTGATCGGAGTAATGGCTGCTACCCGGCTGGCCAGACTGCCCCGCGGTGATGAGCATGATGGATTCATCCCAGTTTTTGGGATTGCCGACGAAGCGCATCGCAGGGCCGTGAGTCTTCGAGGCGGCGCGCACGCTATATTGCGTTCCCGATTGAGGTTTGTCTGTGATGCTAAGAAAGCGCTTCAACAAACCCTCGTGTCCAATTGGGTGGAACATGTCGAGCGAATTGAAACGCTTCCACGCCCAATCCTCGACGCGCTCACTCTTGCTCTGTTCGGCAAGCTTGCTCGCAGCGAGGTCAGCAGCGGCGGCCAGGAATTCGTCATACGTTTTGTAGGACACAGGCAGCCATTTCGCGCGTCGATCCGTGAGGATTCTTTGCAGAAACGTGGTGCTCCGCCACTGATAAAGATTTGTATCTTTTCCGAGAAACGGCTCGAGAAGCAGGTCGATGGCCGCCCGGCGCGCCGCGTGAAGAAAAGAAACTTCTGGAGAATCGGCGTCGGCGATTCCGTTCCAATCCTTCAAACCATCGATAAGTTTTTGAGCGCGCGCATCTTTGGGCTTCACGGTTCTCGCTGCCGCCAATAATTGATCCGCGAGGAACACGTGAGGATAACTGTACGTGTCGGTTTGGACCTTCAGCATGTCTTCAGGCCGCAAATCGTGGCGGTCATGCAATAAATCGTAGATGCGCGCGGTGCGATAGGGCTCTTCCCAGCGGTCCGTTAGATACGGCTTGTAATTTGGTCCCACCACGCGGGCGTTGGCGGTGATGATCAGGCCACTCTCCGGATTGAGCGCTTGCGGGAGCCGGTCAAACGGAATGTAGCCGGTCCATTCATAGTCGTCCACGTCGCCGGGAACGGGAATCTCGCCGTGGCCCTTCTTTCGAACCGGCACGCGCGCGGCCATCACGTATCCGATATTGCCGTCGACGTCTGCGTAAACCGCGTTCTGCGCCGGGCCCCAAACGCGTTTCATGTTTTCGCGGAATTCTTTCCAATTGCGCGCCTTGCCAAGCCAGGTGTAGCTGCTAGCGAGGCCGCCGGGTTCCGTGGCAGTCCAACGCAGCGCATAGGCTTTGTCTCCCTCGCGGTGAACAATGGGGCCGTGGAGTGTCACGGTCACCCTTAGGTGCTCGTCGGGCTGACCCTTAACGTGAATGGTCTCGTCGAAAATTTGGGCCCTTGTCCACGCGCCTTTTACACGATACTCATCAGGCGAGGAAGGGTTGAACGTCTCGACGTAAAGATCCTGAACGTCGGCGCCGTTATTGGTGAAGCCCCAGGCGATGCGGTCGTTGTGGCCGATGATGATCATCGGCGCGCCGGGAAGCGTGAATCCCTTAATGTTCCAGCCCGGCGCCGTAAGGTGAATCTCGTACCAGATGGAAGGGATCATCAGCTCAAGGTGCGTGTCATTGGCAAGCAAAGGCTTGCCGGTGGCCGTGTGTGCGCCACTCACGACCCAATTGTTGCTGCCAAGGCCTTGGCGAATATCATTTTTTGATTCGGCGAGGAAAGCTTGAACTGATTCTGCGAGCGCAGAGGTCAGGTCGGCGTCGCTTTCACTTATCGCCATGTTCGGTGCAACACTATTGCTAGCTTTCAGTACGGTATCCGGCTGCATATCGTCGTCATCATCGTCATCCTCCGAATCTGCTGCGGAACGTTGCGAGCCGTCATCGATAACCTTGGGATCGCCGACAACGAAATGATCCATTGCGGCTTCTTCCGAGAAGAGATCCTTCGCGCGGTCCGGCCCTGCGCGTTCCGCGACTTTGGAGCGATTCAATTCTCTTTCCCAAGTATTCGTCAGAGTGCGATAC
>MNDE01000147.1 GCA_001914785.1 Acidobacteria bacterium 13_2_20CM_57_17 | reverse complement strand
GACCATTGGCGCTCGAAAAGCTCCAATGGTTTCGAACAGATTCTGGCACATCGTATCGGTTGTCAAAGAGCGAAGCCCCCCTGTCTTGCAGAAAGGCACATCCACAGCCCAAGAAGTATGCCAATAACTGAGAAGAATGTCAACAGCCGATTAACGATATCCACAGGCGTCCACAGGGGTTGTTACCTGCTTAGGGCGTGGTAGGATGCGCCAAAAGCGTGATTCATGACCAACAACTTCGGCCTGATTCGGTGAATAGTGACTGACGCAAGGAAACGATCGTCCAAGAGCAAGGGTGGTTTTGCTCTTCTTGCGCAACGCCTCCTTACTGACTTGAAGAAACAGGAAATGCTGCGGCCGGGCGACCGAGTGGGCGTGGCGGTATCCGGCGGTGCAGATTCCGTTGCTCTGCTGCTGCTTCTCCTCGAGTTGCGCGAGAAATTGGGGGTCGTGCTGAGCGTGGTGCACTTTAATCACAAGCTGCGCGGCAACGCTTCCGACGCGGACGAGAAGTTCGTTGCAAGACTCGCCGCGAAGCATGGGCTGGAGTTTCACAACGTTTCGGTCGATGTAGCCAAGAAGGCGAAAAAGGAGCGGGCCAATCTCGAGGACGCCGCGCGGCGCGCGCGCTATGACTATTTTCGTTCGCTGGCGGAATCCGGAGTATGCAAACGAATCGCGGTGGCGCACACAGCCGACGATCAAGCGGAGACCGTGGTTGCGCATCTCCTCCGCGGGACAGGGCTCGCGGGACTAGGCGGGATTCATCCTATCGCCGGTCCGGTCATCCGTCCGCTACTGAGCGTTCGACGAAGCGAGCTGCGGCATTTTCTGCGCGCGCGAAAACAAACATGGCGAGAAGATGCCACCAATCGGGACACGAAGAGAATGCGCGCGCGAATCAGGAAAAAACTATTGCCGTTGCTTGAAAAACAATTTCAACCGGCAATCGTTGAACACCTGGCAACGCTGGCGGAGCTTGCACGGGAGGATGAGGCATTTCTGGACGCTTTGGCCAAAGCGCGAACAGTGATGTTGACTCAAAAAAAGGATGGACAAGTACGAATCGCAGTCGATGATTTGTCCCAGCCCTGGAAAAGGGGAGAATTTAACGCACAGCACACAGAGGACACAGAGTTCGCAGAGAAGAAAAAAGCCCTTAGCACACGGATGGTGCGGCAAATCGTGGAGAAGGTCAAGCCGCGCGCGGGCCAATTGGGCGCCAACCATGTGGAAGCCGTGCTTGAACTCGCGCGAAGCGGACAAAGTGGAAATTCGATTTCGCTGCCAGGCGGAGTAGAAGTACGAAAGGACCGAGACGCGCTTGTATTTCAAGCTGTCGAAAATGCAGCGCGGGCTTCAGAAAGCACACCGCACGAATATGAATACAAGATCGATTTGGCTGGCGGGGATGCCGAGGTGCGCGTTGCGGAACTGGGGTGCGTATTCCGCCTCAGGGTGATTGACTGGCCTCCCAAGAGAGGGGAGACTAGTACAGATGGGGCGGTCCTGGACCGCGACCGGTTGCGTTTCCCGATGGTATTGCGAAACTGGCGGCCCGGAGACCGATTGCGTCCCATGGGTCATCGAAGCGCTCACAAGCTGAAGCGTTTACTAAACGAGAGGCACGTCAGCCGGTGGGAGCGTGACGGCTGGCCGGTGCTCGCGAGTGGCAGCGATCTTGTATGGACTCGCGGCTTTCCTATGGCCGCCGAATATGCCGCGAATGAAAGGACCCGGGCGGGCATTGTGATCGCCGAGGAAAAATTTGAGTAGCCGAAGGGGGACGGCGTTTTCCGCGGCGCGCATTGCCGCACGCGTGGCAGCCCTAGGGAAAGAGGTTACGCGCGAGTACGCCGGACGGCGGCTGGATATAGTCATAACGCTGGATCGCGCCTTTGTTTTTGCTGCGGATTTGATGAGGCAGATCAATGCAACAGTTGTTTGCCATTTCGTCCGCGAAGAAGTGCGGGACGTCGAGCAAAGCGGGCACGCGAGGCGCGAAGTTTTTTTCGGATCAGGCCCGGAATTGGAAGGGTGCGACGTGCTGGTGGTTGACGCGGTGCTGGAGAGCGGCGTGACGCAGGATTTTTTGTTGCGGCGGCTGGGCGAAAGCAAGCCGCGCTCGATTCGGCTGGCAGTGCTGCTGGACAAGCCGGCGAAGCGGCGCGTGGCCCTGGAGCCCGATTACTTTGGGTTCCGAACCGCATCTAATGATTTGTGGGTTGGCTATGGCCTTGCGGCAGCCAACGGGACGGGACGCAACCTCCGGCAGCTTTCTTCAGGGACAAATGGGATGCACACGAAAAGCGGGCGACAGCGGAAGAAGTAGTGAAGCTTTTGGTTTTTGGTTTCGGGTCGCAGGATTAGTGAGGACAACGTGAATTCTAGTTCCACGGCAAAAACAATTCTCTTTTGGATTTCGATCGTCTTTCTCGGCGTGATGCTCTGGAAGTTGGTGTCCGCCAATGGGGCTCAGGCGCGCGAGGATGAACCCAGCTACAGCGAGTTCATGCAGAAGGTCGATGCCAGCGACGTCAAAGAAGTAACCATGTACCTTTCGCCGAACAGCTACGAGCTGAAAGGGGAATACGTCCGGCCCGCGAACCGCAAATTCCACACAACGGTATTCAAGGAGGATGCGGCAGGGTTGGCCAAGGCCCTGCGCGACAAGGGCGTAGCGATCAAAGTAGTAGAAGTGCGCAGCGGTGACTGGGTATTGATTCTTTTGAACGCTGCCCCGCTGATTCTTCTCGTTGGTTTCTGCTTGTTTCTGATGCGGCAGATGCAGTCGGGCGGAAACAAAGCATTGAGTTTTGGCAAGTCCCGCGCGCGGTTGCTTTCCGCGCAGCAAAAGAAGGCCACCTTCAAGGATGTCGCCGGAACGGACGAGGCCAAGGAAGAGTTGCAGGAGATTATCGAGTTCCTGAAGGATCCGCAAAAGTTCCAGAAGCTGGGCGGGCGAATTCCGAAGGGCGTGCTGCTGGTCGGACCTCCAGGAACGGGCAAGACGCTGCTGGCGCGAGCAATCGCCGGCGAAGCCAACGTTCCCTTTTTCTCCATTTCCGGTTCGGACTTTGTGGAAATGTTTGTCGGCGTGGGCGCGAGCCGTGTGCGCGATCTCTTTGAACAGGGCAAGAAGAACGCACCCTGCATCATCTTCATCGATGAAATTGACGCCGTTGGGCGCCATCGTGGCGCCGGACTTGGCGGCGGCCACGACGAACGGGAGCAGACGTTGAACGCTCTCCTCGTCGAAATGGACGGCTTTGAATCGAACGAAGGCGTGATTTTGATCGCCGCGACGAACCGGCCTGACGTTCTGGACCCGGCGCTGTTGCGGCCGGGCCGCTTCGACCGCCGCGTCGTCGTGGCGCGTCCCGACGTCAAGGGCCGCGAAGAAATTCTTCGCGTGCACACACGCAAAGTACCCATTGGCGATGACGTGGACTTGTCCATCATCGCGCGCGGCACGCCGGGATTCTCCGGCGCGGACCTTGCAAACCTCGTGAATGAAGCGGCCTTGTGGGCGGCACGCCAGAACCGCAAGTTCGTCATGATGGTCGACTTCGAGATGTCCAAAGACAAAGTGATGATGGGCGTCGAGCGCAGGTCTATGATCCTTTCCGATGAAGAGAAGAAAAACACTGCGTATCACGAAGCCGGGCACGCGCTAGTCGCGGCGATGACGCCGGGCGCCGACCCTGTCCACAAAGTGACGATCATTCCGCGCGGCATGGCTCTCGGCCTCACGATGCAGCTTCCGGAAGATGACAAGCACACCTATACGCGTGAATACTTGGAAGCCATGCTGGCCGTGCTGATGGGTGGACGATCCGCCGAAGAAATTTTCCTTGGCCATATCACTACCGGCGCGGGCAACGACATCGAACGCGCCACGGATATCGCGCGCAACATGGTCTGCGAATGGGGCATGAGCGAGCTGGGCCCGCTGGCTTACGGCAAGAAAGATGAGGCCATTTTCCTTGGCCGAGAAATCGCGCAGCACCGCGATTATTCGGAAGACACCGCCATCCAGATCGACAAGGAAGTGAAGCGCATCGTCAACGGAGGCTACGAGAAGGCCAAGAATATCCTCGGGAAAAACCGGGATATTCTCGAGCGCATTGCGCAAGCGCTGCTCGAACGGGAAGTGATCGACGCCAACGAAGTGAAGTTGCTGATGGAAGGCAAGCCGCTGCCGGACAAGCCGCGCACACCGCCCACTCCGCCGCCACAGGCTGCGCCGGGCACGGATCCTAAGGTGGTGCGTCCCGAGCTGCGGCCAGCGCCGGGATTTACGCGCGGCGAAAACCCCGCCAAGGCCTAACATCTCAACCGTATAGGCATCACGGGGCACCCGCCCTACGGGGTGCCCCTACTTTTTTGTCCCGAAGGAGTACAATACGCCCTATGGGAAACCGCAACAGCGAAAACCTCTACGTCACCTGCCCGTGCTGCCAGGCAAAGCTGGTGATTGATCCGGTTTTTGGCGCGGTTCTGTCTCACGAAGCGCACGTAAGACCTGGTCCGGATGTGGACCTGACGAAGGCTTCGAGCATCCTTGAAGAGCAGAAGCGCCAACGTGAAGACAAGTTCGCGGATTCCTTCTTCCAGGAAACGCACAAGGAAGACATCCTGGCGAAAAAGTTTGAGGAGGCCATGAAGAAAGCCAAGGATGCCCCTGCTGGCAAGCCGATTCGCGATTTTGACCTGGACTAACCTAACGCTTCTCGTTTTTCCGTTTCATGGAATTCACTATTTGGATTTGACGCCGGACTTGGTTCTATCTATCCTGGTGCTGTTCTCGATATCGAAGGATTTCTTTGTCCCACATTCGCCAACTCTGCTCCCGAGTAGCATTCAGCTCTTCGTGTTGTTCTCATTTCATGCGAGTCGGCGCGTGGAGGCTGATGGCATAGAACAAGGTTTCTAAGTTCTTCTCAGACGGCCACCGTCAGATTTGCATCTGGCAGTGGCCGTTTCTGTTTTCACGAGACATCTGGTTCAGGAGAATCCATGTGAAACTCGCCGTAAGAATAATCACTTTGACCTGCGCGGCCCTACTTCTGGCCGCAAAAGCGTGGCCGGATCAACATCGGCCGGAGAAACTGGAATCAACGTCCGGTTCACCAGGAGGAAGTGGCGGCGATTGCTACGCTGCTCAAGACGAGGCCTCCCCACAGAACTCACCAGAGACGGAAAAAAAGAAAGGACGTAGTCTTTTTCGCTCTTGGTTCCATATGGCCACGGAAACACAGGCCAACCAGCCGGACTGGCTTTCGCCTTTGGCCACTACGTCCGGCCGGCTGAAGCAGGAGCTTCGCTACGATATCTGGGACCAACCCTCAACTCTAGGGAATAGAACTTTCCAGTTTGGGGGCGGCAAGGGATTTGAGTTCATCACCAGTTCGCGAACCCAGATCTTGGCTGGTATACCCTCGTACACGCTTCACTCTCCCAATGGCGCACCTAGTGGATTTGGGGATTTGCCACTGATGCTGAAATTCCGTATTGGTTCGGCTGGACGGGGAGAGGGCAATTATTTGCTGACGTTTATTCTTGGCGCTACGGCTCCCACGGGGTCCTCCCGGTATGGTGCAGGCGACGCGGTGCTGACGCCGACGCTCGCGGTCGGCAAGGGCTGGGGGAGATTCGATGTTCAGTCGACGTTTGCAGCAAACTTGCCAACAGGGAACACGGCAAAGCTGGGCCGCCAGCTTCAGTGGAACACGGCCTTCCAGTACCAGGCAGCCTGGAAGCTTTGGCCAGAACTGGAGGTGAACTCCACGCTCTACAAGACAGGGCCTAACGCCGGCAACAAACTGGTCTTCCTGACGCCGGGACTGGGGTTTGGACGAGTGCGCCTTGGGAAGGCATTTCGGTTCTCTTCAGCAGCGGGCTTGCAAATTGCGGTCACGAGATTCCATACCTACGATCACCGGTGGATGTTCTCGGAGAGAATTTCGTTCTAAGCGGCAGGAAAGGAACCTGCGCTACACTCCTGTTGCGCATATGATTCCACGCCGAAGAGTTTTCCGGCTTAGGCTGCCATCGCGCATTCTCGAGCTTGGCCAACGCACGCTTGTCATGGGCGTGTTGAACGTCACGCCGGACAGCTTCTCCGATGGCGGCAAATTCTTGGAACCCGAGAGCGCGATTGAACGCGCCTTTGCAATTGAGCGCGCAGGCGCCGATATCCTCGACATCGGCGGTGAATCGACGCGGCCAGGCTCCGTCGAAACACCGGCCAGCGAGGAACTGGACCGCATTCTTCCCATTCTTGAAGCGCTTCGCGGGCGCCTCAAAATTCCTGTTTCCGTGGACACGCGCCGGGCCAGCGTCGCCGAGATTGCACTCCGCGCGGGTGCGGAACTTCTCAATGACGTCTCCGGATTGAAAAACGATCCAAAGATTGCCGAAGTGGCCGCGCGCCACCGCGTGCCGCTGATCCTGATGCACATGCGCGGAGAGCCGCGAACGATGCAGTCAGGAGGATTTGCGCGGGATGTAACGCAAGATGTCTTGCACGGGTTGCGCAAATCCGTGGCAGTCGCGCGCAAGGCTGGCGTGGCGAAATCACAGATTATCCTCGATCCTGGGATCGGCTTCGGCAAGAGCTTCGCGCAGAATTACGAAATACTGCAAAAGCTCCCGCAACTCGCGAAGCTCGGTTATCCACTGCTGGTAGGGACTTCGCGCAAAAGCTTTCTGGGCGCGACCTTGGCCCGGGACGGCAAACTGGCCGCCCCGGAAGAGCGCATCTGGGGAACCGCCGCAACGGTTACGGCAAGCATTTTGGACGGGGCGCACATTGTGCGCGTGCACGACGTGGAGGAAATGATGCAGGTCGCAAGCGTCGCTGATTGCGTTGTCGATCCGAAGCGCGAACCGAAGAACTAAACGCGAAGAATCCCGCAGGGAGAATGCCATCGGCAAGCTTCCTTCGGTATAATCCGCTCCGCAATTGAAACACAAAGCTTCGCCTAGAAATTTCAGGAAAAGAGAACCAACTCATGCTGCGCCGCACGATTCTCCTTATCTCTCTGCTTCTTTGCCTTTTCGCTTCGATAGGGTCTGTGCAAGCCCAGATCCCCCCGGCGAAGCAGAATCCGCTGATCCCGGGGCAAGGCGCCAAGGGAACGGCAGGTTGCTCGACGGCGGAAGCGTCGTCGTGCGCGGAGGCCGCGGCAAAGATTTTGCCAATCGTAATGGGCTTGTCGCCCCTGGAGGCGAATCTCCGGCGGCTGACGGATGAAATCGGCGGCCGCGTGACGGGGTCGCCGGAAATGGCCAAAGCCGTGGAGTGGGGCGTGGGAGCGTTTCGCGCGGCGGGGGTCGATGTTCACACGGAGAAGTACACGCTGCCGGTGAGCTGGAGCGAAGGCGACACGCGGCTCGAATTGCCAGGTCCAGTGAAATTTCCCGTGCGGCTGAAAGCGACAGGATGGTCGCCTGCAATACCGGTGGGAGGAATTGAGGCGAATGTCGTCGACGTGGGATACGGCAGCGAGGACGATTTTGCGAAAGTAGGCGGACTGGTCAAGGGCGCGATTTTGCTGGTTCATAGCGACATTGGTTCGACTTGGGCCGATCTCTTCAACGAATACATGCGGCCGCCGTTGATTATCGAGCATGCCGTCAAGGACGGCGCGAAGGCCATTCTGTGGATGGGCGCGCGGGAACGGCTGCTGCTCTATCGCCATACGAATTCGCTTGCCGGCGAGATCGATAAGATTCCGCAAGCAGTCGTGGCGCGCGAAGATGCGATGCGGCTTGCGCGGACCGTCGCCGCTTATCCAGGGAAAGTGCGAGTGCACTTTGACATGCCCAACAAGATTGGCAAGCCGATGGAGCAGGAAAACGTTGTCGGTGAGATCCGAGGCTATGAGAAGCCGGACGAAGTTGTCATCCTTGGCGCGCATCTGGACTCCTGGGAATTAGGCACCGGGGCGCTCGACAATGGCTGCAACGCGGCGCTAGTGATTGAAGCGGCCCGAGCGATCAAGGCGACGGGACTTCTGCCGCGGCGCACGATTCGTTTTGTACTCTTCAGCGGCGAGGAACAAGGAACGATCGGCTCATTTGAATATGTAAAGGCTCACCGCGCAGAGCTCGATAAAATCCGCGCAGTGATCACCTTTGATGCTGGCATCGGCCGTGTCACCGGATATTCGCTGGGGGGGCGCCGCGACATTGAAGCCGGCGTGCGCGAAGTCCTCAAACCGCTGGAGTCCTGGGGCGCGAACAATCACACCTATGACGCTTCCTTCGGCACGGACAATTTTGATTTTATGCTGGAGGGCGTTCCCACGCTGGTAGCAAATCAGGAAGAGGCCAACTACCTGCCGAATTACCACGCCGCTTCGGACACGCTGGACAAAGTCGATATGCTCGAGCTGAAGCTGCACACCGTGCTCGCCGCGCTGACCGCCTGGGGCATCGCCAACCGCGCCGAAACGCTCGGCAAGCGCTTGTCCCGCATAGAGCTTGATGTTCTCGTCAAAGAAACCGGACTCGACCAGCAGCTCAAATTGCTTGGATATTGGAATGCCTGGCAAAGTGGCGCGCGCGGGCGCAAACCGTAGATTCGCCATCTCATTCGTAAGACAGATTTACGTGACGGGCACCTCTTTGGGCGCATCGCATATATCGTGGAGCCCTTCCCGGTATACTGATAGTGTGACCGCGACTAAAAGCGAACTGAATACCATTGAGCGGCGATTCATTCTCGCGGTGGACTATGGCCGAGCGAGGATCGGGCTTGCTTTGGCCGACTCTGAGACGCGCATGGCGCGGCCGCTAAGCACGTTGGAGCGCCTCAACCGGAACGAGGACATGCGGAGGCTGCGCGAACTGGTGCGCGAAAACAGCGTGAAGCAGATTGTCGTGGGGTTGCCTCTGCGCCTGGATGGTACGCGCGGCCAAATGGCCGAAGAGGCGGAGCGCTTTGCGCAACGCATGCGGAAACAGATTGGCGTGCCGGTGGAAATGGTGGATGAGAGACTCACCAGCTGGGAGGCCGAGCGCCTGCTGGAAGAAGTTCAGGGAAGGTTCATCCACGAGGAAAAGTTGACTGGCCACAAGAAACAGAAGAGTGTCCAGGCCAAGATGAGCCTGGACGCCGTAGCCGCGGCCGTTATTTTGAAGGAGTACCTGGATCGCCAGGAGCAAACGGCCACTAAGACCTGAGCGAACTGAGAAAATAATTCGATGAGGCTGAATTGAAACCTTTGGTCGTGCTATTTCTGCTCGTCTCGCTGATCGCCGGTGGCGTCGCGTGGTGGATATGGTACGGAATGACGCACCCGTACCAGGGATTTCCAAAAGAAGGAGTCTTCGTTGATGTGCCGCGCGGAGTATCGCGCCGGTATGTGGGGTACATCCTGAAGAAAAATGGCGTGGTGCGCAGCAAGCTGGCTTTTGAGATTTACGCGCGGCGGCATCCGAAGCGCACGCTTCAGGCAGGCGAATATTTCTTTGATCATGCCATGCCGGGCAGCGATGTTTTCTGGAAGATCGCGAACGGCCAGGTATTCCAGCAGCCGTTCACGGTGCGCGAAGGCGAGACGATGTTCGATATCGCACGCGAGCTGGAGGCGGGAAAGTTCATGCGCGCGGGCGATTTTCTTTATGCGGCGGGCGATCCGGCCCTGATTCGAGATTTTGCTCCAGGAGCGCAGACGCTGGAGGGTTTCCTCTTCCCGGCCACTTATGAGCTGCCCCGGCATCCCGCAGCCAGCGAATTGACAGCGGAAATGGTGCGCAAATTCAAGGAGGAGTGGAAGCAAATCGCCTCGCCAGCGGCTGGCGGACCGGCAGACGAGGGCGACCACCGCGCCGTGAACAGGATCGTAACCCTGGCGTCGCTCGTGGAGAGGGAGACACCGAAGGCGGAGGAGCGCCCATTAGTGGCAGGCGCCTTTGAAAACCGGCTCCGCAGAGGCATGCGGTTGCAATGTGATCCGACGGTGATCTACGGGATGGAGCGGCTCGGGAAATACAATGGCAGTCTCAATGGGAAGGACCTGCAGTTCGATTCTCCTTATAATACTTATGAACACGGTGGTCTGCCCCCCGGCCCGATCGGCAATCCCGGCGAAGCGTCCCTGCGCGCCGCAATACATTCCGCGCAGACGAATTATTTGTATTTCGTGGCCAACACGCAGGGCGGTCATTTTTTTGGTGCCACACTGGCGGAACACAACAGGAATGTGCTGAAGTATCGCCGGCTGCTGGCAGGACTTCCGGCGGATCCCCCGCCGCCACCGCCCGCGCCTCCCAGCCCACAGAAAAAACACAGCAAGCTGCACCGAGGCAAAGCCAGATGACAGAAGATTTGAAATCGAAGAAGGCGCTAATCCTGGAGGCTGCGCGCGAGATAAAAGTACAACAATGGACGCCGGCCGAGATCGACCAGTTGCGCCGCCGGCTCCTGGCGGAACATGGCGAGGCGGGCAAAACGGGAATGGAATATATCGCGGACGTGCTGAAAGACGCGGGACAAAAGGTAACCATTAACCAGGTGGAAGAAGCCGAGGAACAGTACGAAGAAGAATTCGAGGATTTGCTGCATTTCAAAACGCTGGAGGATGCCGAGGTCAGCATCATGCGGCTGGATGAATTGATGCGCAAGTTCCGCGAGCACGGCGAACGCGCGGCCGTCGAGCGTGTCTTGAACGTGGCGCGACTCGGCAAGCGCCGCGCGGAGATGATCTCGCACAACCGTAAGGTGGAACCTCAGAAACGTGCTGAAAAAGTCGAGATCGCCGGATGGTTTCGCATCTGGCTGGAAACCCCGGACGCCTTCTTCGACTGGCTGGACGTCCGGAAGCAGTCGCCGGATTTTCGCGCCAAGTTTCCGCAGTCGGAGTCCGAAGAATGAATACATCCGGAGCGGCTGCGCCTGGAAGCGGTGCGCTGGCGTTGCCGCCGTTTTCCCTGGATGTGCAGGCGTTAGACCTCGGCGGCGACGTGAAAGCGGTAGGGCTCGAGCTGGTCGAAACGGAAAACCGAGAGCCGGTGCACGGCAAGGATGCCGCCGAGATTTGGTCTGCGGTGTTTCCTGCCCTTGCGGGAAGCGATCCGTACGTTGTGGATTTTTTCAGCCACATAGACCGCGCAAGAGAGTTTTGCAAACTTCATGAAATTGCGTTGCGAGAAGCGGCGGAGCGTTGCGTCGTTCTGCCACAACCAAATCAAGAGCAGTTGCGTCAGATTTTTGAACGTTTTGAAGGCGAAACCTTCGGCATCAGGGCTAGCAAAGACGTGCAATCCACCGATGCCGCACTTGAGGGCGATCTGTCAAAGCGCGGCTTGGACGCCTATCAGCAGGCGTACAATCGCTACACATTTTGCGCGATTTGCGAACCGGAGGACGGCTGGGTGACCCTGCTGAGCGAGTCGCTCTGGCCCAGCGAAGTCATCCGTCGAGTGCGCCCGGCGGTTCAGCCATTTGACATTCATATTGGGCGGCCCAACTGAATGGCTCCCCGGCAGCGACCCGGCCGTTCGGCCGGCATCCAAGTGGTTGCTAGATTGCATTATTTATACCAGTGGGAACGGAACTCATTGATGCGACGTGTGAAAACATGCATGGTACTGCTGACACTGGCGGCGATTTCCTGCGGTTGTCCTGGCGGAAGAGTGGTGACCGGCCACACCGTAGTTTCGCAAAGACCAGTCGCAAAGGATGCCACGCGTGAGGAGCTTCTGGAGGTCTACAATTTGATTGCACGCGGAACTAAAACGCTGAACGCCACCGTCGAAATGAGACCGACCGCGGGATCGCAGTATAGCGGCGTCATCGACGAGTACCATGAGGTGAAGGCCTTTTTGCTTGCGGCGCGGCCCGCGCAGATTCGGGTAATCGGGCAAGCGCCTGTGATCGGAACCACGGTCTTCGACATGGCCAGTGACGGCGAAACCTTTCGCGTTTTGATTCCGTCGAAGAAGAAGTTCCTCGTTGGGCCGGTGGCCGTAGAGCGCATCAGCAGCAAGCCCATCGAGAATTTGCGGCCGCAGCACTTGCTGGACGCACTGCTCTGGCCGGAAATCCACAAGGCAGAATCGGTGACCCTCCGGGAATTCAATGACGAGAACGCCAGATACTACATCCTGACTGTTCTGCGTGGCGGCTATCAAGTGGAAGTGCTGCGAGAGATTTGGTTTGACCGTTCCACCTTGCAAGTCGCCCGCATGCAGAATTTCGGACCGAAGGGCCTTCTGCTTTCGGATGTTCGAGTTGCGGATTGGCAACCTGCGGACAACGCCGCCGGATCGAGCGGTGCGGCCACGCCTCCGAATGGGGTGGCTTCGTTCCCACGATCGATCAGGATCGAACGGCCACACGATGATTACAAACTGGATTTGCAGGTCACGAAAGTCACCGTGAACGAAGAAACCCCTGCTGAGCGATTCAAGCTTGAACAGCCGGCGGGAATGGAATTAGTGCCCGTTGGAGAGCCCACGGAGAACAAGCAGCCATGATGGGCGAACTAATCCTTCGTAACTTGCTGCACCGTCCGCTGCGCACGCTTATCGGCGCCATGGGAATCGCTGTGGAGGTTGCACTGGTCGTTCTGATCGTCGGGCTGACCAGCGGCCTTCTGACGGAAACGGCCAAGCGCATAGAGGGCATCGGAGCGGATATCATGCTGCTGCCCGCGAATTCGTCAATCTTTTTTGCTTTTGGCAGCGCGCCGATGCCCATAAAAATCGGCGATAAGCTTGCAGAAATGAAGTACGTCCAATCCGTGGCCCCCGTGCTCTTCCAGTTCAATACCTCCGGCGTGGAAATCGTTTACGGAATTGATCAGGAGACCTTTCGAGCCGTCTCCGGCGGATTTGTATTCATCCAAGGACACGACCTGGAAGGCCCGGATGACATTCTTGTGGACGACATGGCCGCGAAAACTAAAAACTTACAGCCCGGTGAGACCTACCGCATCTTCAATCATGATTGGCATGTTGCGGGAATTGTCGAGCATGGAAAGGGATCTCGGCTATTTGTCTCTCGCGCTACTTTGCAGGAATTGGTGGGCGCTCGGGACAAAGCCAGCGTCTTCTTTGTGAAGTGCACACGCCCCGAACACACCGAGGACGTAATGGAGGATATGCGCCACCTCCTTCCCAATTACACCGTCCGTCCGCTCAAGGATTATTTTTCCCTGATGACTTCGACAAATATTCCGGGGCTGGAGTCCTTCATCAACGCCATGATCCTGCTGGCCGTCACCATCGGGCTGCTGGTTATTTTTCTCACCATGTACACTACGGTGATTGAACGCACGCGGGACATCGGCGTCTTGAAGTCGCTTGGCGCAAACCGTTGGTTCGTTGTCCGGGCGCTACTCTCGGAATCCGCGGTGCTCTGCCTCCTCGGCATTGGGGCTGGCATCGGATTAAGCTATCTAGTGCGGGCCGGATTTATCTGGAAGTTTCCAACTTTAACCATTTTGATTACTTCCGGCTGGGTTCTTCGCGCGGCTGCCATCGCGCTCTTAGGAGCGCTTTTCGGCGCGAGCTATCCCGCGTGGCTGGCAAGCCGCAAAGATCCCGTGGAAGCGTTGTTATACGATTAGGACACGAAGATTTGAGTGCAACTACAACAAGAACAGGAAGAGCCGCGAAGCGGAGAGGATAGCTAGGCACGAATGGGAATCACAGTTACAATACGGACACCTGCCGAAGGGCTGATTTTCCAGGGAAAAAAGAGCGTGGAGCCGATACTCAGAACAGAAAACTTGTGGAAGCTCTACCGCGCTGGAAAAGTTGAAGTCCCGGCATTACGTGGCGTGAATTTCGAAGTGCAGCCCGGCGAATCTGTCGCCGTGATGGGGCCTTCCGGCTGCGGCAAGTCTTCGCTGCTGTATGTGATTGGCGGCCTGGCCCAGGCCTCGCGCGGCAGAGTGCTGGTCGACGGGAATGACCTCACCGAACTGAGCGACGCAGCGCGTACCAAACTGCGCCGCCACAAGATCGGCTTCGTCTTTCAGCGATTCAATCTGCTCCCTACTTTGACGGCCAAAGGAAATATCGCCATCGCGCAGTTTATTCATGGTGACGGGTTCGATCCGCACCGCTTCGACGTCGTCACGCAGATGCTCGGGCTGGCGGGACGCCTGCATCACAAACCCTCGGAACTTTCCGGAGGTGAGCAGCAGCGCGTGGCCATCGCACGGGCGATCATCAACGAGCCGAAGATTCTTCTCGCTGACGAACCCACCGGCAACTTGGATTCGAAAAACTCGGAAACCGTGCTGCAAATGCTGCGGCAACTGAACAAGGATCTGGGCCAGACCATCGTCATGATCACGCACAATCCTGAAGCGACCACGTATTTCGACCGCGTCGTGCACATGCGCGACGGCGTTATCGTTGACGGAGTGCCTACGGATTGACATGGCAAGCCTTGGCCAAATCCTGTCCCGGACATTTTTCTGGTCCTACGAACGCGGCACGTGGCAATACGACCTCGCCGTCATTCTGATTTTGGTCTTCGTGCTTCTCACTCCGCGAAACTGGTTTCACGATAAACCGCAGGGTGGGGCTCCTGTCGCACCGGGACAAGTTCAATTGATTTCGAAAGAGGGTAACCGGCTGAAGTATCGCGTGGACGCGCGCATCCTGGCTCCGCCGACCAGGCTCGCCCTCCAGAACGATCTGCACAACGCCTTGCAGGAAGCGCTGCCCGAATTGCACAATGGGAATTTCTCCATCGCCAATATCGAGCCACTGCGCGATGATCAAGGCACGGTGATCGCCTATCAAGTGGAGATTCGGCATTAGCCGTGGTCTTAGCCGGCGTTAGAAGTTGTTCTCAGGTAACATCCCGGCCTATCCGCGCATCTCTTTATGTATGTTAGGATTCCGAAGGTTCGGATGAGTCCCGCATTTTCTCTGAATAGAGGCCAAGTTTGAGACGTATAACATTCCTTCTTTTTGTCTTGGTGAGTCTGTGTGGTGCCGCCGGCGGGCTTCGACCCCTCACTGCGCAGGCGACTTCGAACTGGACCCTCGATGGCGTCTTGGCCATGCTGGACAAGTCCGCGCAGGACTTTCACACGCTCACAGCCGA
Source organism: Acidobacteria bacterium 13_2_20CM_57_17 (assembly GCA_001914785.1). GTDB lineage: Bacteria > Acidobacteriota > Terriglobia > Acidiferrales > UBA7541 > Acidiferrum. The sequence continues at coordinate 2,304 of MNDE01000147.1, read as the reverse complement.
TATCGAGCACATCAAATACACCGCAGTCGTCAAGGACAGTTCGGCCGAGACCGGTCAGATTTTGGTCCGCCGCGACGATAAGATGCGCATCGATTTTCAAAAGCCTGATCCTCGAACCATCCTCCGAAACGGCGATTCTCTGTTCGTTTTCACGCCGAAGATCAATCGCGTCGAGGAATACAACATCGGGAAACACCGCTCGTTCGTTGACCAGTATCTCGCGCTGGGATTCGGCACGAAGGGCGAAACACTCAAGAAGAATTACGTTCTGACACTGATCGGCGAGGAAGAGTTCGACAACCGCCAGACCGTCGTTCTGGAATTGACTCCGAAGTCCGACCAGGCGCGCAGTCAGATCGCCCGAATTCGGATGTGGATCGACGAAGCTTCTTGGTTGCCGGTGCAGCAGAAATTCTTCGAAACAGGTTCCGACGACTATTTCTTATCCCACTATACACACGTGATGAAGAATCTGAAGATCAGTGATGCGAGGTTTAAACCAGACTGGCCAAGGAATATCAAAGTGGAAAAGCCTCGGGGATGATTTTTAATTTTTGTAATTAAGGCTGGTCTCGGTGCCTTCTGTTTTTCCTGGCTTGGAAGGCTTAAGTTTAGTTGCTTGCTCCACGCTCTTGCGCCAGCAATTGTTCCTTGCGGGAAAGCCCCCAGCGATAGCCGGCCAGTGCGCCGTCCTCCCGAATTACGCGGTGGCACGGCACCACGATAGACACGGGGTTCGTCGCGCAAGCTCTCGCAACCGCCCGCACAGCCTTGGGTTGCCCAAGAGACCGCGCGACTTGCGAATACGTGCGTGTCCTCCCACGGGGAATCCGCTGCAGTTCCTGCCACACCCGCCGTTGAAACGCCGTCGCCTGTAAGTCGAGGGGTAGTTCCAACCGAGGCTGCTTGCCTTCGATGCGCTGCACGATTTCCCGCACCCAGCGCTGGAACGAATCCGTGGCCGGCGCAATTTGCGCTCGCGGATATTCCTCACGCAGCCCAGCGATCATCGCGTTTTCCGCATCGCCAAGATAAACCGCCGAGACCCCGCGCTCCGTCGCTCCCACCAGAACTTTCCCGAGTGGCGATTTCGCAATGGTGTATCCGATCTTCATACCCAGTCCTCCCTTTCGATAAGTCGCCGGCGTCATGCCAAGTTGTGCGTTGCTGCGCTCGTAGACGCGGCTCGATGATCCATACCCGGTTTCGTACAGCGCGTCGGTAATATTTTTTCCCGCACGGAGCATGGCCTTAAAGCGCTTGATGCGCAGCGCCTCGGCAAGCTCCCGCGGCTTCAGTCCGGTCACTTGAAGAAACGCGCGGCGCAGTGTGCCTTGTGTAGTCCCAAGTGCCGCAGCCACGGCTCCCAGACGCACGCCCTCTTCGGAAGACTCCGCCAGATGACCGGCGGCGCGTTGCACCAGCGCCACCGGACCCGCAATTTCATTTGGCCGGCAGCGCAGGCAAGGCCGGTACCCTTGCTTTTCCGCTTCTTCCCGGGTACGGAAGAACGTGACGTTGCGCCGCAGTGGCCGTCGCGCCGGGCACGAAGGCCGGCAATAGATATGCGTGGAGCGCACGGCCAGCACGAAGCTCCCATCGGCCCGGGAATCGCGTGCCAGCGTCGCCCGCCAGTACCGTGCGGCCGCATGCGTTGATATGTTCTGCGCGAATTTGGTTTGTGTGTGACTCATTTTCAACACGCTAAAAGTAGCGCAAGCTTTAGCACCAATCTATCCGAAAACAAGCGGCAAAGTGAAAAAGTGAAGCAGGACGGAAGACTTGCCGATCAAGCTTCGCCTGGGGCTGGAACGGGAGTCGTGATTGGCGCGGGCTTCCGATGCGGCGCAGTGATCACCAGAATCACTGCCGTGAGGATGACCGCGGCAGCAACAACAGTGCGCAGGGTGATGGACTCTCCGGCGATCAGCCACCCCAGGAACAGGGCCACGACGGGATTCACAAACGCATACGTCGCCACACGCGCCGCCGTGCTCTTCTGCAGAATATACAGGTACGCGCTGAATCCGATGCCCGACCCAAAGACGATCAGGTAGCCGAGCGCCAGCCAGGAGCGTAGCGAAATCGCGCCTAGATGCAGTTCGCGGAATTCCCCCGCAAACAACGCCACAATCAGCAGAATCACGCCGCCCGCAAAGCTCTGCATCGCCACACCGAGCATCGCCGAACTGGGTATTCCACCGTGCTTTGAATACAGCGAGCCACATGCCCAGGCTAGCGAGGCAATCACCAGCACTGCAGCGCCTCGCGGATCGACGCGCTCTGAACCTCCCAGGTGCGCCG
>MNDE01000107.1 GCA_001914785.1 Acidobacteria bacterium 13_2_20CM_57_17 | reverse complement strand
TCTCCGTTGAGATCGACCAGGAACGCTACCCGAACGGCAGGTTCGCCTATTTGAACGACCCGGAAGGGAATCCGATTGAATTGTGGGAGCCCGAGGGACGAGACGCGCCCCGGCAAATCTGAAAGCCTGACTCGCCCGAGCCAAGTTAGCTGATTTAAGGGCAGGCTATTCGAATTCCTTGAGGGTCTTGGCCATTTCGCGGAGACGCTCGTCCATCAAGGCGAAGACGGTTCCGGCGTCAAACTTTCCGTGGCCATTTCTCTGCCCTGCCGTCTTGCCAGTAAGTATCTCGATGCCCTGTTCGACCTTGGCAACGGGCCAGATGTGAAATTTACCTGCCGCGACGGCTTCCAGAATGTCCTCACGCAGCATCAAATCTTCCACGTTGGAATCGGGCATCATCACGCCTTGCGTTCCAGTGAGGCCTTTGATGCGGCAGACGTCAAAGAAGCCTTCGATTTTTTCGTTCACGCCGCCGATAGCTTGAATATCGCCCTGCTGGTTGATAGAGCCGGTCACGGCGATGTCCTGACGCAGCGGCAAGCCGGAGAGCGCCGACGCGAGCGCATAGATCTCCGTGGAACTGGCGCTGTCGCCATCGACTCCCGAGTACGATTGCTCGAAGCAAATACTCGCCGCGAGCGAGAGCGGCTTGTCCTGTGCGAACTTGCTCCGCAGATACCCGGCGATGATGTGCATTCCTTTGTCATGGAAGCGGCCGCTGAGATTGGCTTCGCGCTCGATATTGATCAATCCCGCTTTTCCAAGAGCCGCCGTCGCAGTGATGCGCACCGGCTTGCCGAAGGAGTAGCCGCCGATCTCGAGGACGCTCAGACCATTCACCTGGCCAACACTTGATCCCTGCACATCCACGAGCAGGGTACCTTCCTCGATCATTTCGCGGATGCGCGTCTCGATCAGGTTGTGGCGCTCCATTTTCGAGGACAAAGCGCCGCGCACGTGGGCAGCGCGAACCACGGATTCGCCTGCTGCCGCGGCGTTGTAATGTGCTTCGCGTGCCAGGTCGGCGATATCAACAAAGCGCGCCGTAACCTTGTTTCTTCGTCCCGCCTGGCGCACGCCGTACTCCAGCATCGCCGCAAAGGCGCCGCGGTCGAACGGGTACAAACCCTCTTTCTCGGACAAAGCGCGCAGGCGCCCCGCATATTCCGCGATGACGCCGTCGCTCATGGCCATCTCTTCGTCAAATTCGACGCGCACTTTGAAGATTTTGCGGAAGTCTTCCTCATATTCGTAAAGCAATTCGTACAAGGAACGATCGCCGATGAGGATCACTTTCACGTTTATGTCGATGGGCTCCGGTTTTTGCGCGCTGCCACCAAAGGGATAAAACATTTCGAGCGGCTGAATCTCCAGCCGATTGTGGTTCAGGGTGCGCTTCAGCGCGCGCCATACGCCGACCTCCGAGAGTGCTTCCAGCGAATACATAATCAGGAAGCCGCCATCGGCCCGTAGCAGCGAACCGGCGCGCAGATCCATGAAGTCGCTGGTCCAGCCGCCTCGCGCGTCGTAAGCGCGCTGGATAGTTCCGAAAAGATTGGCGTAGGTGGGCGTGGTTTCGAAAATGACCGGGGACTTGTCATCGTTGTCGTGCGCAAGAATGACGTTCACACCGTATACGCGGAAAGGATCGCGCTCGGGACCGCCGCCTTGCGGCTTGGGCAACCCGTCGGGCGTTTCTTCGTCGTGCTCGCCTTCGCCCTCACGCTCCTTAAAAGGGTCGAGATTGTCCAGAAGATGGTGGCGCACTTCTTCGAGATATTCCGCAACACTATTGCCTGGATATTTTTCCTTGAGTTCTTCGATGACACCGTCTACCAGCACGGAGGCCGCTTCCTGCTCCAAATAGCTCAGCTCGCTGGCCAGTTCTCGCGAAAGCGTCAGAGTCTTGCGGTAAACGACAGTGAATTCCTGGCGAAACTGCTCGTACTTTCGCTCGATGTCTTCGGCGACTGGGCTTTCGAGCTTGCCCTCGTGCACCATTTTGGCGATGTCCTCGATCGGCACCATCTGGCCTTCGAGCACGGGGAAAATTTCCGGCAGCGCGACGGCGCCCACTTGCATGTGCCCCAGCGCAAATTGGTCGCGCGCGATGCGGCGCGTGAAATCGTCCATCAATTCTTTTTCGCGAACGGTAAAACGTTCGACGATGCGGCCTTTTTGGCGCTGAAAGGGCTCGCCTTCGAACACCTGGGGAATCCGCCGGCGCAGAAAGTCGATCCCTGCCTGCATATCCTTCTTGAAGGCGTTAGCCTGGCCGCGAGGAAGCGCCAGCAAGCGCGGGCGATCCGTCAATTTGAAATTGTTGACGTAGCAGCGGTCGAGAGATTCCTTTGTGGGCGGGTGAAGCTCTTCGATCATGCGGGCGATCGTTCCGCCGCGGCTGGTTCCGGCTAACCCGCACACAAAAACATTGTAGCCGGGGGCGGAAAGCTCCGCGCCCATCTTCAGCGCACGCAACGCGCGCTCCTGCCCGATGAAGCCTTCGCGGAGTTCCGCTTGCGCGGTGGTTTCGAAGGGGATGCGCGAAAGCTCGCACCTCCACCGTAGTTTCGCCACGGGAAGCTCCATCGGTCTTGGGGCCGCTATGGTGGTCATGAAATTCCTTCGAGCGCGTTACTCTAGCACAACCAAGTGACGGCCCGGCGGCAAGACAGTCCGCGTGTTATCGAGACGTTATCGGCGGACCGGGAGGGCTTTCCGGGCGGTCCATATATACCGCAAGGACGCTCGCCGCGGTGGCCACCAGGATTGGCCCAAGCACCAGGCCGAGCATTCCAAACAAGCCGACGCCACCTACCACGCTGATGAAAATCACCAGCCCGCTCAATTCGCTTCGACCGCCCAGCAGGAGCGGCCGCAGGACATTGTCCACGATCGTGGATACTCCCGCGCAAATCGCGAGCAGCAGAATGGCGCGCCCCCAATGTCCCGTGAAGCTAAGCCACAATGACGCAGGCACGAAGATCAGTCCGGAGCCCACTACAGGGACCAGCGAAAAAAAAGCCATTGCTACGCCCCAGAAAAGAGGCGTCGGCAATTTCACAATGGCGAATCCCAGGCCGCCAAGAATGCCCTGAATGGCGGCAATAATCAGGCTGGTCGTGACGCTCGCGGAAATAAGGTCGCGCGCCTGCTTCATCATGGCGTCACGGTGCTCGGTGTCGAAGGGCAAAATGCTGCGAACTCCAAGGATAATCCGGTCGCCGTCGCGGAAGAAATAGAACATCGCGAAGATCATCACAAAAAGGTCGAAGATAAACGCCGCGATGTTGCGCAGAATGGTCCCGAGGCGCTCTGCGAGAAAACCGGCCTCTTTCTGAACGGCCTGTTCCACCATGTCGGCGACGTCGGCGTTGGGATCCAATCCCGGCACATGTTGCGCGATCCACGCCCACTTTCTGGCCACCACGGGCGCGTGCTCTCCCGCAATGGAATGCTGCACGCCGCGCGAAATCGACACTGCTTCGCGCACGAACAGCGTGGTTACGAAAATGGCCGGCACGATGAGCAAAATGGTCACCGCCACGGTGCTGATGACCGCCGCCTTAGTCGCAGAGAATTTCCGCACCAGCCGCTCGTGCATGGGGTAGAAAAAAATCACCAGGATTGCCGCCCAACCCAGCGCTGAGAGGAAAGGTTCGTAAATCCGGAAAACCAGGTAAATGAGCAGAAGGAGTACGCCATAAGAAAGAACAGTAGTTAAACGATCACTGGTCGTGGCATTCGTGGGAGCAGAATTGTGAGTCGTCATATAATGTTGATAGGCCGGGCAAAGACTGATAACTTCCGGCTTACGCTCCACCAGGCCACACGCGGATCACCGAGCCCATTCTGAATGTCTACGAAGTCCATCCCGCTCACTAGCTACCAGATTCGTCTTCTTGCTGTACTTGCTTTAATCAATTTTGTCAACTTCGCGGCGCGGCAAGTCTTCGTACCACTGATTCCAGTCTTGCGCGATCACCTGCACGTCACCGACGCCGAGCTCGGCTCGGTGCAAACATTTCTACTGGTAGTCCTCGCCGTCGGCAGCATCCCCTTTGGATTCCTGGCCGACCGTTTCAGTCGGAAAGCCATCATCGGTACAGGCATCCTCTTCTGGAGCGTCGCGACATTTGCGGGCGGTCTGGCCTCCAGTTTTATGTTTTTCCTGATTGCGCGCGCCATTGTCGGTCTCGGCGAAGCTGCCTATGCTCCCGCGGCTCAGTCCATGATTTCCGGAGCATTTCCGCAGGAACGCCGCGCGGCCGCGCAAGCCATCTTCGCTTCCGGCATGCTGCTCGGCGGCGCTGCCGGCCAGGCGCTGGGCGGCATCATTGGTCCGCGATACGGATGGCAGGAGGCTTTTTTCATCGTGGCTTTGGCGGGAATTGTTCCGGGTATCGCACTTTTCTGGATTGAAGAGCCACCGCGCGGCCCACGGTCCGAAGTCGTGCCGATACTCCGGCTTCTGCGTGTCCCCGCGTTTGTCTCCATGATCTTCGCGGGAATTTGCATTACTTTTTCCAGCGTGTCATTGCTGACGTGGGGAACGGACTTCGCTGTCAACTATAAGGGTTTCAGTTTGCGAGAAGCGTCCGTCTCGCTCGCGGCCATCGGCCTGTTATCGGCGCTCTTTGGGGTTCTGACAGGGGGATTCGTTGCGGACCGCCTGCAGCGAAGCTTCTCTTACGGGCGCATTCTTGCTATCGCGGGGGCGTTTCTTCTGGCGGCTCCGTTTCTGTTGATGGCCATTCAGTCGGAAGAAAAACCGACCGTGCTGGCCGGCCTTTTCGTTGCGGGCTTTTTTATGTCCTGGTACCACGGCCCCGTCACGGCCGTTCTTCATGACATGATGCCGCGCCGGGCGCACGCCACTTGCGTCGGTGTTTACATGTTCGCCACGCAATTGTTCGGCGGCCTAGGTCCGCACGTGGTTGGGAAAATCTCCGATCTTCACGACATGCAGCTCGGGCTGGAAATCGCTGTGGCGGTCATGGTTTGCGGCGCGCTGCTGATGCTTCTGGTTATCCACTTCATTCGCCGCGACGGCCTCCGCCATCCAGCGCTCGACGCTTTCCATGCCGAACCCGGCGACTGAAATTCGAGCGCACCGGCAGTGCCGAACGCCACTATTGAATGCGAAGTTGAGATTATTACTTGATGCTGACCTGGTTGATTAGGCTGAGAACTTCAGTTTCCGGGACGTCGTAAAGAGGGCGCAGGTCGTCTTCTTCCAGGCGCTCGCGCAGATATTCCGCAGCGACGAAACTTGCTTCGCGGTCCGTCAGGTCACGCTCAGTCTTCGCACGGAATTTGACGAAGGCGGTGTGCGCCAATCCGACCACATGAGCCTGGCCATCGACAAAGAATTTCGTGTCAATCGTGTCCGCATGGCGCGTCGCGATGCCGTTCCACATGTGCGAGAAGCGGCACTGGTACGTTTCCCCGCTCAACTTGGAAGTGACTTCGAAGGCGCCGATGAATTGGCTCATCGCGCCGGTATTCGCGAGCACTGGGCGTGTCGTCACGCGGTCTCCTTGCCTGACTTGTGGCTCAATAGTGTACGCTGAGACGCTTCGCTCAGCATGACAAACGGTGTTCCATGCTTCGATTTTCAGCGGCTCACTGCCGCGGCGGTTTCCACTTGCGAATAGCTTCGAATCGCGGCAGCAGCCCCTGCGCCGTTCGCCATACGGAATCCCTGATCGAGCAAACACTTTTCCAAAGCCGACAGGAATAGAAGCACGAATGGCTTCTGGCTGCAGTAGCCCATTAATCCGACGCGCCAGATTTTGCCCTTGACCGGGCCGAAGCCGCCAGCGATTTCGATGTTGAACTCGTCGAGCAACTGATTGCGAACTTTCGCATCGTCAACGCCGCCGGGAATCATTACTGCGGTGACCGTCGGCAAACGGTCGGCCGGGTTCTTGACGAGCAGATCGAGCCCCATGGCTTCGAGGCCCGCGATCAGCGCGAGCTGATTCACACGATGCCGCTCCCAGCGCGCTTCCAGGCCCTCTTCGACGACAAGGCGCATCGCTTCGCGCAGCGCAAAAATCAAGGAAATCGGGGGCGTGTGATGATACAGCCGGTCTTTGCCCCAGTAATTCATCGCGGTCGTCAAGTCGAAATACCAGCTCTGCACTTTCGTCTTGCGCTTGCGGAAGATTTCTTCGGCGGCCGGACTCACCGTGATAGGCGACATTCCGGGGGGCGCGCTGATGGCCTTTTGCGATCCGCTGAAGCAAATATCAACGCGCTGCTTATCCACATCGATTGGCACAGCTGCGAGCGACGCCACGGTATCCACAATCAGCAGCGCACCCAGTTCGTCCGCAACCTTGCGGTAAGAATCGATACCGGTAATCACGCCAGTGGAAGTTTCCCCGTGCGCGAAGCCGATAATCTTGATTTTTTTGCCCTTGCCTGCGCGCCGCACATCTTCCACGTCCACCGGCTTTCCGTACGGCGCTTCCACCTTTATTACGTTCGACGAAGCCCGCGTCGCAATTTCGTACATGCGTTCGGAGAAAACGCCATTGACCGCAACGATGGCTTCGTCGCCCTCTTCCAGGGTGTTAAGCACGGCTGCTTCAATCCCGCCAGAACCTGAAGCCGAAAGCGGCATGGTGATGCGGTTTTCCGTCTGAAAAATTTGCCGCAGGAGGATTTGCGTTTCGTCCATGCACCCTTTGAACCAGGGGTCCATGTGACCCACCAGCGGCGTGGCCATGGCGCGATAGACGCGCGGGTCGATGGAAGACGGTCCGGGAGTCAGCATTAATCGCACGGGGGGAGTGAGTTCGCCAACATGTTGCGTCATGACGTTTGCCCTTCTTTATGCTTGCGCTTGATTCTCGCTCAGGAATCCTGAAACGCCCCGCAAATGCGCTATCGGAGACTTTCCCTGCCGCGGCGGGAACTTTAATTTTCGCGCAATCCCCAAACTCACGCAACCGACAAATTGGCTGCGTCTGTGCGCGGGAGGCCTCTTACTCTGAGGGAGCAGATACGGGAATTCAGCAGAGGCAAGCAGCTTAATTCGTGGCATCCTTGAAAGAACACAAACCTAAAGGAGCAACCTTGAAGCTACGCCGTCTCATTCTCTTGCTTGCACTCGTCTCTGTGCCCTTCTTGCAAAACGTTTCCATTGCCCAGGGTGACGAGACGAAAATCATCGCGCTGGAGAATCTGTGGAACCAGATGCAGATCAATCACGACGCGGACGCCATGGGGAAAATGCTGGACAGCGATTTTGTTCTCACGGACTACGATGGCACAGTCTTCAGCAAGGACCAATTCCTGGCGACGATCCGGGACAAGTCCATCCAGGTCACGACCGAAGTTTCCGAGGATATGAAGCTGCACCGCCACGGTGATACCGTGGTTGTCATCGGTGCAACGCACGAGAAGGGCACGGAAAAAGGAAAGCCTTTTTCGCATCACGGCCGGTTCACCGATACGTGGATCAAGAAGGACGGGCAGTGGCTTTGCATTGCCAGCCAACTCAGCCTGATTGGTAAATAGAAAAGTAGTTGACTGTCTTTATTATAAGAATACGTATACTTGAAATAAGTCTACTGACGTTTCTCGAAGAGCCCATCCCGGCAGCTAATTCAAGGCGTGCTTGCGGTAAGATACCGAGCTGTGACGGCGCTGCTTCCCAATGAACAGCTGAAAGACCTACGCTCGCGGCTGGGCATTACTACCCGCGATGTGGCGGAGTTTAGCCAGCGTATTGCGGAAGCGGAAGGCAATCCGGAATTCCAGATCTCAAACGCCTGGCTAACGCAAATCGAGAATTCGGACTCCGTTCCGAGCATATTCAAACTGTACAGTTTGAGCGCTATTTACCGGATGAAGTTCACCGACCTGCTGCTCCTGTACGGGCTTGACCTGCAGAAGCTGGGAATGCATCAGCTTGCTGCCCCGCTGCCGCACACGCACCTGACTTCGCTGGAAGTTTACGACGCGGACCGTACGGTTACGTTTCCCATCCGGTTTGATAGATCCTTCGATCTGGACAACACCAACCTCCTCTCACGCATGGTGGAACTTTGGGGAGAAGTACCCATCGCGCTGATTCAACACCTGGACATCCGGCACAGCCAGTACGGTTACGTTGGCCTGCAGGATTACACCCTTTATCCCCTGCTACGCCCTGGTTCCTTCGTGCAAATCGATTCACGCGTCAGAAAAGTGCAGCCGCTTCGCCGCCGCACCGAGTTTGACCGCGCCATATATTTCGTAGAGTTGCGCGACGGCTATGCTTGCGCGTGGTGTGATCTTCTGGACGACCACCTCCTGCTACTGCCTCATCCTCTCTCTCCATGCAGCGTGCGAAAATTCAAGTTGGGAACCGACGCTGAGATCGTCGGGCAGGTGACAGCCGTGGCGATGAGACTCAGCGACCCAAGTGATTCTGCGCCTGACGATAATGCAAGATTGCCAAGGCGAGTCTGAGATTGGAAGTGAAGAGGCGCGCAACCGTCAAATTCACTTCTGTAGGAATGGCGACACGGTATGGCTCCAGCTTCTGCCACGCGCGCAAAAACTCCCGAGGATTCTCCCGGGTAGACTGTAGATAGGCCTCAAGGTCGCTGACCAAACTCTCCAGCGAAAAGGCGGAGAGTCTGTAAAATGCCTGCCGGTGGGCGATTTCCAACGCTTTGCGCGCGACTTCCGGACGGAAGCGGTTCGCAAGCCCCTCATGATAATAGTTTCCTGTGTTGTAATCGCGCGTCGAGGCCAGATAAATCAGGCGCCCAAGATCACAGGGAATCCGGGCGAGCGTGCGGTTCAAGAGGTCGTCGTAGGCCTCTTGCACAGGAACGAGTTTGACCCCAGAGCTCATGGTTACGGCGCTTTAATTGCGGCAGACGCGATGCAGCTCAGGATTGCACACCATCCATTTCGCGCGATCGGGCTCCAGACTCGAACTCCCTTAGAACATTGCCGATGCGCTGAGTAAGTTTGTCGGCGCGCAAGGCCATCCAGTGCAGCCTCTCTAGGCCCGCCAATCCAATCAAAAGAAAAAGGGTTCCGCAAATCAGCCTGAGCTGTGCGTATTGGAGGAATATCCTGGCCTCCATCGCGAATTTAATATCCGCACTCAGCCGACTCGCTTCCAAATGGTGGCGCATGATTCGGCGGATGGTGGCCGCGGTCTGCTGCACCCAAAGCAGCGCCACGGCATTGCGCTCTCGAAGGAAGAGCCGCTTCAAATCGACCGATTCCAACTGAGAAATGAATTCGGAGTCCCGGCTTGAAAAGATTTTCGAGACAAATTCCGGCGGACAAGCCTCCGGGAGGTCGTCCTGGCCAGTCAGCCACTCGTCCATGACAGCAGGCAGATGCCGCGAGGCCGATTGCCCTCGGACCCACACGAGTATCAATACAAGAAGGACAGCGGCTCCGATTAGTGCAGTGGTGGTTCCGATCACGAGCCCACCACCTTCGCCAGGTACGCTCGTCCTTCTCGTAATCTCTGACCCGTCGCAGCGGCAATTCTTTGGTATTGCTCTTCCAAGCGCACTGCTCTTTTTGGCTCAGGGTTAGGAGCATAGGACCATAGATGCAGTGCCCAAAGACCGAGGACCATGAGGTAAGAGCCAGGACTGACGTGGGCCCAGAAACGGTTAAACCTGCTCGCGGTATTGGTTACGAACGTC
>MNDE01000068.1 GCA_001914785.1 Acidobacteria bacterium 13_2_20CM_57_17 | reverse complement strand
TGAGGTGGATTTTTCGCATGCAGTGTTCGGAGGCGGTCGTCAAATGACTATAGGGCCAGCCTCGGCCCACTGTAAAGCGTCATCGGCTGGTCCCAAGTGTTGATAGCCTGCTTTGGCGACGAAAAAACAGTGACACCGTCACAGGAACGCAGATGGCAAAGAGCAGTGAACAAGACGTTCATGCTTTGGGGCTGTCTATCGGAATCGCCATACCGTTGATATGCCCTGACCGCTCGTCTGCGAGCCACAGGACCAGATCAGCTACATCGGCCGGCTGAACCCATTTCGAAAAATCAGCGCCCGGCATGGATTTGCGGTTCGCCGACGTGTCCATCGTTCCGGGCAAAACCACGTTTGCAGTCATTCCGCTGTCCTTATTCTCGAGCGCCACGGTTCGCACGAGAGTCGTCAGCGCGGATTTGAACGTCACATACGCGCCAAGTCCTGCGTGTGGCTCGACGGCAGCCAGGCTCCCGATCGCGATGGCGCGGCCTTTCCCGGATTTCCGCAGATGCGGTATCGCGGCGCGCAAAACATAAAACGCCGAAGTCAAATTCAGGTCGCGCATTTGCCCCCAGGTGGCGTCATCGGTTTCCGCAACCGTCGAACCACCCGCGAAGCCGCCCACCACGTGGACCAGCACGTCAAGCCTGCCAAAACGCGTGACCACCGAGGCAATCGCATCGCGCACTGCATTTGGCTCCGTGAAATCGGCCGGCAGCGGAACGAAATTGGGCCCTTCGAAGTCCTCTTTCGAGATCTTCCGCGAACCGCCGACAACCATCGCGCCGGTCTCAAGAAAACGCTTGGTCACGAACGTTCCCAGTCCGCCGTTGGCCCCGGTGATCAAAACCACTCTTTCGGTCATGGTCGATTTCAAGATAGCAAGAGCCAGGACGGGACGCAAAGCCGCGCACCCCTAGCCCGATTTCGCGCGCAAACCTTGCGAGCGCCGCAAGTTCGCACCTATAATCCAGTGTCTTTGCAGCGGCGAACTGCCGCGCGCTCATCAGGAGGATTCTTGCCCGTCGGAACCGCGTTTCACGAAAGAACGCTGGCGCTGTGCGAAAGCCTGAACTACCGCGAGTGGTCGGGCTATTACACCGTCGGCGTTTACGAGATGCACCACGAGCACGAGTACAACGCCATCCGCAATTCCGCGGCGCTGATCGATATTTCCCCGCTCTTCAAATACCGCGTGACGGGACGTGATGCCACAAAGTTCGTGAACCGCGTGATTGCGCGCGACATCAATAAAGTTGCCGTGGACCAGGTGATTTACTGCTGTTGGTGCGATCCCGAAGGCAAAGTGATCGACGACGGAACGATCACCCGGCTGGGAGAGAATGAATATCGCTGGACGGCGGCAGATCCCAGCCTGCGGTGGTTCCGGCAAAATGCCCTGGCGCTGGACGTAACGATTGAAGACATTTCGGAGCAGACGGCGGCGCTGGCGCTGCAGGGGCCAATGTCCGGCAAAGTGCTGCACGAGGCGGCGGACGCTGACATCGCGAACCTGAAATATTTTCGCGTGACGCATGGAAAAATCGCGGGAGTGCCGGTGGACATTTCGCGGACGGGTTATACGGGGGACCTGGGATTCGAGATCTGGATGCCATGGATCGATGCCGTCAAAGTGTGGGATGCGGTGATTGCTAAGGGCAAAGTGTTTGATATTCATCCCGCGGGCATGATTGCGCTGGACATCGCGCGAATCGAAGCGGGCCTGATTTTGATCGAAGTGGATTACATTTCGAGCAAGAAAGCGTTGATCGAATCGCAGAAATATTCTGCGGCCGAGATTGGCCTGGGCAAGCTGGTGGACTTGAAGAAGGAAAATTTTGTGGGGCGCGAGGCGCTGGCGCAAGAAGCAAAAAGAGGCGCCGCGCGGGCGCTCGCAGGGCTGGAGATCGACTGGAACGAAGTCGAAGCGCTCTACGACAAATTGAAGATGGCGCCGCAGGTGCCGAGTATGGCGTCGCGTGTGGCCGTGCCCGTCTATCGCGGCGGGCGGCAAGTGGGCAAGGCCACCTCAACGACATGGTCGCCCGCGCTGAAAAAAATGATCGCGCTGGCTTGCGTAAGCCGTGACAGCGCAAAGGCCGGGACTACGTTGAGCATCGAGATGACCGTCGAAGCCGTGCGTCACACCGTTTCCGCAAAGGTCGTGCCGCTCCCGTTCTTCAATCCGCCACGCAAGATGGCGGTTCCAGTGATTTAGGCAAGAACGCGCAGATTTCTGCAATTTCAGGTGAGCGATGCCATTTCACTTCTGAAACATGTGTTCACGTTGAGCGCTGGTTTGAACGCATCGGATGCGTGCCAAAATGCACAAAAGAACTACCTATGAGAAAAGCGATACCAAGAACATACAATGCCCACATGAGATAGACGGGCCATGCGGACCAACCGTATCTTACTCTCACCTTGTGATACTCACGGTAGTCGAAGTTCCCACCTTTCAGGAGGCCAATTCTGTGGCCCTTTCTAGCCATACGAAAACGGAATATGGTATCCATAGTCGCCGCCACGCCTAATGAGAGCCCACCTAAAATCAGAAGGATCATGAGCGCCTCTTCAGGTCTTGCTTCGTGCCTGCACTCACTGAGTCAACCGGTTGAATTTCTTCAGCACTTCGCGAAGCTTTCCGTGGGGCAGCGCGATGACTTTGTGATTCTCGATGCCAGTCATGGTCTCGGCGGCGATCATGGCGTTGATGATGGCTTCTTCGGTGGCCTGCACCGTGGCGGCAAACACGGGCCCAAGCTTGTCGTTCGGGTACATTTTCACGTCGACGACGTGGTCCGCAGCGGCGGCGCCTGAATTTGCCGTGGAGAACGCAATGAAAATGTCGCCGGAGCCGTTGCCGGAGATGCTGCCGTTGCGGCCGAGCCCCAGCGAAACTCGGCGGGCCAGCCGCTTCAGCTGATGCGCGACGAGCGGCGCGTCCGTCGCAACAACGACGATGATCGAGCCGTGGTCGTCGCTCGCGAAGGAAGTGCCGGCGTAGGGAACATCATCGGGAATCTCCCTGCCGACAGGCACGCCCGCAATGCGGAGATCGGGACGCCGGCCGTAGTTGCATTGCACTAGAACTCCTACTGTGTAGTCACCGTCTTTCGTGTCCAGCTTGCGCGAAGCAGTGCCGATTCCTCCTTTGAAGCCGTTGCAGACCATTCCCGTGCCACCGCCAACATTGCCTTCGGGAACGGGGCCGGACGACGCGGTATCGATGGCGTGCAAAGCGTGCTCGGGCTTCACGTGGAAACCGTTGATGTCGTTCAGCCAGCCATCCCACGTTTCCGCCACGACCGGCAGTGACCACCAGTAACCGGTCGGATCCGGCTGGCCGTGCGTCACGCGCCATTGAATGACCGCATCGCGAACCACGCCGACGCTGTGCGTGTTGGTGATCATCACGGGACCTTCGAGAAAGCCGGACTCTTCCACCCAAGTAGTGCCGGTCATTTCGCCATTCCCGTTCAGCGACCACCAGCCGGCGAAAACAGGATTGCTCATCGAATCTTTTCCGCGCGGAAGAACGGCGGTCACTCCCGTGCGAACCGGGCCTTTGCCAACCTGCAACTTTCCTTCGCCGAAATTGAGCGTAGTGTGCCCGACGGTTACACCGGAAACATCGGTGATGGCGTTGAGCGGCCCGGGTGTGCCGTCAAACGGGACGCCGAGATCGCGAGCGCGCGGCTTGGCAGGCAGATTGTTCTGCCCAAAGGAAAACGATGCAATTACTGACGAACAAAAAAGAATGAGCAGATAACGAAAAGAAAAGGGACGAATCATTTCTTGTTTTTCTCCCACGAGGATCGAGCCGAACGCAATAATTCCGTGTTTTTCTTCAATGTCTTTTCCAGCAAGACCGCTTGCTGCTCCGCCAATTTCCAATCGCGTTTCTCCACGGCTTCGGTGAGCCCGGGGAATTCCAAGTGCGCATACGTATAGCGCGAAGAATAGAGAAGGTGCTGGAACCATGGCCTTCCCGGAATACCGGCAGGATCAAGCCAATTGGATTCGACCTGAAGAAGCTGCTCATTGAGCCGCTGAATCTTTTCCGGCGAGGCTGTTGTTCCTGAAAGGAGATCGCGTGCCGTAGTGTCGCGCAGAAGATCGCCCGCTTTCTCAAACTCAGCGATGCGCCCGTGAAGGCGTTTCAATGAGAGGCGCTTCAGCTCGCCTTTGTTCTTTTGTTCAAGCTCGTGCAGAAATTGTTCCAGCGCCGCTGCGTTGAAGCCGAAATCAAACGGAAGAACGTCGGCATTGGCCAGACGCTGCGCGACGACTCCCCAGATGCGCGTCAGCGCAACGTGGTATTCGAACGTGGGATCACCTATATGCTCCATCCAGTAGTGATCGTCGTACATGGAGTGATACACGCCGTAGTCACCCGTGAAATCGAGGTTGATCACCGGCCGGCCGAGATGATTGAGGAACACCGTGTGGTCGGAGCCGCTGCCGATGCGTGTTTGCACCAGCGCGCTGTCGAGCGGCGGAGCGCTAGACTTCGTGTCGCGCATCGATGTGTCGCGCCACGCTTCGTACAGAGATTTGCCGGATGGCGTGCGAACATCTTTTGAAGCTTCCACGAGCATCGGCGCAAGCGAAGCGACAGCGGAGGGCGAGAAGCTCAGGCCCTCGGGACCCGCTGTAGTGGCGGCTCCCGCAACCGATTCGTCCACATTGAGATAGGCAACGAGTTTTTTCTTGAGGTCATCGGCAAACTGCTCGCCCCATTCCGTTGAGCCCGTGAGCGCGTATTCTTCGCCATCCCAACTGCAAACCATCATGGTGCGCCGCGGACGAATGCCGCGCTGCTTGAGGTCCCCAAGAGCGCGCGTCAGCTCCATCATCGAAGCGGTGCCGCTCGAAGGATCGACGCCGCCATACACCCACGCGTCGCGATGATTGCCGAGCAGCACCCATTCGTCGGGCAACTCACTGCCGCGAATGCGAGCTTCGACGACGGTGTAAGGCTGCACGCTCGTGTCCATGTCCACCTTTACGTGGACCTTGACCGCGCCGGTGAAGCGATACGTGATGGGCAAAGCGCCTTGCCAATCCTGCGGCGCTTCGGGGCCATTCATATTTTCGAGAAGCGGTTTGGCGTCGTGCGCGGAAAGCGGGAGCGCGGGAATTTTCGGCAGCGAGCGCGCTTCTTCCGGAGCGATGTGTTTTGCTCCTGGCACAGAGGCCCAGCCGGGCGTGGTGGGATCGCCGGGAACGATGTAATCGTAAGTAATTGCGCCGCGCTGAATGTGACTCTCCGGGCCCCAAGGACCATCGGGAAAAACTTTGCCGCGCGCGGAACCATCTTCGGCAGGATCGGAATAAATGAGCAGGGCGACCGCGCCTTCGCGTTCGGCGGTGAGCGCCTTGAAGCCGCGATAGCTGTACGGATTTGAATAGCGCACCAGAACGATCTTGCCTTTTACGCTGATGCCGTTCTTCCGCAATAAATCGTAATCTTCAGGATTGCCGCTGTGTGCGTAGACGACTTCCGCGGTCACGTCGCCGGACGCGGAATAGCCAAAGTAAGAACTGGAGACGGCCGGATTTTTCGTGTCTGGATCGACATCGTAAGCGTCTTCCTGCAACGACGCGGTGAAATGGAGGGGCTCTGTCATTTCGAGGGAGACGCTGCGCGGACGCGAATGCAAAACATCGTAGCGGCGAAGGGCGACGTCTTCCCATCCCTGCTTGCGCCATTCATTCGCAATGAAGTCCGCGAGCTGATTGTTGCGGTCGGAAGCGGCGGGATGCGGTTCGGCGGTGAACGAGCGGTGCCATTCGCGCGCTTTTTCGCCAGAGGGAATGGATTGAAACGTGGATTCGAGAGCGTGCTCCGCGGCGGCATGCGGGGGAGAAAAACCGAGAATCGGAGTGGCCGGCGGGGCCGCCTGCTTGAGCTGAGCAGAAAGCGCGAAGGTCAAGAGAAAAAAGGGAATTGAGACTACAAGAGTGCGCAAGGGAAGCCGCATTTTTATTTTGTTCTCCAAAAGAACAGGAACTCACTGCAAACAAACCAGTCCTGATGCTGAATCAAGTTGAAAACACTTTCGCCGCCGCGGACCGCAGCGCGCGAGCAATCAGCGCGCATTCCTCCGACGAGATCGTGAACGGCGGCGCGAGAAGGATGTGGTCACCACGCAAGCCGTCAATGCAGCCTTGTGTTGGATAGGTCAGGACGCCTTCCTCCAGACAAGCCTCGCGAATTTTCTCCGCGATGTTTTGTTCTTTCGGGAAAGGCTCGCGAGTAGCTTTGTTTTTAACGAACTCGACGCCAAGAAGCAGTCCAAGACCGCGCACATCACCGACGTTCGGATGAGATTGCAACGGAGAAAGCGCGCGGTGCAGCTCTTGCCCGGCGGCATTCACGCGATCAAAAAGTTTGTGCGTTTCCAGATAGTCGAGCACGGCGTTGCCCGCAGCAGTGGACACTGGATGGGCCTGATACGTGAAGCCGTGCACGAAGGCGCCCGAGCCATGCTCGAAAGCTTCGACGACGCGCGCGGAAACGAGAACCGCACCCAGCGGCGCGTAACCGCTAGCGATTCCTTTGCCGACCAGAATCAGGTCTGGCTCGATGCCCCAGCGCTGGGCAGCGAACGGCTTTGCAGTGCGGCCCATACCGGTCATGACTTCGTCGGCGATCAGGAGAATTCCGTTCTTGCGGCAGATTTCCGCGATGCGCTGGGCGTAGCCTTCAGGCGGAACGGCCGCGCCAAGAGTCGCGCCAACAACCGGCTCGAAAATAAACGCGGCCGCTTGCTCTCGCTCTTGCCCACTTAAATGGACTTGAAGATCGTCAGCGCACGCGAGCGCGCACTGCGGAAAAGTTTTATCAAACGGGCAGTGGTAACAGAAACATGGAGCGATGTGTCCCCATTCGGCGATGAGGGGCTCGAAGGATGCGCGGCGCGCGGCGTTTCCGCTGACGGACATCGCTCCGAGGGTGCTGCCATGATAGCTCTGCCGGCGCGAAAGAACCCGATAGCGTTCCTTTTGGCCATTTTCAAGATGAAACTGGCGCGCAAGTTTTATGGCGGTTTCTGTCGCTTCGGAGCCACCGGAAGTGAAATAGACGCGGCCACCGTTGCGAAAATTCGGCGGAGCCATCGCGAGCAGGCGCTTGGCAAGTCGTTCCGCCGGAGCCGTGTGAAATTGCGAAGTGTGCGCGAAAGCGATCCGGGAAGATTGCTCCGCCATTGCGCGGCCGATTTCCGGCACGCCGTGACCGATGCTGACGACTGCAGCCTGTCCGGAAGCGTCAAGGAATCGACGGCCATCGGCGGCGATAATCCAGCATCCTTCCCCACGAGCGGCGATGGGAAAGGTCTTCTTAAAATGGCGGGGAAAAAGTCCGCTGCTGGTCGGCATGAGATATCCGGGGAAGGATTGTAGCAGAGTCGAGAACGGCACTAGCGCCGTTGGGATAAGTCTTTCAAGCCGCACCTAAGTGAGCCGAGGTATTGGATTCGGCAGGGAAACGTGACATTATCCGTGGTCCTGCATCGTGTGATTCTGCATGGTACGATTCTGCCTGCACCGTTGCGATTCATTGCGTTTCACAGGAGAAAAAACGAAATGAAAGGCGTTATTTTGCAGTGCGTTTTCGCGAGCGCGTTGCTGGGATCCGGACCAGCGAATTCTGCGCAGGAAACGGCGAAGCACGCCATCACTTTTGACGACATGATCAAGCTGCACCGCATCGCGGAGCCGCAAGTTTCACCGGATGGGAAGTGGGTGGCGTACACAGTTTCCACGCCAGACATGGACGCAAACCGCGGCATCAGCAACATCTGGGTCGTGTCGACGGCGGGGGGAGCCGCTATGCAATTGACGCAGAGCGGATATGATTCTTCGCCGGTTTGGTCACCGGACGGAAAGACGCTCGCGTTTCTCTCGTCACGCAGCGGTGAATCGCAAGTTTATTTGCTTTGGATGGTGGGCGGCGAAGCGCACGCGCTGACCAAACTCTCGACCGGGGCGGACATGGTGAAGTGGTCGCCGGACGGAAAGACGATTGCGTTCACGTCTTCGGTTTATCCTGATTGCGTCATCCGCTCCACGGCTGCCCTGAACAACGACGACGATTGCAACAAGAAGCGAGATGAAGAAAAAGAAAAGAACAAAGTGAAAGCGCACGTCGCCGAGCATCTTCTCTATCGTCACTGGACACATTGGAACGAAGGAAAACGCAGCCACTTGTTCGTAATTCCAGCCGATGGGAGCGCGGCCCCACGCGATCTGACGACAGGAACGGACTACGATGTTCCACCGGATGAGCGCGGTGGTCCGGCGGACATTAATTTTTCACCGGACGGAAAAGAGATTTGCTTCACCGCCGTCGTTGACAAGATGGAAGCGATCAGCACGAACGCCGATTTGTTCATCGTTCCGGTGGCGGGCGGCGAGGCGAAACGCATGACCGCGCAGCCAGGATTTGACGGAAACCCCGTCTATTCTCCCGACGGAAAATACATCGCGTATCACGCGCAGCTTACAGCGGGATATGAAGCGGATCGTTGCCGCGTGATGATTTACGACCGCGCGGCGGGAAGAATCGAGAATCTTACGGAAACGTTTGACCGTAGTGCGGACGAACTCGCGTGGGCGCCGGACAGCAAGACGATTTATTTCACGGCGGAGAACGAAACACAGAAGCCGGTATACGCAATGGCAGCGCGCGTGGGAGCGGAGCCGAAAAAGATCATCGCAGACACTTATAACACGGCAATTTCCTTCAGCGCGGACGGCAAAACGCTGGTTTTTGAGCGGACGAGCCTGACGCTTACAGCGGAAATCTTCACGGCATCGGGCGACGGTTCCGGCGTGCGGCAACTCACACACCAGAATGATGCCATGCTCGCAGGGCTGGAGATGAACCCTCCGGATACATTCTGGTTCGAGGGTGCCGAGGGCACGAGAGTGCAAGCGATGTTGATCCGTCCGCCAAAATTCGACGCGACGAAAAAATATCCATTGCTGGTGCTGCTGCACGGCGGGCCGCAGACGATGTGGTCGAATGCGTGGGGCTACCGGTGGAACGCGCAGGTTTTTTCCGCGGCCGGATACGTGACGCTGATGATTAACCGGCGCGGCTCGACTGGGTACGGACAAAAATTCACCGATGAAATCACGAACGACTGGGGCGGCAAACCCTATGTCGACGTGATGAACGGCGTGGACTACACGCTGAAAAAATATCCGTTCGTCGATGGCTCGCGCATGGCCGCTGCGGGCGGCTCTTACGGCGGATACATGGCGGACTGGATGGCCACGCATACGGGCCGGTTCAAAGCCATCATCAGCCACGCGAGCGTATATGACAAAGTGGCGATGTACGCGACCGAAGAACTCTGGTTCGAGGAGCACGACATGCAGGGCACGCCGTGGTCGAATCCGGAGAGTTACAAGAAGTGGGCACCGGTGACATACGCGGGCGAACTCGTAAAATTCAAGACGCCGACGTTGGTAATTGCAGGCGAAAGAGATTATCGCGTGCCGTACACGCAGTCGCTGGAATTTTTCAACGCGCTGCAACGGCAGGGAGTGCCGTCGAAGCTGGTCGTTTTTCCCGACGAAGGCCACTGGGTGCTGAAGCCGCAGAACGCGCAGTTTTGGTACAAGACGTTTTTGGATTGGCTTGCCACGTATTTGAAATAACAGCCTTGCCGAGCGAGGCGCAGTTACGTTGCGAAGAGGCGCTGAAGGGCGCGGCGCGCAAAACGGGAAAGATGGTAAAGCAAGAAGGCTGAGAGTGCTACGAGCGCGGCGACGATGATAGTGGCCGCAAAGGGATGAACCGTCGCCATCCAAGTCAGCCAAACGGCGAGGACGTCTTCACCAAAACTTAGCGCCCAATTGCTGAATGGTTCCGGGCTTGCGTTCACAGCGGCGCGCGCACTGGCTTTCGTGCCATGCGAAGTGAGGGCGACTCCCCCGGCGATGAGTGCGGCGCCCCAGCGCCATTCAGGCGCGGCTCCGCCGGCTGCTGAGTAAGCGAGAAGCGCCGCAGCGGGCGGACGAATGAAGGTGTGGGCGGCGTCCCAAACAGTGTCAAAATACGGAATCTTGTCGGCGAGGAATTCCAGCAGATAGAGCGCGATGGCGATTCCGAGAACCCAGGGGTGCGCGAGAGCCTGCAATCCCGGTGGGAGACGGAGCACGCCGAAACGCTGAAGCAGGCCGAGCGTCGCGACGGTGGCGTAGAGATTCAGACCGGAAGAAAATCCGGCTCCCAACGCGAGGCCGAGCGTTTCGATAGGACTCATTTGGCACTATCATAGCAGGGGAAAATCGTCCCATCAGGCAGTAACTTTCGCACGAAGCAAGTAGAGTTTCCGTTTGACCAGCAAGTGAAGGAAAGCGATTCTGTTGGCAAGGCGGTCATCCATGTTTGGGCTGGGTCATTTTTTCTATCCTTGGGGCTTCCTCTTGCAGGGCCTGGCGATTGTGCACTTCATCAGGCGGCGGCCGGAGAACTATTGGTTTTATGTCATCTTTTTTCTCGGACCGCCTGGCGCCGCGATATACATCCTCGCCGAAGTGCTGCCGGATCTGGGACTCCTTCGCGGATTCTTTCAGGGTTTTGGACGGCGGTCACGCATTCAGAAAGTCGAAACGGACATTATAGATAATCCTTCGCCGGCAAATTACGAAGAGCTGGGCGAACTCTATAAGGACCAGCGAGAATTTACGAAAGGACGTGAGGCATTCACTCACGCGATCGACGCGCGAGGCGCTTCGCCGTACACATTTTATTCACGAGCACAGTGCTCGCTCGGGCTGAATGATCTGACGGGCGCGATTCCGGACTTGGAGCGCGTCGTTGCCGCCGACCGGAAATTCGATTATTACCGGGCTGCGGGGCTGCTTGCGGATGCGTACGCGCGAACGGGTCAACTTGAGCGCGCGGACCAGCTTTTCGCGGAGGTCACGCAGATTTCGACGACGCCGGAGACGCTGTACAACCACGCAAGTTTCCTAAAGACCGCGAACCGGGGAGAAGAGGCGCGCGAGTGGCTGCAGAAGCTGGAGGCGAAGAAGCGCGCCCTGCCGCGGTATATGCAACGGCGGGAGCGGCCATGGTTCCGCAAAGGCAAGGCGCTGCTGAAGGAATTGGCCAGCGCATAGGGTTCACGGCACCAATCAGTCCCTTGCGACCAGGC